>DASWVQ010000051.1:0-12926 GCA_036401195.1 Gemmatimonadaceae bacterium
CGGCGCCAAGCGTCCGAAGTAAGGAGTAGAGCGATGTCCCGTCGTCGCGCCGCCCTGAAGCGTGAGGTGCTGCCGGATGCTCGATTCGGCGACACCGTCGTGACCAAGTTCATGAACTCGATGATGTACGCCGGCAAGAAGTCGGCGGCCGAGGGCATCGTCTACGGCGCCTTCGATCAGATCCAGAAGAAGTCCGGCGCCGATCCGCTGCGCGCCTTCCACGATGCGCTCGAGAACGTGCGGCCGCATCTCGAGGTACGCTCCCGGCGCGTCGGCGGCGCCACCTACCAGGTGCCGGTCGAGGTGCGCAGCGATCGCGCCCAGGCGCTGGCCATTCGCTGGATCATCAGCGCCGCGCGCGCGCGCTCCGAGTCGACCATGGTCGACCGGCTGTCGGCGGAGCTGATGGACGCGGCCAACAATCGCGGCTCGGCGGTGAAGAAGCGCGAAGATACGCATCGCATGGCGGAGGCCAACAAGGCCTTCTCCCACTATCGCTGGTAAAGTGCCGCCTCCCGCAGCGAGAGAACTCCCATGGCCCGCACCACTCCCCTCGATCGATATCGCAATATCGGCATCATGGCCCACATCGATGCCGGTAAGACGACGACGACCGAGCGAATCCTCTACTACACCGGCCGGTCGCACAAGCTTGGCGAGACCCATGAGGGTACCGCCACGATGGACTGGATGGAGCAGGAGCAGGAGCGCGGCATCACCATCACGTCGGCGGCGACGACGGCGTTCTGGACCCGGAACGGGATCCAGCACCGGATCAACATCATCGACACGCCGGGGCACGTGGACTTCACCGTCGAGGTGGAGCGTTCGCTCCGCGTGCTCGACGGTGCGGTGACGCTGCTGGACTCGGTCGCGGGCGTGGAGCCGCAGACGGAGACGGTGTGGCGCCAGGCGGACCGCTACGGCGTGCCGCGGATGATCTTCGCGAACAAGATGGACCGCGTGGGCGCGGACTTCGACCGCTGCCTGGCGATGATCCGGGACCGCCTGACGAAGGACGCGTACCCGCTGCAGCTGCCGGTGGGGTCGGGGGAGCTCTTCACGGGGCACATCGACCTGCTGGAGCGCAAGCAGTACATCTTCGACGACGAGACGCTCGGCAAGACGTTCACGGTGGTGGACGTGCCGGCCGACATGCAGGAGCGGGTGGAGCGTGAGCGCGCCGCGCTCGTCGAGCACGCCGTGACGGCGGACGACGAGCTGATGGAAAAGTACCTCGGGGGCGAGGAGCTGACGCTCGAGGAGATCCGTCGCGCGATCCGCAAGTCGACCGTGGCGAACCTGATGGTGCCGGTGCTGACCGGGGCGTCGTTCAAGAACAAGGGCGTGCAGGCGCTGCTGGACGCGGTGATCGACTACCTGCCGGCGCCGGTGGACGTGCCCGCGATCGAGGGGCACCTGCCGCACCACGACGAGACGAAGGAGTCGCGCGACGTGCAGGACGACGCGCCCTTCGCCGCGCTGGCGTTCAAGATCGCGACCGACCCGTTCGTGGGGAAGCTGACCTTCTTCCGGGTGTACTCGGGCGTGCTCAAGTCGGGCTCGTACGTCTACAACTCGACGAAGGACAAGCGGGAGCGCGTCGGCCGCCTGCTGCAGATGCACGCGAACAAGCGGGACGAGATCGAGGAAGTGCGCGCGGGCGACATCGCCGCGGCGATCGGGCTGAAGGAGACGCGCACGGGCGACACGCTCTGCGACGACGACAAGCCGATCATCCTCGAGGCGATGAAGTTCCCGAATCCGGTGATCGAGGTGGCGATCGAGCCGAAGACGAAGGCGGACCAGGACAAGCTGGCGATCGCCCTCGCGAAGCTCTCGGAGGAGGACCCGACCTTCCGCGTGCACACGGACGCGGAGACGTCGCAGACGATCATCGCGGGGATGGGCGAGCTCCACCTCGAGATCATCGTCGACCGCATGATGCGCGAGTTCAAGGTGGAGGCGAACGTGGGGCGCCCGCAGGTGGCGTACCGCGAGACGATCCGGAAGCGCGCGGAGAAGGTGGAGGGGAAGTTCATCCGGCAGTCGGGCGGCAAGGGGCAGTATGGCCACGTGGTCATCAACCTGCAGCCGTCGGAGCCGGGCCAGGGCTTCGTCTTCGAGGACAAGATCGTGGGCGGCGTGATCCCCCGCGAGTACATCGGCCCGGTCGAGCAGGGCATCAAGGAGGCGCTGGAGACGGGCGTCCTCGCCGGCTACCCGGTGGTGGACGTGAAGGTGGAGCTGACGTACGGCTCCTACCACGAGGTGGACTCCAGCGAAATGGCGTTCAAGATCGCCGGCTCGATGGCCTTCAAGGAGGCGGCGCGCAAGGCGCAGCCGGTGCTCCTGGAGCCGCTGATGAACGTGGAAGTGGTGACGCCCGAGGCCTACATGGGCGACGTGCTCGGCGACCTGTCGTCGCGGCGCGGAAAGATCGGGGGGATGACGCAGCGAGGCGAAGCGCAGGTGATCGCCTCGACGGTGCCGCTCTCCGAGATGTTCGGCTACTCGACGAAGCTCCGCTCGATGACGCAGGGGCGCGCCGTGTACTCGATGGAGTTCGCGCACTACGACGAGGTGCCGAAGTCCAAGGCGGAAGAGATCGTCGCGAAGGTGAAGGCGTAAGACCGAGGGGGCCGCCGCGCGGCCCGAACGCTCCGCCGACCCGCTGGGCGGCACCACAGAGTTCATTTTCAACCCGGAAGCACACCCATGGCGAAGGCAAAGTTCGAGCGGAACAAGCCGCACGTGAACGTCGGCACCATCGGCCACGTCGACCACGGCAAGACCACGACGACCGCGGCGCTGACCAAGATCTCGGCCGACAAGGGCTACGGCACCAAGTACGTCGCCTACGACGAGGTCGCGAAGGCGTCGGAGTCGCAGGGCCGTCGCGATGCGACCAAGATCCTCACGATCGCCACGTCGCACGTCGAGTACGAGACCCCGAACCGTCACTACGCGCACGTCGACTGCCCCGGGCACGCCGACTACGTGAAGAACATGATCACGGGCGCCGCGCAGATGGACGGCGCGATCCTCGTGGTGTCGGCCGTGGACGGCCCGATGCCGCAGACACGTGAGCACATCCTCCTGGCCCGCCAGGTGAACGTGCCCCGCATCGTCGTGTTCCTCAACAAGTGCGACCTCGTCGACGATCCCGAGCTCCTCGACCTCGTCGAGCTCGAGGTCCGCGAGCTGCTCTCGAAGTACGACTACGCCGGCGACGACGCCCCGGTGATCCGCGGCTCGGCCACGGGCGCGATCAACGGTGACCCGCAGTGGGTGGCGAAGATCGAGGAGCTGTACGCCGCCCTCGACAGCTTCATCCCCGAGCCGGTCCGCGAGACCGACAAGCCCTTCCTGCTCCCCGTCGAGGACGTGTTCTCGATCACCGGCCGCGGCACCGTGGCGACCGGCCGTATCGAGCGCGGCATCATCAAGGTCGGCGAGGAAGTGCAGGTCGTGGGCTTCGGCGCCGAGAAGAAGACGGTGGTGACCGGCGTCGAGATGTTCCGCAAGCTGCTCGACCAGGGCCAGGCGGGCGACAACGTCGGCCTCCTGCTCCGCGGCATCCAGAAGGAGGAGATCGAGCGCGGGATGGTGCTGGCGAAGCCGGGCTCCATCACCCCGCACACCAAGGCCGAGGCCGAGGTGTACATCCTCACGAAGGAAGAGGGCGGCCGCCACACGCCGTTCTTCAAGGGCTACCGCCCGCAGTTCTACTTCCGCACGACCGACGTGACCGGGACCATCCAGCTCCCCGAGGGGACGGAGATGGTGATGCCGGGCGACAACATCACGATGACGATCGAGCTGATCACCCCGATCGCGATGGAGGAGCAGGTCCGCTTCGCCATCCGTGAGGGCGGGCGCACCGTTGGCGCCGGCGTCGTGACCAAGATCCTCGCGTAACCAGGGATTAGGGTCTAGGGACTCGGGACCAGGGAACCCCCTGGTCCCCAGCCCCTAGTCCCCAGCCCCTCTCCCTTCGAGAAATCCCCATGGCTGGCAGAATTCGCATCCGCCTCAAGGCCTTCGACCACGCCGTGATCGACCAGGCGTCGGCCGACATCGTGCGCACCGCCGAGAAGACGGGCGCGCAGGTCTCGGGGCCGATCCCGCTCCCGACGAAGACGGAGCGCTGGACCGTCCTGCGCTCGCCGCACGTCGACAAGAAGTCGCGCGAGCAGTTCGAGCTGAAGACGCACAAGCGGCTGATCGACATCCTCGACTCGCGCGCGCAGACGGTGGACGCGCTCACGAAGCTCGACCTCCCCGCGGGCGTGGACGTCGAGATCAAGGTCGAGTGAGGCCGGACGCAGGATCGCAGGACAGCAGGACAGCAGGACAGCAGGACAGCAGGACGCAGCATCGGTGTTCGCGCGATGGCGAGAGTCGCCCCGGCGCCTCGACATCCACGGTCCAACTGCCGCCGTTCGGCAGTGACTACGCAGAGGAAATCATGATCGGCATCATCGGGAAGAAGCTGGGGATGACCCAGATCTTCACTGCGCAGGGGGAGCAGGTCCCCTGCACCGTCATCGAAGCGGAGCCCAATCACGTGCTCCAGGTGACGGACAAGGCGGCGGCGGGCTTCGCGTCGGTCCAGCTCGGGCTGGGCGCGCAGCGCGTGGCGCGCGAGTCGAAGCAGGGGGAGCGCACCCCGCGTGGGCGCCGCGCCAGCAAGGCGGCGGTCGGGCACGCGAAGAAGGCCGGGCTCGACGCCCCGCCGGCGGTCCTCCGCTCCGTGCGGCTCGACAGCAAGGGGAACCCCGGCGCGGAGATCCCCAGCTACAACGTTGGCGACACGATCGGCGTGGACGTGTTCACCCCGGGCGAGATCGTCAAGGTCACCGGCACCTCCAAGGGCCGCGGCTTCCAGGGCGTCGTGAAGCGCTATGGGATCGGCGGTGGCCCGAACACGCACGGCAACACCAAGCACCGCCGGCCCGGCTCGATCGGGCCCGGCACCGACCCGTCCCGCGTCATCAAGGGCAAGAAGATGCCGGGGCACTACGGCGCCGCGCGCCACACGCAGATCGGGCTTCGCGTGGAGAAGGTCGACGCGGAGCGCAACCTGATCTACGTCCGCGGCGCGGTGGCGGGGCCGACCAACGGCATCGTCGTCGTGCGGAAGCAGGGGTAAGCCATGGCTGACCAGACGAATCTCCAAGCCGCCGCGTACACCCAGCAGGGGACGCAGCGGGATGCAGTGGCCCTCCCGGGCGACACGTTCGACGGGACGGTCAACATGCCGGTGATGCACCAGGCGGTGAAGGCGTTCCTCGCCAACCAGCGCCAGGCCAACGCGCACACCAAGATCCGCAAGTACGTCACGGGCGGGAACCAGAAGCCGTGGAAGCAGAAGGGCACCGGGCGCGCGCGCCAGGGCTCGACGCGCGCCCCGCACTTCGTGGGCGGCGGCACGGTGTTCGGCCCGACCAACGACCGCAACTACCACCAGGACCTCCCCAAGAAGGTGAAGGCGCTGGCGCGCAAGAGCGCGCTGAACGCCCGGGCCCGGGAAGGGGCGCTCCTCGTGATCGACCGCTTCGACTTCGACGCCCCGAAGACCGCCCGCATGATGGCGCTCGTCGGCCGCCTCGAGCTCGAGGGGAAGAAGGTGCTGGTGCTGACCGACGGCGTGAAGCCGAACGTCTTCCTCAGCGCGCGCAACCTGCCGACGGTGCACGTGATGCCCTTCGTGGACGCGTCCACCTACCACGTGCTCTGGTCCGACGTGGTCCTCATCGAGGGCCCGGCGATCGGCCAGGCGCTGAGCCCGGTCGCGGAGACCGAGGCGGCGCCGAAGGCGAAGGCGGCGAAGAAGGCCGCGAAGCCGGCGCGCACCCCGAAGGCCGAAGCCGGCAAGAAGAAGTCGGCGGAGAAGGCCTCGGCGAAGAAGAAGACCGCGGCCCGGAAGGCGCCGGCCCCCAAGGCCGCCGCGAAGAAGGCCCCGGCGAAGAAGGCGGCGGCGAAGAAGGCCCCCGCCAAGAAGGCCGCCGCCAAGAAGGCGGCCCCCAAGAAGAAGGAGAAGTAACCGATGCCGACCATCACTCGGACCATCGTGCGGCCGCTGATCACCGAGAAGTCCTCGGCGGCCTACCAGGAGCGTGGGGAATACACCTTCGAGGTGCACCCCGATGCGTCGAAGCCGCAGATCCGCGCGGCGATCGAGCAGCTCTTCGGCGTGACGGTGAAGGGCGTGTGGACCTCCAACCAGCGCGGGAAGACCCGCCGCGTGGGGGCGACCACCGGCCGCCGTAATCATTGGAAAAAGGCCATCGTGACGCTTGCTGCAGGCGACACGATCCCGATCTTCGAGGGCTGACCCGTGGGCATTCGCCAGTTCAAGCCCGTCACCAAGAGCAGCCGGTTCCGCTCGGTCTCGGATTTCGCCGAGATCACCCGGAATGAGCCGGAGAAGTCGCTGACCGAGCCGCTGACCAAGAGCGGTGGCCGCGACAACCACGGCCACATCTCCATGCGCCGGCGCGGTGGTGGGCACAAGCGCAAGTACCGCATCATCGACTTCAAGCGGAACAAGCAGGGGATGCCTGCGATCGTCCGCGAGATCGAGTACGATCCCAACCGCTCGGCGCGCATCGCGCTGGTGGAGTACGAGGACGGGGAGAAGCGCTACGTCCTGCAGCCCAAGGGGCTGAAGGTGGGCGACGCGATCGTGGCCGGCCCGGGGTCGGACATCCGGCTGGGCAATGCCCTGCCGCTGTCGGAGGTCCCGCTGGGCACCGCGGTGCACAACATCGAGCTCAAGATCGGCAAGGGCGGGCAGCTGTGCCGCTCGGCCGGGATGTCGGCGCAGGTCGTGGCGAAGGAGGGGGAGTACGTGACCCTCCGCATGCCGTCGACGGAGATGCGGCTCATCCACGGGCGCTGCCTGGCCACCATCGGCGAGGTGGGGAACTCGGAGCACGAGCTGAAGTCGCTGGGCAAGGCGGGCGCGATGCGCTGGAAGGGGCGCCGCCCGAAGGTGCGCGGCGAGGTGATGAACCCGGTGGACCACCCGCACGGTGGCCGCACGCGCGGCGGCCGGAACGTGGTGAGCCCGTGGGGCAAGAAGGAAGGCGTGAAGACGCGGAACAAGAAGAAGGCGTCGCAGCGGCTGATCGTCCGCGGCCGTCGCCGCGGCAAGGCCACTCAGTAAGCCCGGGGACGGATCATGGGACGCAGCGTCAAGAAGGGGCCGTTCATCCAGGAAGCCCTCCTGAAGAAGGTGGAGGGGATGAACGCCCGCAACGAGAAGAAGGTGGTGAAGACCTGGTCGCGGGCGAGCACGGTGCTCCCCGAGTTCGTGGGCCACACCTTCGCGGTGCACAACGGGAACAAGTTCATCCCCGTGTACGTGACCGAGAACATGGTGGGGCACAAGTTCGGCGAGTTCGCGCCGACGCGGCTCTTCCGCGGTCACACCGGGGCGAAGGCGGCCGACAAGAAGGGCGCGCCGGCGAAGGGAGGCAAGTAACCCATGCCCACCCGGACCCAGGCCGCGAGCGAGGCGCGCGCGATCCAGCGCACGACCCGTCAGTCGCCCTACAAGATGCGCCTCGTGATCGACGAGATCCGCGGGAAGAGCGTGAACGACGCGCTCGCGTACCTCGCGTTCTCGAAGAAGCACGCGGCGAAGCAGATCGAGAAGACGCTGCGCTCGGCGGTCGCCAACGCCGAGCAGGCGGCACGGCAGTCGAACGCGGCGCTGGACGTGGATGATCTCTACGTCAAGCACGCGGTGGTCAACGAGGGGCCGAAGCTCAAGCGCTTCACGCCGGCGGCGATGGGGCGGGCCACTCCGATTCAGAAGCGCACCAGCCACGTGGAGATCATCGTGGCCGAGCGGGGGGGCCGCTAATGGGACAGAAGACGCATCCGATCGGCTTCCGGCTTGGGATCTCCAAGGACTGGAAGTCGAAGTACTACGCCGGGCGGGAGCTGCCGGCGCTGCTGAAGGAGGACGAGCTCCTCCGGAAGTACCTGCGGGCGCGCCTCGGGCACGCCGCGATCGCGGACATCGTGATCGAGCGGAAGCCGGGGAAGGTCGTGGTCACGCTGCACACGGGCCGCCCGGGCGTCGTGATCGGGAAGAAGGGCGCCGAGGTGGACAAGCTCCGCGACGAGCTGGCGAAGCTGACGGGGAAGGAAGTCGGCATCAACGTCGAGGAGATCAAGCGTCCCGAGATCGAGGCGCAGCTGGTGGCGGACAACATCGCCGCGCAGCTGGCCCAGCGCATCTCGTTCCGCCGCGCGATGAAGCGCGCGGTGCAGAGCGCGATGCGGATGGGGGCGCAGGGGATCAAGGTGAAGGCGGGGGGCCGGCTGGGCGGCGCGGAGATCGCGCGCGTCGAGGGCTACCACGAGGGTCGGGTGCCGCTGCACACGCTGCGGGCCGACATCGACTACGCGACGTCCACCGCCCGGACCACCTTCGGCGCCATCGGCGTGAAGGTCTGGATCTTCAAGGGCGAGAAGGTGGATGACCGTCGCGGGTCCACCTACTCCTCCGGCATGTAAGGAGACGACCGATGCTGAGTCCGAAGCGGGTCAAGTTCCGCAAGATGTTCAAGGGGCGCACGAAGGGGCTGGCGACGCGCGGGGCCGAGGTGTCGTTCGGGCACTTCGGGCTGCAGGCCCTGGAGCCGGGGTGGATCACGGCGCGCCAGATCGAGGCCGCGCGCGTGGCGCTGACGCGCCACATCAAGCGCGGCGGCAAGGTGTGGATCCGGATCTTCCCCGACAAGCCGATCACGAAGAAGCCGGCCGAGACCCGGATGGGGAAGGGGAAGGGCTCGCCGGAGATGTGGGTGGCCGTGGTGAAGCCCGGCCGCGTGCTGTTCGAGCTGGAGGGGGTGGCGCCGGACGTCGCGAAGAAGGCGATGGCGCTCGCCGCCGCCAAGATGCCGCTGAAGACGAAGTTCGTGGTCCGCGAGGAGGCGCACGCTGATGTCGCTGCGGAGTGATGAGATCCAGGAGATGACGGACGCGGACGTGACGCGCCGCATCGCCGAGCTGGAGGAGGAGCGGTTCCGCCTGCGGTTCCGCAGCGCGACCGAGCCGCTGGAGGATCCGCTCCGGCTGCGCTCGATCCGCAAGGACATTGCGCGTCTCAAGACGGTCCAGCGCCAGCGGGCCCTTGGGCGCTCGCCGGCGAAGGCCGGCGGCGCGCGCTGATGACGGCCTGAGGAGCGAACAATGGCAGAGATCACGAAGACGAACGCCAGGGGCGGTTCGGCCGCGGGCGCCACGCCGGCGGCGGAGCGTGCCGCGCGGAAGACGCGCGAGGGGCTGGTCGTCAGCGACAAGATGCAGAAGACGGTGGTGGTCGCGGTGGAACGCCGCGTGCCGCACCCGGTGTACGGCAAGATGGTGACGCGCACCCGGAAGCTGAAGGCCCACGACGAGGAGAACTCGGCGAAGGTCGGCGACCGCGTGCGGATCGCCGAGACCCGGCCGCTGTCGAAGGACAAGCGGTGGCGGGTGATCGAGATCGTCGAGCGCGCGCGCTGAGGAGACCCGACCCATGATCCAGCAGGAATCGATGGTCAAGGTGGCGGACAACTCGGGCGCGAAGCGCGCCCTGGTGATCCGCGTGCTTGGCGGCACCCGGCGGCGGTACGCCGGCCTCGGCGATCGCGTGATCGTCGCGGTGAAGGACGCCCTCCCGAACGGGACGGTGAAGAAGTCCGAGGTGGCGAAGGCCGTGGTCGTGCGCACGGTGAAGGAGACGCGCCGCAAGGACGGCTCCTACATCAAGTTCGACGAGAACGCGGTGGTCATCATCAACGACAATGGCGAGCCGAAGGCGACGCGCATCTTCGGGCCGGTGGCCCGGGAGCTTCGTGAGAAGCGCTACATGAAGATCGTCTCGCTGGCGCCGGAGGTGCTCTGACATGCGCATCCTGAAGCATCGCCGCACCGACCGCGCCCGCGCGGTCAACCGCAAGCGGCACGCGGACAACGCGGCGCGCGAGCAGATCCACGTCACCAAGGGTGACACGGTCCGCATCGTCCGCGGCGACGACAAGGGGCGCGAGGGCACCGTCCTGCGCGTCCTCCCGAAGACCGGGCGCATCGTGGTCGAGGGGATCAACATCGTGAAGAAGCACCGGCGGGCGCGCTCGGCCGAGGAGCAGAGCGCGATCGTCGAGATGCCGGCGCCGATCCACGCGTCGAACGTCATGCTCATCGACCCGAAGACGGGGGCGCCGACGCGCACCCGCCGGAAGCTCGACGAGGATGGCACCAAGGAGCGGATCAGCGTGAAGAGCGGGCAGGCGATCCCGCGCGCGCGCTGACCGCATAGCGAGGCGAGACGACCATGGCCAAGGACACGAAGGGCGGCAAGGCAGGCGCGGGCGCGAAGGGGGGGGCCAAGGGTGGCTCCGCCAAGGGCGCCGGCGCGCCGAAGGGCGCCGCCAGCAAGGGCGGCGCGAAGGGCAAGGCGGCCGCCGCGGGCGGCAAGGCGAAGGAGCGGAAGGCGCGGGGGCCCCATGCGGGCGCCGGCACCCCCGCCCCCGCCCCCCGCATGAAGGCATTCTATTCCGAGACGGTGCGGCCGAAGCTGATGGCGCAGTTCGGCCTGAAGAACCCGCACGAGGTCCCGGGGCTGGAGAAGATCGTGATCAACGTCGGCATGGGCGAGGCGGTGAAGCAGCCGCGCCTGCTCGAGTCGGCGGTGGAGGAGCTGGCGATCATCACCGGCCAGCAGCCGATGCGCCGCAAGGCGAAGAAGTCCATCGCGAACTTCGGCCTCCGCGAGGGGCAGGAGATCGGCGCCGCGGTGACGCTCCGGGGCCCCCGCATGTGGGAGTTCCTGGACCGCTTCATCTCGGTGGCGGTGCCCCGGATCCGCGACTTCCGCGGCTTCGGCACGCGGTCGTTCGACGGCCGCGGCAACTACTCGCTCGGCATCAAGGAGCAGATGATCTTCCCGGAGATCAACTACGACGAGATCGAGCAGATCCACGGCATGGACATCACGTTCGTGACGACCGCGCCCCGCGACGACATGGCCTTCTCGCTCCTGAAGGAGCTCGGCATGCCGTTCCGCGAGGAGAAGAAGGGCGCGAAGAGCGCCTGATCCAGGAGACATGATTCATGGCGCGTAAGGCCCTGATCGAGAGAAGCAAGCGCAAGCCGAAGTTCCAGGTGCGCACGAAGAACCGCTGCCAGCGCTGCGGCCGCCCCCGGGCGTTCCTGCGCCGCTTCGGCCTCTGCCGCATCTGCTTCCGCGAGCTGGCACTGCAGGGGATGATCCCCGGCGTGCGCAAGGCGAGCTGGTAAGCGGGGGCCCAGGGGATAGGGACTGGGGACTAGGGAACAGCCAGGCTGTTTCGCAGTTCCCTCGTCCCCAGCCCCGAGTCCCTAGTCCCTTCAGCTCAACACCCCACAATCCGGTACGTCCCTGCACAGGGATACGGCCGGAAAGAGAGACCCTCAATGAGCATGACCGATCCGATCGCCGACATGCTGACGCGGATCCGCAATGCCTGCGGATCGAAGCACCGCCGCGTCGACATGCCGGTGTCGAAGATGAAGACCGAGATCGCCCGGATCCTGAAGGAGAACAACTACATCCAGGACTACGGGACGGTCGAGACCGAGGACGGCAAGCAGCTGCTGCGCGTGCGCCTGAAGTACGCGGCGGGCGGCCAGCCGGTGATCCGTGACCTCCAGCGCGTGTCCACGCCGGGCCTCCGCCGCTACGTCGGCGTGGGGGAGATCCCGCGCGTGCGCAACGGGCTCGGGATGGCGATCCTCAGCACCTCGAAGGGCCTCATGAGCGACCGCGAGGCGCGCCAGTCGCGCACCGGCGGTGAGCTCGTCGCCCTCGTCTGGTAAAGGAGCCCCTACCCATGTCACGAATCGGCAAGGCGCCCATCACGGTGCCGTCGGGCGTCACCGTCACCCTCGGCGAGGGGACGATCAAGGTGAAGGGTCCCAAGGGGGAGCTCGAGCGCACCCTCCCGAAGGGGATCCTCGTCGCGCAGGAGAACGGCGTCATCACCGTCAGCCGGCCCTCCGACGAGCAGCAGCACAAGGCCCTCCACGGGCTCACCCGCACCCTCGTGGCCAACATGGTCGAGGGGGTCACCGCGGGCTACAAGAAGACGCTGGAGATCACCGGCGTCGGGTACAAGGCCGAGGTGAAGCCCTACGGGCTGCTGATGTCCCTGGGCTATTCGCACACCATCGAGGTGAAGGCGCCGGCGGGGGTCAAGCTGACCGCCACCACGCCGACGGTCGTCGTGGTCGAGGGCGCGAGCAAGGAGCTGGTGGGCCAGGTGGCCGCCGAGATCCGGTCGCTCCGCAAGCCGGAGCCCTACAAGGGCAAGGGCGTCCGTTACCAGGGTGAGCAGATCCGGCGCAAGGCCGGCAAGGCGGGAGGTAAGTAATGGCCATCATGCGCACGCCGAAGACGAAGAGCGAAAAGCGCTTTCGCCGGCACCTGCGGGTCCGGAAGAAGGTCGCGGGCACGGCCGAGCGGCCGCGCCTCGTGATCTTCCGCTCGGAGAAGCACATCTACGCCCAGCTCGTGGACGACGTGGCGGGGAAGACGATCGCCACGGTCGCCAGCACGAAGGTGGGCGAGGGCAAGAAGACGGAGAAGGCCACCGCGGTCGGGAAGGGCATTGCGACGGTCGCGAAGGACAAGGGGATCACCAAGGTCGTCTTCGACCGCGCCGGGTATCAGTACCATGGCCGCGTCAAGGCAGTGGCCGACGGCGCCCGTGAGGGCGGTCTGGAGTTCTGACAATGGCTGACAACAACCAGCAGGGTGGGAGCTCCACTGGCGCCAGCTTCGGCGGCCAGGGCGGCAGCTTCGGTGGTGGCCGCGGCCGGGGACCCGGCGGCGGTGGTGGTGGTGGCGGCCGTGGCCGCGGCGGCCCGGGTGGCGGCCGTGG
>DASWVQ010000052.1:0-2902 GCA_036401195.1 Gemmatimonadaceae bacterium
CTGCGCGTGGTCCATGCGCCAATCGCGCGACGGGACGGTCTCCACGTTGCCGACGCCGATCCCCATCTCGCCGGCCGCACGAGCGATCGCGTAGTGCGCGTGCTCCCCGCAGACGATCGCGGGGCGGGCCGGCCCTCCCTCGCGCGCCGCGTGCATCCCCAGCCCCCACGCCTCGGGGAACACCGCCGCGCGCGCGGCGAGGAGGGCGGTGAAGGTGGCCTCGGTGCCGCCGGAGGTCAGCGTCCCCCCCGACCCCGGTCCGTATCCCGCGAGCTCGCGCATCCAGGCGACCACGCGCTCCTCGATCAGCGTCGCCACCGGCGACATCTCCCACACCGCCACCGACTGGTTGAGCGCCGCGATGAGAGGCTCCGACCAGATCGCCGCGGGCAGGGGCGCCGACACCTGGTGCCCGATGTAGCGTGGGTGACAGAGCCGGTTGGAGTCGGGGATCACCTCGCGCGCGATCCGGGCGGCGATGTCGGCGAGGGGGCGCCCCTGCGCGGGGAAGGGCTCGTCGAATCGGGGCGCGAGCTCGGCGGCGGTGCGCGGGGTGGAGACGGGCTGCCCGCGGTCGGTGGTGGCGGCCAGGTACTCGACCGCGAGGTCGGTGAAGAGGCGAGCGGCGGCGGCGGTGGAGTCGTCGCGAAGGGCGGCGAGGATGGGGCGCATCACGGAAAGTTAGTGCGCAGGGAGGATCCGTACCCAACGGCAACTGACGGCCGCCGGCGCTCGGCTCTCGGCCCTCGGCTCTCAGCACGAAATCGGAAGCGGCGTGAGCGCCCTGCGGGCGCCACGCCGATTTCCTTTTCCGGCGAAGTTCAACCTCGATGCGGTTTGCGCGCCAAAGGGCGGCGCAGCCGCCCAGGCGCGCTTCCGGATTCGTGCCGACGCCAGAAGCCCGAAGCCCGACGCCCTTGCCTGTCGTCGACGTTCACCAGCAAACGGCGAACGGCAACTGCAGGCGGGGGCCTCGGCCGTCAGGCGTCGGGCCTCGGCACGGAATCGGATGCGAGCGGCGCGCGAGGGCGCGCGCGCTCGATTTCCTTACCCGGCGAAGTTCAACCTCGATGCGGTTTGCGCGCTAGAGGGCGGCGCAGCCGCCCAGGCGCGCTTCCGATTCCGGAGCCGAGAGCCGAGGGCCGAGAGCCGAGAGCCGGCGGCCGTCTGTTGAATTTCCATCAGCAGCGATCCGGCGGATTCGCCCCCGCCAGCTCCAGGTGCAACAGCTTCTTCCCCAACCTGTTCGGCGACGTGTACCACGCCTCGATCGCCCCGATCTCGGCGGGATCGGTGACGCGCAGGCGCAGCAGCTCGCGCGCGCGGCCGGGGGCGAGCTCGGGGTAGAAGCTGAGGGTGGCGTGCGGGGTGAAGTAGTGGCGGGGCGGGTCGAAGCGGAGCCCGGACGTCTTCATCCGCTCGTGCAGCGCGCGCAGCGGGCCGTGGGGGTCGAGGGGAAGGACCACCACGTTCGACTGCATGAAGCGGATCGGTGCGCCGAAGGGGAGCGACATGGGCGGCGTCTCCGCCGCGATCGGCGCGAGGCGCTCGCGCAGCTCCTCCACCGTCGTGTCGGGGGCGATCGGCCCCATTCCCGATGAGCCGGCGAGGGTGACGTGCGGGGGCCACTCCCTCGCCAACCGGGGGTCGTACGCGTGCTGGATCTCGAGGATGCGCTCGGCGGCGGGGCCGCCGACGGAGGCGATGAGGTAAATTCCCCCCTTCAACGCCACGCGTGGCTCCGGGACGCCGGTGCCCGACGCGAGTACGCCGTGTCCCCCGGGGGGACCGTGCGCGCCGGCAGGCGCGCCGTCCGGTCCCGAAGGGGGGCGTGGCGTGCGAGCCCGCTCACCGCGCGGTGAAGTCCGGCGTCACCGACCACTGCACCATCGCCGACCCGTTCGGCGCCCGGCTCACCGTGCCTGAAAGGAGCCAGCGATCGAGCTTGTTCCCGGGGTGCGTGTGGTGCCAGCGCACCACCTTCAGTCCCGCGAAGGTGCCGATCGCCGCGCCGAACATCACGTCGCTGAACCAATGCCGGTTGTTGTACATGCGTGAGGCGCCGGCGAGCGCCGCGCCCGAATAGAGCACCGGCCCGATGATCCAGCGCGTGTTCGGCCACCAGCGGCTCGTCTCGCTCGTGACCGCGGCTGCCGCGGCGAAGGCGGAAATGGTATGCCCCGAGGGGAACGACTGGTAGTCCCCGCTCGTCGAGTAGCCGCGCCCGAACTTGAAGTCGTCCGGGTTGTCGATGTCCTTGTACGGCCGCTGCCGGCCGAAGGCGCCCTTCAGCACCGTCCCGATCACCTGCCCCACCACGAGGGCCTCGGTGCCGTGCAACCCCAGGTCGGCGGCGCGCTCGTTCCTCGCCAGCCGCCCGTAGGTGTAGAGCCCGATCCCGATCACGTAGGATCCCGGCGCGGCGGTGGTCCGCACCACGTCGGCCACCTCGCCGAGGAAGTGATTCGCCTGCACCGCGGAGTCCTGCAGGCTCTTCGCGATGTGCCGGTCGAGGGGGGCCGCCAGCCCGGTCGCGGTCACGAAGGCCCCCATGAGGACCATGTCGCGCCAGGTGAACAGCGCCGTCTTGGGCGCGGCGATCGTGTCGGACTGCGCCCGGAGGGGGGCGGGGAGCGTGGTGGCAAGCGTCGCCCCGAGGGCGACGCCAAGGGTGACGCGATGCAGGAAGCGCGGCATGGACGTTCGTGTTTTTCTGGTGGCTGCAGCCGCGGCCGGTGACCCGCAGCGGCCGCGTCCCTTCCCCCCGATGCATCCCCCGTTCCGTCCGGCGTCAGACCTCGCGCGACTCCTCCAGGTCATTCAGGAACATGGCTTCCGCGTCGGCCCCCAGCGCGGCGTCCTCGATCACCGCGTCGAGCTCGAAGTTGATGGACACCCCCAG
>DASWVQ010000053.1:0-8747 GCA_036401195.1 Gemmatimonadaceae bacterium
GAAGGCGGCACCGCCGGCAACGAGCGCCGTGCCCGCGGCGACGAGCAGCAGGGCGGCGAGCGCGGGGCGGCTCCATCGGCTCACCAGCGCCCGCGCGGGGCTGGCGAGCTGCCGCAGCAGCACCTCGGCTGAAGGTAGGCGGTCGGCGGGACGCACCGCGAGCATGCGCGCGATCACGCGGGCGAGGTGTCGCGCGGCGCGATCGTCGGTGCCGCCGTTCGCCGCGCGCAGCCGGAGGATCGAGGCCGCGGTCACGACGCCGGCGGGTCGCTCGCCGGTGAGCATCTCGTGCCCCACGACGCCGAGGGCGTAGAGATCAGCGGTCGCGTCGTCCGGGCGTTCGGGGGCCATGTAGGCCGGTGTCCCGGGGCGCGTATCGGCCAGGGTGATCGCCGGCGCATGGGGCTCGGGCACGAGGGCGCGCGCGATGCCGAAGTCGGCCAGCACCGCGTGTCCGTCGGACAGGAGGATGTTCGCCGGCTTCACGTCGCGGTGCACCACCCCGCGGGCGTGGGCGAAGGCGAGGGCGCGCGCCGACTCCTCGAGGATCGCGGTGGTCTCGGCGGTGGTCAGCGTGCGCTCGCGGTCGATCCGCTGGCGGAGGCTCTCCCCCTCGATGAACGGGGCGATGTAGAAGAGCAGCTCCCCCGCCTTTCCCGCGCGGAGCACGGGGAGGATGTTGGGGTGCTGGAGCCGCGCGGTGAGGGTGACCTCGCGCTGGAAGCGCACCACGCTGTCGTCGGTGATGTACTCCGGGGGGAGGACCTTCACCACGACGTTCCGCCCCAGGGCCCGCTCGCGCGCCAGGTACAGCCGGCTCATGCCGCCGCCGCCGAGCTCCCGCAGGAGTTCGTACTCGGGGGCGAGCGCCTGCTGGAGCCAGTCGTGGAGTCCGGGGGGAGGCGGGGAGGAGGCGATGGGGGAGGTCGCCTGCGGGGGGGTCACCATCTGCCCCAATGTGGGGGCATCGGGCGGGGGGGGAAAGAGGGAGATCGGTACGGCAACTGATGGCCGCCGGCTCTCGGCCCTCGGCTCTCGGCCCTCGGCACGAAAACGGAAGCGAGCGGCGCGCGGGGGCGCGCGCGCTCGATTTCCTTATCCGGCGAAGTTCAGCTCATGCGGTTTGCGCGCTAACGGGCCGCGAAGCGGCCCAGGCGCGCTTCCGATCCCGCGCCGAGGGCCGAGGGCCGAGGGCCGAGGGCCGGCGGCCGTCGGTTGCCGTTCGAGCTACCGGGCCGCCGTCCAGCTGAGGACGCGCTTGTACACCTGCCGGTACTTCGCCGACGAGCGCTCCCACCCGAAGTCGCGGGTCATGGCTTCCTTCATCATCTCGCGCCACCCCGGCTGCTCGGCGTACTGGCCGATGGCGCGCATCGCGCTCTTCATGAAGTCGGCGGGGGTGTAGTCGTCGAACAGGAACCCGGTGACGCCGTCCTCGATGGTGTCGGCCAGCCCGCCCACGCGGCGCGCGATGGGGATCGTGCCGTAGCGCTGCGCGCGCATCTGGGTGAGGCCGCAGGGCTCGTACTGCGAGGGCATGAGGCACATGTCGGCACCGGCGAGCAGCAGGTGCTCGAGGTCCTCGCTGAAGTTCGTCTCCACCGCGATGCGCGCGGGCGCGCGCGCGGCGATCTCCTTCAGCGCCTGCTCGTAGCGGGGTTCCCCCTGGCCCAGGAAGATGTACTGCGCGTCGAGCGCGAAGTAGCCGGGATCGCCGAGGATGAGGTCCAGCCCCTTCTGCGACACGAGCCGCGCGGTGAGGGCGAAGATCGGGATGCGCGCGCGCGGGCGGATGCCGAAGGCGCGCTGCAGCGCGGCGCGGCAGCGACGCTTGCCGGCCAGGCTGTCCACGGAGTAGGTCGCGGGGATCCTGGGATCGCTGCTGGGATCCCACACGGCCATGTCGATGCCGTTGGTGATCCCGATGAAGCGGTCCTTCAGCCCCACGAACACGCCGTCCAGGCCGAAGCCGCCCGCCGGCGTGCGCAGCTCGTACGCATGCGTGGGGCTGACCGTCGTCACCATGTCGGAGAAGACGAGCCCCCCCTTGAGGAGGTTGACGCGGCCGTACCACTCGAGGTGGCGCCAGTTGAAGAGGTCCCACGGGAGCCCCAGCGTCGTCATGACGTCCGGGCTGAAGTGCCCCTGGTAGCCGGCGTTGTGCACCGTGAGCACGGTGCTCACCTGCCGGTAGTACGGCTGCTTCGCGAGGCGGGTGCGCAGGTAGACCGCGGCGAGCGCCATGTGCCAGTCGTGCGCGTGCAGGATCGCCGGCCCCGGCGCGATGCGGGGAAGCGCCTGGAGCGCCGCGAGGCAGAAGAAGGCGTAGCGGAGCGCGTTGTCCGGGTAGTCGCTTCCCTCCTCGCCGTAGAGGCCAGGCCGGTCGAAGTAGGCATCGTTCTCGATGAAGTACGCCTTCACCTCGGCCAGCCCGTCCACTCCCTCGCGCAGCAGCCAGAGTCGCGCGGTGGCCGGGCGCGCACCCACCTGCACCTCGAAGGGGTCGCCCACCGGCTCCATGTCCCACCCGGCGTCGCGCACCTTGCGGTACAGGGGCATCACCACGGCGGTAGGGCCCGAGCGCGACTGGTGGCGGGCGATCGAGGCCACCGCCTCGCCCAGCCCGCCGGTGCGCGCGAAGGGGGCCAGTTCCCCCGCGAGGTGGACGACGCTGACGACCTTCCCGTCCTCGGTCATCAGCGGAGGTGGCGGCGGTTCGTCGACGGGCACGGGCACGTAGCGCGGGAGGAAGAGCTCAGGAGTTCCGAGGTCGTCGGCGCGGCGGGTGCGGCGACGGCGATCGCGGGAGGGCGACTCGGAACGGCGGCGAAGGGGCACGGCTGCGGGGTCCTTCACGGAGGCCTCAGGAGAAGTCTATCGGGGCGGGCCGTGACGTGATGTGCAACTTGCGTACACATGTGGTTGTGCCCGGTGGGTACGGCAGCGCGCACGCGGCGGCGCTCCCAGGCACTCCCCACCGAACCCTGATCGCGTTGACCCCGTTACCAGCCGCGGTTATGTTTCGATTCTGTACATAGTTGCGCCCGTAGCTCAGCTGGATAGAGCGCTTGCCTCCGGAGCAAGAGGTCGCAGGTTCGAATCCTGCCGGGCGCGTACGGGGTCTCGATCCCGGGCGAAGCGAGGGACCCGACGTCCCGATGGAGCAGTCTCCATCGGCATGCCGGGTCCCTCTTCGCGTTTCGGCCGTGGATGGCCGCGCGGCCGGCTCCGTCGCCCGTCCCGCCAGCCGGCGCCGGCGGCCCGACCCTTGCCCAGTCCGTCATCCATGCCCCCAAAGACGCGCGCTGGCTGGCCGGCCGTTTTCCCGGGCCTGGCGATCCTCGCCGGGCTGCTCGGGATCGCGGGCGCCATCGTCGTCTTCGCCCACCCGGGCGCCCTCCACGGCGACACCTTCCGCCTCTACGTCACCACCGACGACGCGACCGGGGTGATGAAGGGGACCGAGGTGTGGCTCGCCGGGCAGAAGGTGGGGCGCGTCCTCAGCATCGGCTACCAGCCGGCCACGACGTCGGCGGAGGAGCGGGTGCTGGTCGAGACCGAGGTCCTCGAGCGCCATCACGCCGCGATCCGTCGCGACTCGCACGTCCGCGTGGCGGCCGGTGGAAGCTTCCTCGGCGCCCCCGTGGTCCAGATCTCCGCGGGGACCCCGAAGGCGCGCGCCGTGACCAATGGCGACACGGTGCATGCCGACGTGCGCGGGGACCTGGAAGCCCTCGCGTCGCGGGCGGCGATCGGGGGGCGGGAGCTCCCGCGCGTGATGGAGAACGTGAAGCTGCTGCGCGAGGCCGTGCGCGCCACGAACGGGACCATCGGCTCCATGCGCGCGGGGAGCGGGCTCCCCGGCCTCGATGAGGCCCGGGGGCGAACCGGCACGCTGATGGGGCGGGTGCGCGGGGGGCGCGGCACGATCGGCCTCGCGCTCGACGGGCGGGGGGCGCTCATGGGGCGGGCGAAGGCGGCGATGGCGCGCGCGGACTCCATCATGGCGCTGCTCGACGCCCCCGGCGGGAACGTGGGCCGCTTCCGCCGCGACTCCACGCTCCTGCGCGAAGTGGCGGCGGTGCGCGACGAGCTCTCGATCGTGGGGCACCTGCTGCAGTCGCCCGACGGCACCATGGGGCGCATGCGGCAGGACCGGGCCATCCAGGAGGGGCTGGCGGGGGCGCAGCGCGAGATGACCGCGCTCTTCGCGGACCTCAAGGCGCACCCCTTCCGCTACATCAGCTTCTAGCCGGGCGCGCCGCGGAACGCGCCCGGCACACCCATTGCACCCCACGGGCGCCACCGACCTTGCCCCCGTGGCGGGGCCCCTCTAGCTTCGCCTCTTCCCCACCCCGCTCCAGTGCCCGGCGACGCCGCCCTGCTCGCGTCCCACACGCCCGCTTCCTTGCCGGCCTCTCCCCTGCCCTCGCCCCAGCCCTCGGCGTCGCCGCCGACGATCCACATCGCCGACCTGAAGCGCCGCACCGTGCCCGCGCTCCAGGAGATGGCGACGTCGCTCGGGGTGGACGGCGCGGAGGCGCTCGCGAAGCAGGACCTGATCTTCCGCGTGGGGCAGAAGCTGCTGGAGGGGGAGGCGACGCTCACCGGCGAGGGCGTGCTCGAGGTGCTCCCCGAGGGCTACGGCTTCCTGCGCAGCCAGGACTGGAACTACCTCTACGGCCCCGACGACATCTACGTCTCCCCCTCGCAGATCAAGCGCTTCGACCTGCGCACGGGCGACACCGTGATGGGGCAGGTGCGGCCGCCGAAGGAGTGGGAGCGCTACCTCGCGCTGCTCAAGGTGGAGGCGGTGAACGGGCTGGAGCCGGAGAAGGCGAAGCAGCGGATCGCCTTCGACAACCTCAAGCCGACGTACCCGCAGGGGCGCCTGCGCCTCGAGGTGCAGGAGAACGACATCGCCATGCGGGTGGTGGACCTCGTGGCGCCGATCGGGCTCGGCCAGCGCGGGTTGATCGTGGCGCCCCCGCGCACGGGCAAGACGATCCTCCTCCAGAAGATCGCCAACGCGATCCGGCAGAACTACCCGGACGTGCACCTCATCGTGCTGCTGATCGACGAGCGGCCGGAGGAGGTGACGGACTTCAAGGAGCAGGTCGACGCGGAGATCATCAGCTCCACCTTCGACGAGGGCGCCGAGCGCCACGTGCAGGTGGCGGACATGGTGATCGAGAAGGCGAAGCGGCTGGTGGAGAGCGGGAAGCACGTGGTGATCCTGCTCGACTCGCTCACGCGGCTGGCGCGCGCGCACAACACCGTGGCGCCGATCACGGGGAAGATCATGTCCGGGGGCGTCGACGCGCAGGCGCTGCACAAGCCCAAGCGGTTCTTCGGCGCGGCGCGACACATCGAGGGTGGCGGCTCCCTCACGATCGTGGCCACGGCGCTGGTGCAGACCGGCTCGCGCATGGACGAGGTGATCTTCGAGGAGTTCAAGGGCACCGGCAACATGGAGCTCGTGCTCGACCGGAAGATCGCGGACCGGCGCATCTTCCCCGCGATCGACATCAACAAGTCGGGGACGCGCCGCGAGGAACTGCTCTTCGACGAGAAGGAGCTGAACCGCGTGCACCTGCTGCGGCAGTTCCTGGGCGACATGCCGGAGACGGAGGGGATCGAGTTCCTCCTCAAGCAGATGGCCCGCTCGAGGACGAACCGCGAGTTCTTCGAGCAGATGACGCGGTGAGGCGCCGCGTGAGCCCCCGCGCGTGACCGACGCGCCCCGCATCGGCCGCGGACGCCTCCTCGCCGTGGACTGGGGGGACCGGCGCGTGGGACTCGCGCTGAGCGACCCGGCGGGGATCATCGCGTCGCCGGCGGGCCACATCCTGCGGCGCGCCGGCAAGCGGCCGCCGATCGCCGAGGTGATCCGCCGCGCCGAGGAGGCGGAGGCCCGCGGGTTCGTGGTGGGGCTCCCCCTGGACGGCAACGGCGACGAGACCCCGCGCTCCACCGAGGCGCGCCACGTGGCCGCCGAGCTGGAGAAGCGGACCGGGCTCCCGGTGCTCCTCGTGGACGAGCGCTTCACCACTGCCGCCGCGCTACGCGCGGTGCGCGAGATGGGGGGCTCCACGAAGGGCCGCAAGGGAGACGTGGATGCCCTCGCGGCGACGGTGCTGCTCCAGCACGCGCTGGCGACGATCGGGTGAGGCACGTCGCGCCGCGAACCGCCCAACTACCATGAAGCGAATGGATGACATGAAGCGAATCGTTCCAGGGGCATCCAGGGCTCCGCGCGCCAGGGGAGCATTCGCTTCATGGCCCTCATTCGCTTCATGGTGGTTCCAGGCAGTTGCAGGCACCCCGTCGCGTCGTGCGGCGGCGCTCGGCGCGATGCTCGTCGCCCTCGCGGCCTGCGGCGGAGGCGGGGGCGCCACGACCCGGGTCACCATCCCCAGGGGCTCCACCTTCCGCGCGGCCACCGACTCGCTGGCCGCGAAGGGGATCGTGACCCACCCCCTGCTCTTTCGCGTGTACGCGAAACTGCGCGGCCGCGACCACACGATCCAGGCGGGGACGTACGTGCTGCATCGCGACGCGCCCTTCGCCGAGGTGCTGGCGGCGCTCAACGAGGGAAAGTCGCTGGTGCCGATGATGACGATCCCCGAGGGGTGGACCCTCGAGCGGGTCGTGCCGCAGCTGGCGAAGGTGCTGGAGGTCCCCGCGGACTCGGTGTGGGCGGCGGTGCGCGACACCGCCTGGCTGCACCGCCTCGACATCCCCACGAAGGACCTCGAGGGCTACCTCTTTCCCGACACCTACACCTTCACCCCGGGCACGCCGGCGCGCACGGCGGTGGCCACGATGGTGCAGCGCTTCCAGGAGGTGTGGCGCCCCGAATGGACGGCGCGGCTCGACTCGATCGCGATGTCGCGGCACGACGTGCTCACGCTCGCCTCGATCGTGGAGCGCGAGGCACGGCGCCCAGAGGAGCGGCCGGTGATCGCCGCGGTGTACATGAACCGGCTGAAGAGCGGGATGGCGCTTCAAGCGGACCCCACGGTGCAGTACGCGCTGGGTGGGCATCGCGCGCGGCTGCTCTACAAGGACCTCGAGGTCGACTCGCCCTACAACACGTACCGGCACGCGGGGCTTCCCCCGGGCCCGATCGGCGCGCCGGGCGCGCCGAGCATCCGGGCCGCGCTCTGGCCGGCGCAGGTCCCCTATCGCTTCTTCGTGGCCTTCCCCGATGGCCACCACGAGTTCCGCCGCACCTTCGCCGAGCACCAGGTGGCGGTGGCCGCGGCGCGGCGCGCGCGCGACTCGGTGAACGCGTTGCGATCGCCCCTGCCGGCCCCGGCCCCCGCGCCCGCCAGGCGCTGAGGCAGTGATGAAGTCATCCTGAGGCGGAGCCGAAGAAACCGGCCCCGGCGCGCAAGCGTCAGGTCCTTCGGCTCCGCCTCAGGATGACGACGCGGCCTACTGCGTGATGGGCCGGCGCCAGCGGAAGCTCACGTCGGGGACGGGATGCTCCTGGCGACCGCTGCGCCGCTCCGCGCGCCTGGGCCGGTGCGCCTCGCGGTGCATGTCGAGCAGGAGGCGCCACACCGGGGGAGAGAGCATCAGGTCCACGAGCGCCGGATCGAACTGGGAGCCGCGGTTCTCCGCGAACACCTGCGCGGCATGGTCGGCGTTCTGCCCCGGCCGATAGCGCCGCGAGTGGGTGATGGCGTCGAAGGTATCCGCGAGGGTCACGATCCTGGCCTTGAGGGGGATCTCTTCCCCGCGAAGCCCGCGGGGATATCCCTTCCCGTCCCAGCGCTCGTGGTGGCTCAACACCCCCTCGGGGAGCTCCGGGTAGAAGGAGCAGAGGGGCTCGAGCACCGAGGCGCCGCGCGCGGGGTGGGTCGCGATCGCCTCGCGGTCCTCGGGGGAGAGCGCTTCGTCATCGTGGATGATGTCGAAGAGCGCCTCGTGGATCTTCCCGATGTCGTGGAAGAGGGCGACGCGCTCGACCATGCGCCGTTCGTCGCCGTCGAGTCCCGCGGCGTCGGCGAGGACGCCGGCGTACTGGGCGACGCGGCGCACGTGGGCGCCGGTCTCGGGGTCGTTGGCGTCGACCGCGTTGAGGAGGGTCTCCAGGGCGGCGGCGGCCATGCGCTCGGCCGCCTGGCGGGCCTTGAGCAGGTAGGCGATCCAGGCGCCGAGGGCGCCGATCGCGAGGAGCGGGAGTCGGGACTGGCTGGATGAGCGCATCGGCCCGCCAGCAAGGCAAGAAGCGGGCGATGGCGGTGCCAGACGGACCGGCGGTCGTCGGCTCGAGGCGGGAAGCCGCTGGATGATGGGCTGGGCGTCGGGCGATGGGCGGGAATGGAAAAAGCCCCCTGCAGCTGGGCTGCAGGGGGCTTTTCCAAAAGGAGCCGGCGGTGGCCTACTCTCCCGCGGTCTCTCGACCGGAGTACCATCGGCGCTGTCGGGCTTAACGACCGTGTTCGGAATGGGAACGGGTGTGGCCCCGACGCTCTAACCGCCAGCGAATGCTGAACAATATAGAGAGAAGTGGAGGATCAGGTAGATCGTCTGACTGTGGCGCACGTGAAGTGCGCTGCAGCTCAATTTGCGTGCTCTGCGGTGTTGATACTTCCCATTGGGAGTAGTCAAGCCGTACGGGCGATTAGGACCGCTGCGCTTGGAACGCATTGCTGCGCTTCCACGGGCGGCCTATCGACGTGGTGGTCTCCCACGGCCCTTCAAGAGGCTCAAGGCCTCGGGACGATTCATCTTGG
>DASWVQ010000054.1:0-1528 GCA_036401195.1 Gemmatimonadaceae bacterium
ACGTCGAGCTGCGCGAAGGAGAGGCCCGCGCGCGTGTCGAGCACCGCGAGCCGGAGCGCGAGGCGACGCGCATCGTAGCCCGTGGCGACCCGCTGCGGCGTCCCGAAGCCCGCCTTCGCCGCCAGCGCCTGGATCTCCACCAGCACCGGCCGCGTACCCTCGAGGAGCGCGGTCACCGCGCTGCCGGAAGCGGTGTCGCCGCGCTCGCCCATGAAGAGGGCCGAGGGGTTCTCCACCCCGGCCAGCCCCTCCTCCGTCATGCGGAAGACGCCGATCTCGTCGACGCTGCCGAAGCGGTTCTTCGTCGCGCGCAGGATGCGGTGGTCGAGCGCGGCGTCGCCCTCGAAGTACAGCACCGTGTCCACGATGTGCTCGAGGGTCTTGGGGCCGGCGATCCCCCCGCCCTTGGTCACGTGCCCCACGACGAACACGGTGGTGCCGCTCTCCTTCGCGAAGCGCATGAGCCGCGCGGCGCACTCGCGGACCTGTCCCACGTTCCCCGGCGCGCCCTCGAGGTCGGCGGTGAACAGCGTCTGGATCGAGTCCACCACCAGCACCTGCGGCGCGAGCGACCCCGCGGTGGCGAGCACCGTCTCGAGGTTCGTCTCCGGGAGGAGCTCGACCTCCTCCGAGCCGCCGCCGAGGCGGTCGGCGCGGAGCTTCACCTGGAGCGCCGACTCCTCGCCGCTCGCGTACAGCGTGCGATGCCCCGCCGCGGTGAGGCGGGCGGCCACCTGGAGGAGGAGGGTGCTCTTGCCGATCCCGGGCTCGCCGCCGATGAGCACCATGGAGCCGGGCACGAGCCCGCCGCCGAGGGCGAAGTCGAACTCGGCGAGGCCGGTCTTCCACCGTCGCGTCTCCGACCCCTGCACCTCGCGCAGGCGGCGCGGGGTGACCACGCTCCCCCCCTCCCCGAGGGCGCGCGCGCCGCCGATGCGGCGCGCGGAGCCCCCCGCTGCGGCCACCTTCGGCGCGGCGACTTCCTCGACGAGGGTGTTCCACTCCCCGCACGCGTCGCAGCGGCCGGCCCACTTCGCGTGCTCCGCCCCGCACTCGGTGCAGCGGTAGACCGTCCGGGCCTTGGGGCTCACGTGCGCGGCCCCCCGCTCACTGCGTGAGGCGCGGCGAGAAGTTCTCGAAGCGCGTGTACATCTTGTGGAAGAAGAGCCGCGCCACGTCGGTGGGGCCGTTACGCTGCTTGCCCACGATCACCTCGGCGACGCCTTCCACGGGGTTGCCCTCCGCCTTCGCCTTCTCCTTCTCCTCCGGCAGCATGTAGTACTCCGGGCGGTAGAGGAACATCACCACGTCGGCGTCCTGCTCGATGGCGCCCGATTCACGCAGGTCGGACAGCTGCGGGCGCTTGTTGTCGCCGGTGCGCTGCTCGGGCGCGCGCGAGAGCTGCGAGAGGGCGATCACCGGCACGCCGAGCTCCTTGGCGAGGATCTTCAGCGAGCGCGAGATGTAGCTGATCTCCTGCTGGCGGCTCTCCGAGTCGGCGGGCCCGTTGAGCAGCTGCAGGTAGTCG
>DASWVQ010000055.1:0-14875 GCA_036401195.1 Gemmatimonadaceae bacterium
CGCCGCTGTCCACGGGCGCCACGCCGCTCGCCGGCACCGGGGTCGCCGCGACCGGCCGGCGCGCGGGCGCGGTGCGGTTCGGCGCGATCGATCCGGCCGCCGAGTCGAAGGTGACCTTCGCGCGGTCGCCGTCGTGGCCGATGCCGAGCGCGGAGGTGAGGATCACGCCAAGCAGCGCGATCCCGGCGACAGGGAGCGCCCATCGCACCGGCGCGCTGTCGCGGCCGCGCTCCACGACCTCCTCGCCTTCCACCGGGTGCAGCGCCGGGTCGAACGCGGGATTCAGGAAGTGTCCGGCAGCACCGGTGGGGCGCGGCACGTCGTCACTGCGCGTGTCGGCCGCGGCCTCGCGCATCGCGGGGCCGTCGGCGACGGGCACCGCGGCGGGCGTGACTTCCTTCTCGCGCGCCGCCGCCGCCTTGCCGCCGCGTGTGCGCGCCTCGCGAGCGACGCGCTCCACTTCGCGCGCCTCGTCGCGGGCGCGCTGCTCCAGCTCCAGGCGTCGCGCGTCCGCGGCGGCGCGGAGGTCGGCGTCGGTCCTGTGACCCCCGGCGACACCCGCCACCGCCCCATCGGGCGCGTCGGGCGACACCGGCTTCCCGTGGGCAGCCGACGCGGGCTCCGCCGCGAACGACGACGTACCTGCCGCATCACCCGCGAGGGGCATCGCGGCAGCCATCCCCGCCGCCCCCATCCCCGCCGCGGCACCCGCACCCGGCGCCGAGGCCTGTTCCGCGCGCCGCGCCGCGAGCCGCTCCTCGAACTGGAGCTCCCGCTCCGCGAGCTCCGTGTCGAGCTGCGCGTGCAGCGACTCCAGCTCCTGCTCGAAGTGCTCGCGGCGGGCCGCGATCTCCTGCTCCAGCGCCGCGCGCTCCGCGGCCATCGCGGCCGCCTGCGCCGCCACGAGCTCCTCGGTCTCCTTCCGCCGGCGCGCCAGGTCCTGCTCGGTGCGCGAGCGCTCCTCCGACATGGCCCGACGCTCGGCCTCGGCCGCGCGTTCGAGCTCCTCGCGGCGTGCCTCGGTACCGCGATGCAGCTCCTCGCGCTCGGCGGCGAGCTGCGCGAGCAGCGCCTCCCGCTCCGAGGCCGTGGTGGTCCGCAGCTCCTCGCGCTCCGCCTCGGTGGCGGCACGCAGCTCCTCGCGCTCCTTCTCGGTGGCCGCGCGCAGCTCCTCGCGCTCCCGCGTCGTGGCCTGGAGCAGCTCCTCCCGCTCGGTCGCCAGGCGCTCGCGCTCCTCGGCGATGGTGCGCTCCATCTCCGCGCGCTCGTCGCGGAGCTTCTGTTCCAGGTCGGCGATGCGCTGCTCGTGCGCCGCGAGCTCGGCGTTCCACTGCTCCCGCTCGATGCGCTGCTGCTCGATCATCACCGCTTCCATGTGCGCCGCCTCGACCTCGCCGGCGAGGATCGCGTCGGCCATGGCGATGGCGGCGATGAAGCTGCGCACGTCGCCGGGCTCCGCGCCCTCCCCCTTGGGCAGCGCGAGCGCCTCCACCGCCTCGACCAGCCGCTGCGGGAGGTCGGGGCGCAGCTCCATGAGGGGCACGTGATCGGGAGCGCGCGGGTCCCCCGCCCGGGCCAGCATGGGGCGGGCGAGGGCGCCGATGGTGCGCGCGTCGTCGTCCGCGTCGGGGAACTCGCTGCGCGAGAGGGGGCGCACCTCGAACATCGCCCGCACCCGGTCGGTGCCGGGCTCGATGAACAGGGTGTCCGGCGACACGGCGCGATGCACCACCTTGTGCTCGCGCGCCCACTCGAGGAGCCCGTTCAGGTCGCGCAGGATGGCGGCGATGCGGTAGTTCGAGAACTTCTCCCCGCGCTGGAGCAGCTCGGCGAGCGTCGGCGCCATCACGCGCGGGGTCGCCACGGCGAAGGCGTCGGGGCCCACCCAGTGCGCGTCGACGATGGGGAGGAGCGCGGGGTGCCCCTCGGCGCGGAGGAGCTGCGCGTCGGCCGCGAAGAGGGAGAGGGCGTCGCCCTCACCACCCTTCGGCGCGCCATAGACCGCCACCAGCACCTCGGCGCCGTCCTCGCGACGCCGGATGCCGTCGTCGCGCCGGCGGGCGATGTAGGTCCGCGCGTCCTCGCGCGACACCAGCTCGGCGAGCACCTGGTAGCGATCGTCGAGCGGCGGCATTTCCTGTCTCTTCTCGTCCGGCGAACTGCGCATGCTGCGACTCCGGGGGCTGGATAGTCTCAGGGGACCGTCCAGCCCGATATTGCGGAATGCGTGCCGCGGGGTCGCCGCCGCCGGGGCCGGGGGGCTCAGCGCCCTCCCCGGGACCCCAGGACTCAGGGCCAGCGGGCGAGCATCTGCCTCAGTTCGTCGCGATGGTGGGTCTCGTCGGCGATCAGGTCGTCGAAGTGGATGGCGAGCCCGGCCTCTCCCGCGTCCTCGGCTTCCTTCCGGCGCTTGATGTAGCGCTCGAGAGTGGCGACCTCGGCCTTGAGAGCCTCCTGAAGCATCTCCTTCGCCTCGAACACCACCTTCACGGGAGCGGCCTCGGCGGCAGGGGTGCCCCCCATGGAGGCGATCTTGTCGGCGAGGATCTGCGCGTGCGTCAGCTCCTCGGGAATCTCGTTCTCGAAGAAGGTGCGCAGCTCCTGCCGGTAGGGGCCCTGCACGAGGCTGGCGTACAGGCGGTACATGATCACCGCCTGGAACTCGCCGCGAAGGTCCTCGTTCAGCCCGTCGATGAGCTTCTGGTTCTTGTCGGCCATGACGCGTGCTCCGTGCGCTTACGGGTTTCGCGCGCCGGTGCAGCGCGCGTCACGGGACGTTCGCACGTTGCGGGCCTCGCAGCCATCGGGAAATCGCCGCGGCGGGGGCGAACGCCGAGTTCGCTTGCGACGCAGAAAGAAGGGGTCACCGTGGAACCCAGTCCACGATGACCCCTTCCTGTCGGACCTGGCGGCAATGGGTCGCTGGTCCTGCAAAGTCGCGATCGGCTCAGAGGCTCGAGCGACCCTTGCCGTTGCTAGTGTCCGTAGACAATGGATCACCTCCTCGATTCGGGGTGGACATGCGTCGTGCGGGGAAAAATACACAGGTGGGCGGTGGGGGTTCCAGCGGCGATTAGGATTTTTTCGTGACCGCCGACGACCCGCCATTCGAGATCCGCGAGTCCCCCATCCAGGGGAAGGGCGCCTTCGCCACCCGCCACATTCCCGCGGGGACGCGGCTGGTCGAGTACGCGGGGGAGCGGCTCACGCCGGCGCAGGCCGACGCGCGCTATCCCGACGTGGAAGGCGAGCGGCACCATACCTTCCTCTTCGCGATCGACGACGACGTGGTGATCGACGCGGCGGTGGACGGGAACGACGCGCGGTGGATCAACCATTCCTGCGACCCGAACTGCGACGCGGTGATCGACGACGGGCGGATCTGGATCGAGACGATCCGCGACGTGGAGCCGGGGGAGGAGCTGGCGTACGACTACGCGTACGTGCTCGAGGAGCGGCACACGCCGAAGGCGAAGAAGCGGTTTCCCTGCCACTGCGGGGCGGGGAACTGCCGGGGGACGATCCTGGCGAAGAAGCGGTAGCCGCGCTAGCCCCAGCCGGGCAGCCAGAGGCGCAGTTGCAGGGCCGCCGGCGAGAGGCGCCAGCCGTAGGTGACGGGGGCGAAGAAGAGGAAGAGCACGAGCGCGGCGGCGAGGATGCCCCAGAATGCGAGGTCGCGCGGCGCGCGCGACAGGCGCCAGGTGGGCTCGTCGTCGCGCCAGGCCAGCCGCGCGCCGAGCCACAGGGCGCCGAGGGCGATCGCGAAGGTGAGGGCGTGCAGGTAGTGGTACAGGTACATCAGCCGCGCGATCGCGGCGAAGGGAAGGACGTTGATCGCCCACCCGGCGGCCATGAGGTCCGCGCCCCCCGCTCCCGGCTCGCGCCGGCGCGTGCGTGACACGAGGTAGAGGAGCACCGTCACCGTGCTTCCCCACCAGATGAGGGGATTGCCGAGCAGGTAGATGTCCGCGGCGCGGCCCTGTGCATCGGGCGACTCCATCCAGTAGTGAATGGGCCGCACGAGCAGGGGCCAGCTGTACCACGGGGAGGAATAGAAGTGCCGCGCCCCCTCGAGCTCGCGATCGCCGGCGAGCATCGCCTCGTGCAGCCGCAGCAGGCGGGGGAAGAATCCCCCGCTGCCGGCGAAGCGGTGGAGGTGCACCGCGAACACCAGCAGGTAGGTCGTCACGGCCGCCGCGCCCGTCGCGAGGGCGCGCCAGATCGCCGCCCGTAAGCGACGCCGCCCCCGCACTCCCTCCCACAGCTCCACCGCCACGATCAGCCCGAGCGCCGAGAGGCCGGTCCACTTCACCGCCATCGCCATCCCCGCGAGGACGCCGGCGCCCACGAGGCGAACCCAGCGCACGGGCGGCGCATCACCGCTCGCGTCGCCGGCCGCCGCGCGCCCGCCGAGCCACGTCACCACCGCGGCGATGCCGAAGGCGACGAGCAGCACATCGGGGAGCATGAAGCGCGACTGCACGACCATCGCGTTGTCCAGCGCGACGAGCGCCGCGCCGAGGAAGGCCGCGCGACGCGACCCGCCCGCGCGCCGCACCAGGAGCCACACGAGGGGGACGAGCAGCGTTCCCACCAGGGCGGGGAGGATCCGCATCGCCACCGGGGCACCCGCGTCGATCGCCGCCGCATCCACGCCGAGGAGCCTCGCCACGAGCGCGAAGAGCTGGACGGCGAGCGGCGGATGCACGTCGAAGTAGGGAGTCCCGGTGAGGTACGCGCGCACGAAGCGCAGCGTGTGCACCTCGTCGAACACCACCGCATGGGGAGAAAAAAGCGCCCACAGCCGGGTGAGGGCCGCGAGCGCCGTGACGAGCAGCAGCTCCACTACCACTTCTCGTCGGCGGTGGGGCCGTAGACCTGGGGAAGCGGGATGTCGAGGAGCCGCAGGTAGACGGTGAGCTGCCCGCGGTGGTGCACCAGGTGGCTCAGGTTCTGCCGCGTCACCTCACCGCGCGGGAGGGTGAAGAGCACCATCTCGCCATTCTTCAGCGACCAGGGCTCCGCGAGCGCCGCGCCGGTCACCTGGGCGAGCGCCTCGCGCGCCTCGGCCACGTGCCGGTCGAAGGTGGCGAGGAGGGTCTCCGTGCTCTCGTAGGTGTAGCGCGCGCCCGAGGAGAGGTCGATGTGCGGGTCGCGCAGCGTCCGGGTGATCCACCCCGGCATCGCCGAGATGAGCTGCCCGAGGTGGCCGATGGAGAAGGACTTCTCGTGCGGCTTCCACGGCCCCTTGTCGGAGGGCACGCGCTCGAGCAGGCGCCGGGTGACGGCCATCTCGCCGTCGAACTCGGCGAGGGGAATGGCGGGTGCGCCGGGCGCGTACGTCGCCGTGGTGGAAGCGGGGGGCGTGGTCATCGGCTGGCTCCGTTCGCGGGGTGATCGGGTGCGGGATAAACATAGAGGAGGGCGGGGCTGCCGTAGAACTCCGCCTCCCCGTCGCGCGTCGCCCCCAGCGACTCGGCCACCCGGATCGAGCCGACGTTGCCGGGGCGGATGATGCTGATCACCCGCTCGCGGCCGAGCACCACGCGTGCGTAGCGGAGGGCGACGGCCGCGCCCTCGCGCGCGTAGCCCTTTCCCCAGTGCGGGCGCGCGAGGGTGTAGGCGACCTCGAAGCCGGGCCACCCCTCGGGGTCCATGCAGCCGATGCGGCCGATGAACCGGCCGCTCTCCCGCTCCTCCACCGCCCACACGCCGAAGCCGCGGAGGTGCCAGTGGCCGGCGAACATCGCCATCTGCCGCCACGCGTCGGCGCGGCCGAGCGGCGTGCCGTCGGCGAGGAAGCGGGTCACCTCGGGGTCGGCCATCATCGCGGCGTACGCGTCGAAGTCCGACTCGCGGAACTCGCGCAGCACGAGCCGGTCGGTGATCAGGCGGGGGACGTCCACGGTCGTGCGGCAGGGGTGATGCGTCGCCGGCTCAGTGCGGCCGCTGCGGGACGACGCGCACGGCGGTGCCGTAGCAGAGCACCTCCGACACGCCCTGCATGATCTCGGTCGCGTCGTAGCGCACGGCGACGAGGGCGTTGGCGCCGAGCGCCTGCGCGTGGGCGATCGCCTCGGCGAAGGCCTTCGCGCGCGTCTCCTCGCAGAGCTCCGTGAGCAGGGTGATGTCGCCGCCCACGAAGCGCTGGAGCACGGCGCCGAACATCCCCACGATCGACCGCGAGCGCACGGTGATCCCGCGCACCACGCCGTAGGTCTCGGTGGTGACGTAGCCCTCGAGGGAGTTCGCGGTGGTGGAGAGGAACCCCGAGGGGAGGCGGCTGCTCACCAATGCCCGAAGGGCTGGAAGGGGACGGTGCGCTGCATGCGCACGAGCGGGTCGGCGCGCTGGTAGAGCTGCCGCCGCGACTGGGAGTCCTGGCGGCCGTACAGCATCTGCATGCGATGCGCGCTGCCGAGCGCCGCGCCGTTGTCCCAAGCGCGCTGGGGGATCGAGACGCAGCCGCCGAGGAGCAGGGCGGCGACGGCGGCGGCGAGCAGGACGACGGGGCGGCGCGGGGCCGCGGTTCCGGTCACGGGCATGGGAGCCTCCGGGTGATGTGCTACAATGCGGGGCGGCGCGAAGGGCCGCAAGCGGCGGATCGCGGCCGGTGCGTCAGCGCTGCCGCAGGATCACGAGGTCGACCCCGGGGGCGACGTAGTCGGCGATGCGGCCTGCCTCGCTCCAGCCGAGCTCCCTCAGCCGGGCCGCCGCGGCGACGAAGGGGGGCTCGTCGGGCCACTCGGCCACCACCATGCGGGCGCCGCGGGCGGCGAGCTGGCGGGCTACCCCCTGCGCGAGGTGGCCGGCGACGTCGGGTGCATCAGCCGCGAGCAGCCCGAGGCGCGCGGCGCGGTCACTGCCGGCCACGAAGCCGAAGATGGCCACCCCGCGCAGCGCGGCGCCCTCGAAGGCGGCGAGCACCTCCCCCTCGGGGCCGGGCTGCTCGAGCGCCTCGCCGAGGAGCTCGAGCAGGCGCGCATGGTGACGCGTCGCGTCGGCCCACTCCCCCACGTGCACGCGCGCCGGCCCCCACTCGGTGGGGACCGGCGCGCGCACCACGAGCGGCTGCATGCTAGATGTGGATCGAGCGCCCCAGCACGCCGAGCGCCGCTTCCTTCGTCGTCTCGCTGAGGGTGGGGTGGCCGTGCACGGTGATGGCGATGTCCTCGCTGCTCGCCTTGTACTCCATGGCGAGCACGATCTCGGCGATCAGCTCACTCACCTGCGGGCCCACCATGTGGCAGCCGAGCACTTCGTCGGTGGTCGCGTCGGCGACGAACTTCACGAAGCCCGCGGTCTCGCCCGCGGTGCGCGCGCGGCCGTTCGCGGAGAAGGGGAACTTCCCCACCTTGTACGAGCGCCCGCTCTCCTTCACCTGCTGCTCGCTGAGCCCCACGGTGGCGACCTCGGGCCAGGTGTAGACGATGCCGGGGATGGTGCCGTAGTGCATGTGCACCTTCTTCCCGGCGATCACCTCGGCGGCGATGACCCCCTCGTCCTCGGCCTTGTGGGCGAGCATGGGGCCGGGGACGCAGTCGCCGATGGCGAAGACGTTGGGGAGGTTGGTGCGGAGCTGGTCGTCGACCTCCACCTGTCCGCGCGCGGTCATCTTGAGGCCGAGGGCCTGGGCGTCGATCCCCTTGAGGGCGGGCTTGCGCCCCACGGAGACGAGGACGTGATCGCCCTCGAGGCGTTCCTTCGCGCCGTCCTTCTGCACCTCGACGTACGCGCCCGCGTCGGTGCGGCCGCCGCCGGTGACCTTGGTGCCGGTGCGGATGTCGAGCCCCTGCTTCTTGAGGACGCGCTCCATCTCCTTGACGATGTCGGCGTCCATCCCGGGGAGGATGTTGGGGAGGAGCTCGATGACGGTGACCCTGGCGCCGAGGCGGCGCCAGACGGAGCCGAGCTCGAGGCCGATGACACCGCCGCCGATGACGACGAGGTGGGCGGGGACCTTCGGGATGGTGAGGGCGCCGACGTTGGAGAGGATGCGCTCCTCGTCGAACTTGAGGAAGGGGAGTTCGACGGGTACGGAGCCGGTGGCGATGATGACGTGCTTCGCCATGATGCGGCTTACCTTCGACTCGGGGGGGGCCCCCCCGGCCGCCGAGGCGCCTTCGGTGACCTCGACCGGCCACAGCTCCCCCTCCCGCGGCAGCAGCCGCCCCATCCCCTTCGCCCAGGTGATCTTGTTCTTCCGGAAGAGGAACTCGATCCCCTTGGTGTTCTGCCCCACCACGTCGTCCTTCCGCTTCAGCATCGTCGCCACGTCGATCGTCACCTCGCCCGACGCGATCCCGTGCGCCTTCGCGTCGTGCGACATGAACTCGAAGTGGTGGCTGGACTCCAGCAGCGCCTTCGAGGGGATGCACCCCACGTTGACGCAGGTGCCGCCGAGGGTGCGGTCCATCTCGACGCACACCGTGGTGAGCCCGAGCTGCGCGGCGCGGATGGCGGCGACGTAGCCGCCCGGCCCACCGCCGATCACGACGACGTCGGCAGTGGTGGAATTGGTCGTGGTCATGGAAGCCGGAAGTGGAGATCGCCCGCGGTCCCGCGTGCGTGACGAACATCACCTGCACGACGGGCCATCCCCCGAATATACTCAGGCCGCCGGAGCACCGCCCTTCCCGGAGCGGGGGGGCGCCGGCCCAGACCTGAACGGAGAACGGAACGACCATGAAGGTTCGCACGACCCTGTTCGGCGCCGCCCTGCTCGCGGCGATCGCCACCCCCGCCGCCGCGCAGACCTGCGTGGGGATGCCTTCCTTCGCCGCGGCGCCGATGCGCGCCGACTTCGGGCTGAGCTTCCCCACCGGCGGCACCGGCATCTCCGGGGGGCTCGCCGTCGGCCAGCCGGCCGGCCTGTTCGGCGGCGCGTCAATCGGCGCGATCAACCCCGACGGCCCGGGGGGCACCCTCAAGGTGATCGGCGCGCAGGGCGGCTACAGCATCACCCCGAAGTCGAACCCGAAGCTCGGCCTCTGCCCGCTCGTGAGCCTCGACTACAGCTGGGCGGGTGACCTCAACACCACCACCGTCGGCCTGGGTGGCGCGGTGGGCGGCGTGCTCTCGCAGGGCGCGACGACCACGATCGTCCCCACCGCGGGGCTCTCGGTCCTGATCCCGAGCGGCGACTTCGCCCCCGATACCTACGCGAACCTGCGCCTCGGCGCCGGCTTCCTCTTCAAGCGGAACACCATCGCCGTGCAGCCGCTGATCGACCTGCCCCTCGGGCTCGAGGGCGCCGACGCGACCATCGGCGTCGTGGTCGGGTTCACCTTCGGGAGTCGGTAGTTGCAGGCATCCTGAGGCGAAGCCGAAGGACCTGGCCCGTTGCGCCTGGGCCAGGTCCTTCGCTGCGCTCAGGATGACATCGTCACTTCGTGAAGAACGACAACCCGAGCTTCAGCCCGAACCCGTTGTCGGCTTCGATCCCCTTGTCGGTGTTCGGGAAGAGGTGATCGTACGCCCCCTCGATCCGCCACGCGAAGCGCTCGACCGACGCGAAGGGGACCTTCACGCCGAGGCCCAGGCCCGCGTGATAGGCGGTGATCGACTCGCTGCCGGTGCCGTCGTCGAATGACGTGCGCGCCAGCCCCGCGAAGGGGCGGACGAAGAACTGCGGCGCCTTGCGATCCACGGTGAAGTCGTACACGAGCCCCAGCTCGGGGGCCAGCGTGGTGCCGGAGAGGTCGCCCTGCTTCTGGTAGTTGAAGGCGATCGAGGGCTCGAGTGCCACCTGCTCGGTGACGTAGAAGCCCACGCGCAGCGACTGCACGGGAATGGCGATCGTCGTGGTGCTGGGATCGCCGGTGGTGACGCTGAAGCCGGCGTCGACGCCGAACTCGATGGGATGGGCCACCTGCGCCTGCGCGAGTGCCGGCGTGAAGGCGAGCGTCGCGAGCGCGACGAACGTGCGGATCCGCATGAGAGGATTGCCCTCGGGAATGGGGGATGCGCCCCGCGCCGGGTGGGATGGCGAAGGGGCGGCCCCGCCAGCCGGCGGGACCGCCCCAGTGTACCTCGCCTCCCGCCTGGCCGAAGCCGGGGAAGTTCCCACCACCCGCGTCGGCGGACTACCCGAGCAGCAGCGCCGAGGGATCCTCGATCATCTCCTTCACGTGCACGAGGAAGCGCACCGCCTGCTCCCCGTCCACCACGCGGTGGTCGTACGAGAGCGCGACGTACATCATCGGCCGGATCACCACCTGCCCGTCGAGCGCCACCGGGCGGTCCTGCACCTTGTGCAGCCCGAGGATCCCCACCTGCGGGTGGTTGAGGATCGGCGTCGACATGAGGGAGCCGAAGACGCCGCCGTTGGTGATCGTGAAGGTGCCCCCGGTGAGGTCGTCCATGGTCAGCTTGCCGTCGCGCGCCTTCTTGGCGACCGCGTTGATCGCGCGGGCGATGTCGAGCAGCGGCATCGCGTGCACGTCCTTCAGGTTCGGCACCACGAGCCCCGCCTCGGAGGCGACGGCGATCCCCATGTTGACGTAGTGGCGGTACACGAAGGCATCGCCGTCGAGCAGCGCGTTCACGATGGGGTACTTCGCCAGCGCCGACGTCGCCGCCTTCACGAAGAAGGGAAGCGCGGAGAGGCGGATCCCCGTCTCCTTCTCGATGCGCTCCTTGTGCTTCGCGCGGAAGGCGTTCACCGCGCTCATGTCCACCTCGTTGAAGGTGGTGAGCATGGCGGTGGACTGCTTCGCGTTGAGCAGGTTCTCCGCCATGCGCTTGCGGCGGGTGGACATCTTTTCCCGGGTCTCGCGAGCGCCGGACGCCGCAGGAGCCGGGGCTGGGGCCTGGGGCCTGGGGGCTGGGGGGGAGGCGGGACTGGGGACGGCGGGGGCTGCGGGGGCTGCGGGCGCCGCGGCCGCGCTGCCACCGCTCGTGACCACGTCCTGCTTCGTCACCATCCCGCCACGCCCGGTCCCCTGCACGGAGGCCAGGTCGACGCCCTGCTCCGCGGCCACGCGGCCGGCGGCGGGGGACGCCTTCACTTCACCCGCCGCCGGCGCCGGGGGTTGCGCCGGGGCCTGAGGCCCTGCGGCCGCCGCGGGCGCCGGAGCCGCCGCGGCGGCCCCCGGGGCGGCAGTGGCGCTCTCATCGATCTCCCCCAGCACCTCGTCCACCTTCACCACGTCCCCCTCGTTCCGGCTGCGCTTCACCAGCACGCCACCCTGCACCGCCGGGATCTCGACCGTGATCTTGTCGGTCTCGAGCTCGACGAGGGTGTCGCCGGCGGCGACGGCGTCGCCCTCCTTCTTCATCCAGCGGGAGATCGTGCCCTCGACGATGGACTCGCCGAGCGGTGGAACCTTGATGGAGATCATCGCGACGTGGGGAGTTCGTTCGGCTAGATTGACGGTCCGGAGAATATAACCCCGAACGTGCGCGCCCTCACCCTCACCGCCACCGGCGGCTTCGACCGCCTCCTCTACCGCGACGACCTCCCCGAGCCCGCTCCGCCGGGCCCGGGGGAGGTGCTCCTCCGCGTCCGCGCCGCCGCGCTCAACCACCTGGACCTCTTCGTGGTGGAGGGGCTCCCGGGGGTGACGATCACCGACGGCTTCGTGGTGGGGACCGACGCGACCGGGGTGATCGAGGCGGTGGGGCCCGGGGTCGACGCCGCCCACGTCGCCCCCGGCGACACGGTGGTGGTGAATGCCGGCATCTCCGATCGCAGCTGCGAGTACTGCCTCGACGGGGAGCAGCCCCTCTGCCCCCGCTTCCGCGTGCTCGGCGAGCACGTGTCGGGGCTGGCGGCGGAGCGGGTGGTGCTCCCGGCGGTGAACGTGCGGAAGATCCCGCCCGGCATCCCCGCCGGCGTCGCCGCCGCCCACACCCTCGCCGCGCTCACCGCGTGGCGCATGTGCGTCTCCCGCGCGCGGGTGCACGAGGGCGACGACGTGCTGATCTGGGGGATCGGCGGCGGCGTCGCCCAGGCCGCGCTCCAGGTGTGCAAGCGGCGCGGCGCGCGCGTGTGGGTCACCTCCGGGAGCGACGAGAAGCTCGAGCGCGCGCGCACCCTCGGCGCCGACGAGCTGCTGAACCACCGCACGCAGGACGTGCCCGCGGTGATCCGCGAGCGCACGGGGAAGCGCGGGGTGACCGTGGTGGTGGACTCGGTGGGCGAGGCCACCTGGGAGCGCTCGCTCAAGGCCCTCGGGCGACGCGGGCGCCTCGTCACCTGCGGGGGCACCTCGGGGCCGATGCTCCAGACCGACGTGCGCCGCCTCTTCTGGAACCAGTGGTCGCTCCTCGGCTCCACCATGGGGAACGACGCGGAGTTCGAGGCGGTGACCGACGCCCTCGCCGAGGGGTGGCTGCAGCCGGTGGTGGATCGCGTGGTCCCGATCGAGGAGGGGCGGGATGCGTACGAGCGCCTCGCGAGCGGGGATCACTTCGGGAAGGTCGTCCTCCAGGTGGAGCGCTGAGCGTGCGGGTTCCGATCGAGGTCCGGTACAGCGATTACGACACGAAGCAGCACGTCAACAACGCGGTCTACCTCACCTACTTCGAGATGGCGCGGGCAAAGGCGTGGGTGGAGCGGCTCGAGGGCGACGCCGACTTCCCGATCATCATCGCCGAGGCGCAGGTGCGCTACGTGAAGCCGGGCGACATCGGCATCCCGCTGGCGTGCGACATCACCACCGGGGAGGTCCGGAACCGGTCGTGGACCTGGCACTACCGGATCGTGGATGCGCGCGACGACACGCTCATCGCGGAGGGACGCACGGTGCAGGTGTACTACGACTACGACGCGGGGCTCCCCGCGCCGATTCCCGAGGCGCTCAAGGCGCGCCTCCCGGAGCTGTGAGATGAGCGACGCCAGTGGCACCCCGCCCGCCGAGCACGCCCGCTTCGAGCCGGAGGAGGAGAAGCGAGTCCGGGAGGCCTACGCCGCGGGGCAGCCCGCCCTCTGCCCGAAGTGCGGGGTGGCGATGACCCTCCGCTCGATCGGGGGCGGGTCGTTCGGGCTCGGGTACGCCCGGCGGCGGGAGTGGCTCCTGTGCCCCCAGTGCCGGCGGAGCGTGATCTTCGACCTCAAGAGGGGAACGCGGAACTGACCGGGCCTGGGGCCTCGGGCCTGGGGCCTCGAGGGGAAACGGTGCTGGGGAACGGCGGCGGACCGTCACTGTCCCTCTTCCCAAGTCCCATTCCCCCTCCAGGCCCCAGGCCCGAGGCCCCAGTCCCTCTTCAAGCCCCCTCCCCGTGTGACCGCGCTCACATAGATTCCCCTCATGAACTTCGGCGAACGTCTCCAGGCCTCCTTCTCCCAGGTATTCGGCGAGTTGATCCCCTCGCTGGTGGGCGCCCTCATCATCGTCTTCGCCGGCTACCTGCTGGCGAAGGTGCTGGAGAAGGTCACCGAGCGCTTCCTCCGCCGCATCCGGCTCAACTCGATGCTGGAGCGGGGCGGGGTGATGCAGGCGGTGGAGCGCTCGGGGGCGACGCTCAACCCCACGCGCATCGCGGCCAACCTGATCTTCTGGCTCGTGATGTTCGCCATCATCCTCATCGCCGCCAACGCACTCGGCCTCGAGGGGCTGGCCAACGTCTTCTCCGAGCTGGTGAGCTACATCCCGAGCGTGATCGCGGCGATCGTGATCATCCTCGTGGGGATCGTGCTCGGCAACTTCGTGGGCGGGCTGATCGCCGCGTCGGTCGGCGCGATGCACGGCGGGCGCGCCCTCGCGCGCGTGGGGAAGGGCGGGGTGATCCTCCTCGCGGTGTTCATGGCGCTCCAGGAGCTGGGGATCGCGACCGACATCGTGACCACCGCCTTCGCGATCCTCTTCGGCGCCATCGCCCTCGCCATGGCCCTCGCCTTCGGCCTGGGCAACCGCGAGCTGGCCGGCGAAGTCACGCGCGAGTGGTACGAGCACTATCGCAAGGAGCGCGACGACGCGATCGCCCGCGAGCGGGCGGCCGAGGCGGAGGAGGAGCTGGAGTACATGGACACCGCCGAGCGCTCGGCGCGCGGCGCGCGGAAGCCGGGCGATCCGCCCGCGAGTCCTTCCTGATCCTGCCGGCGGGCCGCGCGATTCGAGGTCGTCGCGCCGGACCGTTCGGGTTAGAAAACAGGAAAGGGGAGAAAGGACCGCGTCCCTCCAAGTGCAATCGCTCCTCCATGCGCCAGGATCACTCAGATCCTCATGCATGAGGAGCGATTGGTTTTTTCGCCCTTTTCGCCGTTCTCGTTGTTATCCAACCCGGCAGTTTCCGGCGGGAGAGGCTCAGTACCCCACGGCCGCCCCGTCGCGCCGCGGATCGGCGACGCCGATCAGGCGGCCGCGCTGCACGGCGATGGCGTGCACGCCGCCGAAGGTGATGTCGGCCACGCGCGACAGCGGCTCGTAGCCCGCGGCGGCGAGCGCGGCGTACACCTCGGGGGCGAAGCCGGGTTCGACTTCCACCACGGCGCGCGCGCCGGGATGCAGCCGGGGCGCCGCGATGGCGAGCCACGGATCCTCGCCGAGCACGAGGTGGCGCCAGGTCACCTGCGTCGTTGCGGTGGGGATGTACGCCGACCCCGCCGCCCCGGCCACCCAGCGCACGTCGTCGCCGTCGAGCACGATGGTGGGGGCGATGGTGCTGCTGCCGAAGCGATTCGGGCCGCGCGTGGTGGCGTCGAAGTTGTTCGCGCCGGAGTTGAGGAAGAAGCCGTTCGCGTACACGCCGGAGCCGAACAGCACCCCCACGGTGAAGGTGAGCGACACCGCGTTGCGGTCGGCGTCCACCACGCTCAGGTGCGAGGTGTTCGACGCGGCCTCCCCTTCCTCCGGAGTGGGGCGCGCGGGCGGCGTCGCGGCGTCCGCGTCGTCCGCCGTCGGGCGCGGGGGGCGGGGCGGCGTGGCGCGCT
>DASWVQ010000056.1:0-1701 GCA_036401195.1 Gemmatimonadaceae bacterium
CGCCCCTACCTCACGATGCAGACGCGCGGCTTCGGCCCCACCGCCGCGCGCGCGCAGCTCGGCCAGCGCGCCCTCGAGCTGCCCACGGTGCTCGTGACGAACCAGCACTCCCTCTCCGACGCGGAAGACTTCACCGAGGGATGGCGCACCCTCGGACTCGGCCCCGTGGTGGGCGAGCCCACCGCCGGGTGGATCATCTTCACCTGGAACATGCCCATGATGGACGGCTCGACCGTGCGCCTGCCGCGCTCGCGGATCACCGACCATGCGGGGAAGGACATGGAGCTGCATCCGCGGCCGGTGGACGTGGAGGTGGTGCGGCCGGTGGGGGAGAGCTACACGGGGCGCGACAGCCAGCTCGATGCGGCGGTGCGGGAGCTGTTGAAGCGGGTGGCTGGCAGGTAGTGCCCGAAATGGCCGATCGCGGCTCCCGCCCCAGGCCGTTCAGGTCCATGCGCGCCGCGCTCAAGCGCCTGGTCCTCCCCGAGCTCCGCGCCCGGGGCTTCACGGGTGAGCTGCCGACCCTCCGGCGGCTCGCCCCCGACGCGACGCACACCTTCACCGTGCAGGTGTCGAAGTGGGGCGGGGAGTTCATCGTCGAACTCGGCCGGGCGCCGGCGGGTCCGTACGTCACCGCGTCGGGTGAGGCGGTCGCGCCGGAGGCGCTGGAGGCGTTCCACCTGCGCGACGGCGCGCGCGCGCGGCTGCGCGCGGTGCCCGACGTGCTCCGCGAGGTGTGGTTTTCCTACAAGCTCACGCTCCGCGACCGCGTGCGGCGCCGCATCGCGCGCGTCGTCGGCCGGGTGAGCGCGCCCGACCCCTTCGAGCGCGCGGCGCGCCAGGTGCTCCTGCTGCTCCCGGAGTGCGATCGCTGGTGGGCCGGCGAGGACGGGCTCCCCCACGTGCGGAGCTTCGCGGAGCAGTTCGCGGAGCAGGGGCGCTGACTCCGGCCCCTCCCCGGCTGCCGCCCTCGATCCCGTCGTCAGTCCCCCGGAGGAGACGGGGCAAAACCGGTCACGGGGGTGGCGGAAGCTGGCGACTCGGCTACTATTGCGGCGGCGGGCGACGCGGCCCCAGTGCCTCCTCACGCGCTCACGCAGGCCCATGCGACTCCCTCGCTGTTGCCGGCCCCTGTTCGGCCTCGCGTTCCTGGCGGCGGGCTGCCAGCATCCCCTCCCGAGCCCTCCCGTCGCGCCGCAGGGCGCTATCGCGCAGGTTGCCGCCGACAGCCTCGCTCGATTCGTCACCGCGGTCGCCCCGCCGAGCGGTGCATTCCAGTGCGTCGTGGTCGAGAGCCCGAACGGTCCCGGCCGCACCGTGATGGCCGCCTGGCCAGACAGCCTCCGCGCGGCGGCGCTCGTGAACATCCAGGTGACGCGTCGCCCCGAGGCGATCAGCTACGAGGAGGTTCGGAGCCCCGTGCCCTTCGCCACGCTCTCGGTGCCGACCGCTCGCGCGCGTCTGCGGCGGCAGGGGTACCGGACCACGTCGATCTCGATGGACTTCGTGAGCGGGAATGGTTTCGTGCAGAACCTCGGGGGCGTCGCGGCCGATGAATCCATCATGGTGACGATGGCGCAGGCCTGGGACAGCCGTGCCGCGGGTGCGCCCGGCAAGCGCGCGCAGGAAGTGCTCGCGAAGTGCCTCCCGCGCACGAAGTTCCCGGCGTACTAGCATGGCGCGAATCCTCATGGCCGTTGT
>DASWVQ010000057.1:0-18637 GCA_036401195.1 Gemmatimonadaceae bacterium
CAACCAGGCGAACGGCGTGTACCAGGGGATCATCACCTCGGCGAACGGCTTCCAGGTGACCTCGGACCTCAGCCTCGTCACCACCATCGACGACGCCGGGCAGGTGTCGGGCCGCTGCGGCAGCATGGCCTGCGTGGGGTATCGCGCGTCGCAGATCGCGCTCGGGACGCTCGGCGGGAGCTACACGGTGACGATCGGGATGAACAACGCCGGGGTGCTGGTGGGGCTCGGCTATGACACCTCGGAGCGGCAGCGGGCGGTGATGTGGAAGCTGAATCCATGAGCTGAGAGATTGCTGCAAGTGCCGAAGCCCTCGCGGCCAATGGCCGGGGGGGCTTCGTGCATCCGCCACCAGGATCACTTCGGAGGACTTTCGCCGGTCGTCCTCGGCGCGACGCGAACCACGCGGCCGTCGCCCTGTCGGGATGCCTGGACGTTGCTCACCTGAACCTTCCACCCATTGAACGTCCAGGTGACGTCCTGGACCCCCATGGCGTAATCGAGCCCGAACACATTGTCCGCCCACCCCAGGTACAGGCTGTTGGTCTGCCCGCTGAGCAGGTAACTGGAGTCCATGATCCGGGTCTGCGTGCCGCACGACGTTCCGAAGCTGAAGCCGAGGGCGGTGTTCTTCCTGTCGCTGCTCGCGGACGTCGTTCCCAGCACGGTGCCTTGCACGGCGGTGACCTTCACGCTCACGCTGGTCGTGGTGGGATCCACGTACAGCCCCTTCTTCTCGGTGATGCCGTTGTACTCGCTGAGCCAGATGTGGGTGGCGTCGTCAAGGCCTGCAGGCCACAGAACGAGGGCGCGGCCACAGGCAGTGGCCGTCGACGGTACGACAGGTTCGTCATCTTCATAGTACACCCAGATGTCCTTCTGCATCCAGCGGGGCACGTTCGTGCTGACCAGCAGCTGGCCGCTGGAGTTTACCCACAGGCTGATGTACGCGGTTTCGGTCGTTGGTGAGGTCGTGGCGGAGGCCGTGGTCGAGTAGGGGGAGTTGCCCACCGAGTTGTACGCCCTGACGCGATAGCTGTAAGGGGTACTACCGCTCAACCCGGTGTTCTGGTAAGTGGTGGCGTTCGGCCCGACGATGGCGATCTGTGTGAATGCACTACAGCCGGTGCCAGCGCAACGCTCGACCTTGAAACCGTCCTCGTTGTTGCTGCGATCGGCCCAGCTCAGGTTGACCTGGCTGGAGGAGACGGCCGTGGCGACGAGCGAGGTGGGTGCGGCGGGCGGATCATCCGGTGTCGTTGCCACGACGGGACCGGCGTACCCGGAGTTGCCCCCGGCATTGAACGCCCGCACCCGGTAGCTGTACTTCGTGACGGGAGACAGCCCGGTGTTCTGGTACCCGGTGGCATTCGCCGCCATGGTGGCGATGACCGAGAAGCTGGTGCACCCCTGTCCGATGCACCGCTCCACCCTGAAGCCGTCCTCGTTCGCGCTGGCGTCCGTCCAGGTCAGGTCGATGCGAGTCGACGAAACTGGAGTGGCGGCGAGCCCGGACGGTTGTGCTGGAGGCGCCGGCGGGACCTCCACGGAGATCGCCGCCGCCCAGCTCGAGTTGCCACCCGCATTGAAGGCCCGGATGCGATAGAGGTATGTCGTCGCCGCACTCACCGACTCGTCACGATAGCTCGTGACGTTCGGCCCGACGGTAGCGACGAGGACGAAGTTGGTGCATGTCCCGATACACCGGTAGATCGCGAACCCGTCTTCGTTGTCGCTGTTGTCGGTCCAGTGGAGATCGGCCGCGGCGTACGACGTGGCTTCCCCGGTCAGGTTGGAGGGCGCCTTGGGCGCGGCGATGGGTGCCGGATCGGTGGCGCCGCATCCAACGGCCCACGTCGAGCTGCCGGCGCCGTTGCGGGCCTGCACGCGATAGCAGTATGTGGTTGCCGGCGCGAGCCCCTGGTCCGCGTAACTTCGCACGTTCACCCCTGGCTCCGTGAGCAGGGAGAAGTTCGTGCATCCGTTCCCCGTGCAGCGCTCGAGGCGGAAGCCCGTCTCATTGTCGCTGTTGTCGGCCCAGGAAAGATCGATCTGCGTGGAGCCGTGTGCAGTGGCGTGGAGGGCTGAGGGAGCGGCGGGGGGAACCGGCGGCGGGGCGAGCGTGCTCGCGCTGGCACTGGTGAAGCCGGACGCCCCGGCCGTGTTGAACGCGCGAACCCGGAACCCGTATGGCGACGAAGGCGCCAGCCCCGGACGCCGATGGCTCGTCGCGTTCGCGGGGAGCGTGGCGACGGTCGTGAAGTTCGTGCAGGAGGCCCCAGCGCACTGCTCCACCGTAAACCCATCCTCGTTCCCACTGTTGTCCATCCAGCGCAGGTCAATCTCCGTAGACGACGCCCCCGTCGCCGACAGGCCGCTGGGCGCCGCTGGCCTCTGGGGCTGTCCCGCGGATCGCATCATTCCCGCGATGTTCCACTGCGTCGACACGTACCCCTGGTAAAGCAGTTCGTACCGCACGAACGACGTGCCGTTCATGATCCAGGCCCCGCGTTCACCGGTCCTCGACTGCTGCCAGAGGAGGTCCGCCTTTCCGTCCCCGTCCACGTCGTACGCGCCAACGATCTGCCACTCGAGTGGCACGTACCGCGAATAGAGGCTCGCGTAGGCCGTGAACTGCGTGCCGTTCATCAGCCAGGCACCTCGCTCTCCCGTTGCCTGGTTCTGCCAGACGAGGTCCGTCAGCCCGTCGCCATTCATGTCGGCCGCTGCCGCGATGTCCCAGTGGGTGGGGACGAGCTGCGGGTAGAGGAGGCGGTATTGCCCGCTTGGCGCCATCCCGTTCATGACCCAGATGCCGCGCTCCCCGGTCCGCGTGTTCTGCCAGACGATGTCCGGCTTCCCGTCGCCGGTGAAGTCGGCAGCGGCGGCGACCTCCCATTCGGTGTTCACCGACGCGACCGGCACGAATTGGTCGCTCCACGTGGTGCCGTTCATCGGCCAGATGCCCACGTCGCCCGTGCCGGAGTGCCTCCAGAGCAGGTCCTCCTGCCCATCACCGTTGAAGTCCGCGATGGCGGCGATCCGCCACGCCGGGTCGATGCTCCCGCGATACAGCAGGTCGTACCGGTTCGTGAAGGTGGTCCCCGACATCGTCCACGCTCCTCGCTCTCCCGAAGTGAGATTCTCCCACACCAGGAAATAGCCGGGGGCGGCGACGGCCGTCGCCTCGGCGCCCGCGGCGGCAATCGGTCCCGTCGCGTTCCCCAGCGCGCCGACCCACGGACGCGCTGGGCCCTCCGGCGCGCGCAGCGCACGTGCTTCGGGGCCGAGGGGCTGCAGCGGCTGGGAACGCGCCGAGGGATCGAGCTGGTCGGCGCAGGCGATGGCCCCGACGATGGCGAGCCAGGGGATGACCCGGCGAGGGAAAATCTCTCTCATGGCGAGGCAGGTTGAGGGCGGAGAACACATCCGTCCCAGAGGCTGCACATCCGCCGTCAGAGGGACGTCTCGTCCCGCCGGCGAGCCCTTCCCCTCGTCGGGGGATGACTTCTCCCATTCGCCTTCCGCGCCCCCGCCCCGACGCACGAAGGCCCGGCGCGTCGTCTGACGCGCCGGGCCTTCGATCTGACGGCCGGCGTCGGCCGCCGGTCCTGCTTTCCCTGACTTACTGCTTCTGCGCCTGCATCCGCTCGGCCTCGTGCCCCTTGCGGCGCGCGACCACGCGGTAGGAGAACTCGGCGCCGGCCTCGCCGTTGCGGGCCTTCACCACGAAGCCCTGCGCGGTGCGCTTCGTGACCACCAGCTCGGCGTCGCCGTAGCTCTGGAGGAACACGTGGTAGGGCTGGGCGGTGTTGATCGTCTCGGAGAAGGTGCCCTCGAGCGGCACGAACACCTCACCCGCCTCGAGCTTCCCGAAGCCGTAGTCGGTGAACCACACCTCGGTCGCCTCCTCGGTGTACATCTTCCGCATGCCGGTGCTGGTCGGCACGATCGCCGTCTTGGTCCCGGTCGCGGCGTAGTTGCCGTTGATCTGGAGGTTGCCGTTCACCGTCGCGCCGGCGTTGGCGTAGAACATCCCCTGGTTCACGTCCATCCCGCCAATGACGCGCAGCGCCACGCCCGTGGTGGGAGTGCTGTGGTTGAACTGCGCCGTGGGATAGGTGCCGCTGCCGACGGCGCTCAGCGCGATGAAGTTGCCGGTGGCCGTGGACTCGAAGTAGGCGGTATTCCCCGCCGACTTCGCCCACAATGCGTTGCCGGTGCCGGTGTTCTCGAAGCCCGCCGTGGAGCTGGTGGCACTGTTCGACTTGCCGAAGACGGCGCCCTGCGTCGTCCCGACGTTCTCCGCGTAGATCGTCGAGCCGCTCCCCTGCGACTTCGCCCAGATCGACTGCCCCGCCCCGGTGTTCACGAAACCGGCGGTGGAGTAATTGCCCTTGCTGTTCACGTTCATGCCGCCGAAGTCACCGGTGGCGTTGCTGTTCACCTGGAGGGCGACGCCGCCGTCATTGGTGATGTTCAGCGTGGAGCCGCCGGTGGCGTTGTTGCTGTACAGGTTCAGCGCGCCGCCGATCGTCCCGTTGTTCCGGATGTCCGCCGCGGTGTAGTTGCTGTTCCCGGTCACGCGCAGCGACACGGTGTTCGACGTGCCCAGCGTGGTCACGTCGAGCGCACCGCCCGTGGCCGATGTCGCATTCTCATTGCGGATGGTGACCGTCGACGAGCCACTCCCGTTCACGCTCTTGAAGAACGCCGCACCGCCAGCCGACGTGTTGGTGACCCCCAGGGTCGACCACGGCGTCTGCGACTCCAGCTGGACGGCGTTGCCCGCGGTCCCCGTCGAGAGGTTCTTGATGAAGAGGGTGCTGCCCCCGTGGTTCGACTCCATGTACCCGGCCGCGCCGGTCGTGCCAACGTTCACCAGCCGGAGCGTCGGGCTCGTGCCCTTGCTCTCCGCGGTGACCGCACCGCCGTTCTGCGTACCGGTGTTCACGATCCGCGCCGTCGCGTTCCCGCTGATGTTCTCCGCGTAGATCGCGTTGCCGTTCGTCGGGGCGTCGAGCCAGTTCTTCACCCACATGCCCTGACCGGTGCCGTACGCGTTCACGCGCAGTGCCACGCCCGTGGCCGCCGCATCGTTCTTCACGATGCTCACGGTCGACCCGGAGCCGCCCGTCGTCGTCGCGAACAGCGCCGAGCCGTTCACGCCGGTGCTCGAGAAGCGGCCCGCCGCCGTGGAGCTGCTGTTGTTCACGTACAGCGTCGGGATCCCGTTCGTGGTCGACCCGCCGTTCGTGTTCGTCTGGTCGAGCACCATCGTGGAGCCCGTGCCGCTCTGGATCAGGTGGAAGGCGGTGGTGTCGTTGCTGACGGCGGTCGTGAACCCGCTGCCGCCCCCACCACCCAGCACGATCGACGCATGCCCCGCGAGGCAGGCGCTCGGCGAGTTCGGCTGGCCGGTCACGTAAATGGTGCCGGAGATCGGCACGTAGCAGGCGGTCGTCTGCGCCGAGGCCGCGGCGAACGGCGCCGCCGCCAGCGCGGCAGCGAGGGTCAGGGCAGCGCGGAAGGTCGTGCGCATGAAGGAACTCCTCTGGGGGATTCGGGACATCGGGGGGAAGGGCGTCGGGCGCCCGTCATTCGAGGGGAAGGCGAATCGGCTCATGGCATCACCGACACGGCGCGGAAGGCCACCACGATCGCGTCGCGGTCGGGGAGCGAGGTCGTGCCGGCATCCATCCCGGCGATCGCGTCGGCCGCCTGCGCCGCCAGCGTCTTCGCGTCGGCCACGAGGCCGGCGCGCAGCTTGTCGATCACCGCGGTGGCGCGCTGCTTCACCTCGTCGCGCACCGTCGCGCTCTGGAGGTTGCCGCCCAGCCGGCAGGCCGCATCGCGCAGCGCCGCCACGGCCATCGTGTCACCCTCCTGGAGGGTGCAGCTGAAGCCGGCCACGGGGAGGATGGCCGCGATCTGCCACTGCGTGTCCACGTTCCCCTGGTAGAGGAGGCGGTACTCGCCGGTGAAGGTGGTGCCGTTCATCACCCACACCCCGCGCTCGCCGCTCGCCTGGTTGGTCCAGACGAGGTCCGGCTTGCCGTCGCCGGTCATGTCGGCCACCGCCGAGATGTCCCAGTTCGTGGGCACGAGGTCGTTGTACAGCGGCGCGTAGCCGGCGTACGTGTTGCCGTTCATCAGCCACACGCCGCGCTCGCCCGTCTGCGTGTTCTGCCAGACCAGGTCCGTCTTCCCGTCGCCGTTCATGTCGGCGGCGGCGGCGATGTCCCACTGCGTGGGCACCAGGTCGTTGTACAGCAGCCGGTACTCGCCGGTGAAGGTGGTGTTGTTCATCACCCAGATGCCGCGCTCACCGGTCTGCACGTTCTGCCACACCAGGTCGGGCTTCCCGTCGCCGGTGAAGTCCCCCGCCGCGGCCACCTTCCACGGGAGGGGCACCGCGCCCAGGGGGACGTGCACCCCGTTCCACACGGCGCCGTTCATCGGCCAGATGCCCACGTCGCCGGTGACGCTGTTCTGCCAGACGAGGTCCACCTGGCCGTCGCCGGTGAAGTCGGCGCTCGCCACCACCCACCAGTCGGTCGAGATCGGCCCGCTGTACAGCGCGGTCCAGTCGTTCTGGTAGGTGGTGCCGTTCATCCCCCAGGATCCCCACGCCCCGCTGCCCCGGTTCCCCCAGAGCATGTAGGTGGTGAGCCCGGAGGCGCTCATCGCCTCGGTGAGCCGGCCACCCTGGGGCAGCATCATCGCCGCCTGGGTGGTGTCCTGCAACGGGGCTCCCGCGGGAGGCCCGGCGCGCGTCGCGAACCGTTCCGGTCCCGACGACTGGGAGAGGGGTTGCTCCACCTCCACCCTGGCTGGCGCGGTCACCCGGTCTGCGGAGCAGGCACCGAGTGCGACCAGCAGGGCGGCGAGGAGCAGCGGCGGCCGCGGGAACGGCCGAGCGTGCGCGATACGTCGCATGCGTGTGGGGGGAACGCTGAGGGAAAGCGCCGCCGAGGTCAGGGGAACCCAGCGGTGGGATCACAATCTCTCGGGGGGGCGTTAGTCGGGTGTCAACCGGGCGTCAGCCAGCCGTCATTTGTCGCGTTGTGATAAAAAGCACGGGTCGCCGGATGTTGACGGCCGAACACGGATGTTCAAAATTGGCGCCCCATACGTTCAGGTAAGGGTACTTCCTCTTTCCCTACCCTGCCGGAACCACTCCCCCCTTCCAATCCTTTCGCAATGTTCCAGCTCCGTTCCGGCGTGACGACGCGCCGGCGCTGGCGACTCCTGCCGGCCCTCCTCCTCTCCCTCGGCGTCGCCGCCTGCAACCAGGACCGCGTCGCCGCCCCCTCCCCCGTTCCTGCCGGGGCACACGGGGGCCCCGAGCTCCTCCGCGCCACCGGCGCCCGCCCCGCCGCCGCCCTCCGCGGCAGCGGCGCGATCGGCACCACGCCCGCCCCCCTCCGCGCCGCCGCCACCACGGCCATCGCGGCCGACAGCTACATCCTGTGGGGCAACGGCTCCACCGGCGACTGGGGCTTCTGGGGAATGGCCGGCACCAGCTACCTCGGCGACTGGTCGTCGCTGTACAACGGGTCCATCGCCGCCGCCTGGCAGGTGGTCGCCACCGCCGACTTCACCCACGACGGCAACACGGACCTCGTCTGGCAGAACAGCGTGACCGGTGACATCGGCATCTGGCCGATGAGCGGCACCACCTGGACGGGCGAACACATCCCCCTCGCCGCGGTGCCCACCCAGTGGCGCATCGCCGCCGCCGCCGACTTCACGGGCGACGCGAAGCCTGACCTCGTCTGGCAGAACACCCAGACCGGCGAGCGGGGACTCTGGGTGATGAACGCCACGACCTTCACCGGCGAGTACATCCTCCTCTATCCCGAGCTCGTCCCCACGCAGTGGGAGATCGTGGGCGCCGCCGACATGAACGGCGACCACATGGCGGACCTGGTCTGGCAGAACACGCAGACCGGCGACCGCGGGGCGTGGCTCATGAACCACCACACCTACGCGAGCTACGCCTCGCTCTACGGCGCCAGCGTCCCCACCAACTGGGACATCGCGGCGGTGATCGACATGACCCGCGACGGCAAGCCCGACCTGGTGTGGCAGAACACCACCACCGGGGAGCGCGGCCTGTGGGTGATGGATGGCACCACCTTCACCGGCGAGTACCGCCCCCTCTACACCGAGAACGTGGCCACGGCGTGGAACATCGCCGCGGTCATCCCCGCCCCCGTCGCGGGGGGCACGCCGGCGTCGCTCCGCCTCATGGGGCAGATCGTGGGCGCCGTGCCGGTGGAGTTCGCGGACGACTCGCTGCTCATGGTGCAGGTGCGTGACGCGCTCGGGAACCCGGTGCCCGGCACCGTGGTGTACTTCCGCGCCCTCGGCGGCGGCTCGGTCGACGCCGACAGCGTGATCGCCGACGCCGACGGCATCGCGGCCGCGCCCCGGTGGACCACGAGCATCACCCCCACCAGGAACCAGCTCGTCGCCGAGGTCCACGCCATCCCCTCGGTGAGCGCGACCGTGACCACCCAGTGGCGGCGCGAGTTCTCCGCCGGCGCCACCAGCGCCTGCGGCTACATGTACGGCCCCACGCTGTGCTGGGGGAACAACGCCAACGGCCAGCTCGGCACCTTCGCCGAGGCCTACGCCGCGACCCCCACCGACATCGGCTTCGACTACAGCGTGGTGGAGTCGTTCGCGAGCGGCGCGGCGCAGCACAACTGCGTGGTGAAGACCGGCGGCGCGACCGGCATGGCCGGCGCGGTGACCTGCTGGGGACGCGGCGGCTTCGGGCAGCTCGGCAACGACGCGGCGGGCGACGGCACGAAGAACGCCCCCGTGGACGTGGCCACCACCGTGGCCTTCGCCAGCGTGTCGGTGGGCCGCCTCTCCACCTGCGGCGTGGCCACCAATGGCGACGGTTACTGCTGGGGGGCAAACCAGCACGGCGCCCTCGGCACGACCCTGGTCGACGTGGATGCCAACGCGCTGAAGCCCACCCCGATCGACGGGGGGCACAGCTGGAAGCAGGTCGCCGCCGGGTGGCTGCACGGCTGCGGCATCACCACCGACGGGGACCTCTACTGCTGGGGGGACAACACCTACGGCCAGCTCGGCAATGGCAGCGCCGGCGCCACGCCCACGCGCGTGCCCACGAAGGTGAACGACGAGAAGTGGGTGGACGTCGCCGTCGGCGCCTGGCACACCTGCGGCGTGACCGACTGGGGTGGCCTGTACTGCTGGGGGAGCAACGAGAGCGGGCAGCTCGGCACCGGCGACACGAACCCCCGGAGCACCCCCGCGTACGTGAACTCCACCAGCGCGTTCACGAACGTGGTGACGCAGAGCTATTACGGTGACGGGCTCCCGGCGGGAGTCTCGGCCCCCGCCACCACGGCGAACCACGGGGCCGCGAGCACCTGCGCCCTCGCCATCGACGGCACTGCGTACTGCTGGGGGTGGAACGGCGCCGGCCAGGTGGGCGACGGCTCCACCACTACCCGCACCACCCCGGTGGCGGTGAGCACGACCCTCCGCTTCAACGCGCTGGTGATGGGCGATGCCTTCACCTGCGGCATCCGCGGCCCGGCGATGCACTGCTGGGGGGCGAACCAGCTCGGCCAGTTCGGCAGCGGCTCCACCACCCCGGCGATGTCGAGCACGCCGGTGGCGGTGGGGTATCCGTTCAACCCGTGAGCTGATCGCGACGCGCGCCCGCGCGTAACAACGAAGGGGGGACTCACCCGAGTCCCCCCTTCGTCATTGGGGCTCCATGGAGCCCCGGAGCAAAGCCCCCTTCATCCCGGCCGCGCGGTCCCCCGCCCCAGCGCCCCCAGGCAGGCAATCCGCACCCTCTCCCGATACGCCGCCGGCGCGAAGCGCGCCGCGTTCCCGCGCAACGCGGCATCGTCCCACCCCCGCGCCATGGCGCGACGCAGCGCCTCCGCCACCGCCTCCGGCTCCTGCCGGTCGAAGAACTCCGCCGTCACCCCGGGCACCATCGTCTCCAGCAGCCCCCCGCGCGCGAAGCCCACCACCGGCGCGCCGTGCGCGTTCGCCTCGATCGGCGCGATCCCGTAGTCCTCCTCGGCGCAGAACACGAAGGCGCGGCACCCTTCCAGCAGCTCCCCCGCCTCCCGCTCGCTCACCTCGCCGCGAAACTCCACACCCGGCCCCGCGATCGCCTCGAGCCGGCCCCGCTCCGGGCCATCCCCCGCCACCACCAGCTTCATCCCCGCCAGCGCCGCCGCGGCGATCGCCAGCTCCACCCGCTTGTACGGCACCAGCCGCCCCAGGGTGAGCAGGTAGTCGCCGCGCGCCGCGCCGCGCCGCGCCTCCACCGCCCGCGGCGACACCGGCGGGTGGATCACCTCCGACTCCCGCCCGTACGCCCGCGCGATGCGCTCCCGCACGAAGTCGCTGATGGCGATGAAGTGGTCCACCCCGCGCGCCGCGCGCCGGTCCACCGCCCGCAGCGCCGGCCCCATCACGGTGAGCCCCAGCGACTGCGCCGCGCCTCCCCCGCGATACTGGTCCTGGAGCCCCCACAGGTAGCGCGGCGGGGAGTAGCACATGCACACGTGCACCGCCGGCGGATGAACACGCACCGCCTTGGCGAAGGCGTGCGAGCTGGAGATCACCAGGTCGTAGCCGCGCGTGTCCACCGAGGCGAAGGCCAACGGGTGCAGCGGCAGGAACCAGCGATGGTGCGCGCGCGCGCCCGGCAGCTTCCCCAGCCAGCTCTCCCGCGCGCGACGCGTCACTCCATTGAAGTTCCGCATCGCCGGCGCCACCACCCCCGCGACCAGGTCCGCCCCGGGAAAGGCCGCGAGCAGCTGCTCCACCACGCGCTCCGACCCCGCCCACGCCACCAGCCACTCGTGGACGATCAGGACACGGGGGGAGCCGGGAGGGGTGGTCAGGCCGAGCCGCGCTGCGTCAGGACGGTCCACGGCGTCTTCGCGAGGATCCGCAGGTCGCGGCCGAGCGACCAGTCGCGCACGTACTGAAGCTCCACCTGCGCCCGCGCGGGGTACCCGAGGGCGTTGCGCCCACCCACCGCCCACGCGCCGGTGATCCCCGGGCGCAGCGAGAGCAGCGCGGGCAGGTCGCGGCCGTAATGCGTGCCCTCGAGCGCGACGATCGGGCGCGGACCCACCAGCGACATCTCGCCGCGCAGCACGTTCAGCAGCTGCGGCAGCTCGTCCAGGCTCGTGCGCCGCAGCACGCGCCCCACCCGCGTGACGCGCGGGTCGGCGTGCACCGGCACCTTGAAATCCCTCGCCACGTACTCGTGGCGCAACCGCGCGTCGGCGAACAGCAGTTGCTCCGCGTCGCGTCGCATCGAGCGGAACTTGAGGCAGTCGAAATGACGCCCGCCGCGCCCGAGCCGGCGGTGCGCGAACAGCACCGGACCGCGGGAGTCGAGCCGTATCACCAGCGCCACGAGCGCCAGGAGCGGCGCGAGCGCCACCAGGAGCACCAGGGCGAGCCCCACGTCCAGCCCGCGCTTCACGTGGAGGGCGACGCGTGGGGGCGCCTCGCGCGGGGGTGCGGGCTCCGCGCGGTCCACGACGCGGAACGCGTCCTCCGCGTGGAGGACGCGCCGCACTGGCCTGGCCCCGCTGGACTTCGTCACGAGCGTTCCGTCCGCGCACGGTAATGACACGCCGGGGCCCATCCCCGCGCCCCGGGATATAACATCGCACGCCGCGGAGGCACCAGCGCTTGGGCCGTGATCGTGGTCACGACTTGCGGCGTCCCAGCGGGACGGCGAAGTTGAGCCATTCTCATCCCATGATCCGCCCTCTCCTCGCGGCCGCCCGTTCGGCCCTCCTCGCGGCCCTGCTCGCCGCCGTCCCGGCGGGCCGCGCCCAGCAGGCGCAGGCCCAGGCGCCCGCGCGAGCCGTGGAACCACGGCTCGCGCGCACCGATCGCGTCCTGGTGAAGCTGTGGGTCGACTCCGCCTTCGCCGACACGGTGCGCCTCGGCCCCGACGGCATGGCGATCCTCCCGCGACTCGGCGCGGTCCACCTCGGTGGGCTTCCCCTCGACGCGGTGGGAGACTCGGTGCGACGCGCCTACACGCGCGTGCTCGCCACTCCCATCGTCGAGGTCACCCCGCTCATCCGGGTCACCGCCGCCGGTGAGCTGCGCCGCCCCGACGTCTACTACGTGGAGCCGGGCACCGCGGTGCGCGAGCTGGTCGCCCGGGCGGGTGGAATCGACAGCGAAGGACGGCGCGACGGCGTCACGCTCATACGCGATGGCCAGCAGCGGACCATCCCCGGCTGGCGCATCGACGACGGGAGCACGGTCCCCCTGCAGTCGGGCGACATGATCTACGTGCGCCGGGAGTCCTGGCTGCGTCGCAACACCCTGTCGGTGCTCTCGACGGCGACGGTCGTGGCCTCGCTGATCATCACCACGGTGCGATGACGGCACCTCCCCACGCGTCGCCCGCCGACGCCCCGGTGGTGCTCGACGTCGGCGCCGCCCTGGCGATCCTCCGCCGCCGCCAGCGCTGGGTGCTCGTCACCGCCGCCCTCGGCCTCGCGATGGGGCTCGCCGTGCTCCTGCTCGCCCCCAGCCGCTTCTCCGGCCGCACGCTCCTCCTCATCCGCACCGCCCCCGACGCCACCTCGCTCGTCGCGCGACGGGCCAGCGGGGGGCTCGCCGGCCTCCTCCCCGGAGGGCTGGGCGGCAGCGACGAGGAACTCGCGACCGAGCTCACCCTGCTCTCCAGCCGCAGCGTCGTGGGCGCGGTGGTGGACTCGCTCCGCCTCCAGGCGATCCCCGCGCGGGATCACGTGCAGCCCCGGGAGATCGTCGACTCCCTCCGCCTCCCCGGCCGGTTCCGCCCGGTGAGCGTCACCCTCGCGCCGGGGAAGAACGCGGTGGCGGGGGGGGTGGTGTGGGCGCGACAGGAGGCGAAGGTGAAGCTCGTGGACCGCGAGGACGCGATTGACGCGGTGCAGGAGCGGCTGTCGGTGGTCCGCGCGGGGGGCGATGCCGTCGAGCTGCGCTACGCGGCGCGCGACTCCCTCACCGCCGCCCAGGTCCCGAACCTGGCCGCGGAGGTCTACATCGTCCGTCGCCGCACGGTGGACCGCGGGCTCAACCAGCGCCGGCTCGAGTTCCTCGCGGCCAAGGACGACTCGGTGCGGCTCGAGCTCCAGCGCAGCGCGAGCGCACTCGCCGGCGCACAGGAGCGCTCGGGCGGCGGCGCCGACCCGCAGGACGCGGGGAAGGCCCTCGCGGAGCGGCTGTCGCTGCTCGACCAGCGCATCTCGGAGATCCGCGCCGGGGAGCGCGCCCTCGACTCCCTCCTCGAGGGCGCGCGCAGCGGCCGGGTCGACGCCCGCGCCATCGCGGGCTTCCCCGACCTCCTGCGCAGTCCCGCGGTCAACGACATCGTCTCCCAGGTCGCGCGGCTCGACATGGAGCGCACCGTCGCGCTCAGCCGGAGCGCGCCGGGGGCGCCCCAGGTGCAGGCCCTGGCGCGGGCGCGCGACTCCGCGGTGGCCCAGCTCCTCCCGATCGCCTCCACCTATCGGTCGTCCCTCGCGCGCCAGCGGCTCTCGCTCGAGCGCGACCGCGACGAGCTGCGCCGGCAGATCGGCCGCATGCCGCGGCAGGGGGTCGGGGTGCTGCAGGAGCGGGCGGAGCTCGAGCGGCTCGCCCAGCTCAACATGGGGATGGGGGCGCAGGTGCTCGAGGCGCGGCTGGCCGCCCTCCTCGAAGGAGGCGACGTGCGGCTCGTGGATCCCGCGGTTCCCCCGCGCCGGGTGACCTTCCCCCGCCCCCTGCCCACCCTCGCCGCCGGGCTGCTCGGCGGCCTGCTGCTCGGCGTCCTCCTCGCCTTCCTCCGCGACACCCGCGGCGCCCCCCTCCCCGCCGAGGCCGCGCCCGCGCGGGGCTGAGATGCGGGTGTCCGCGCGTTCCGTCGCCCTGCTCGGCGCGATCGGGCTCGCGCTCGCGAACGTCGGCCGCATCCCCGCCGGCGCCCTCGGGGGGCGCACCGCCCCCTTTACCCTCGCCGACCTCGCCCTCCTCGCCGCCTGGCTCTGCGTCGCCCGCGTCGCCCTCACCCGCCGCCCCCTCGAGCTCCCGCGCGTGGCGATGGCGACGCTCGCCTTCGCGGCCGTGGCGGCCCTCTCCACCGCCTTCGCCATCCCTCGCTATCACATGGGCGGGGGGGAGGCACTCGGTGCCGCCGCCTTCCTCGTGCGCTGGGTCGCCTACTTCGGCTGGTTCCTCTTCGGGGCCTGGTGCCTCACCGACGACGAGAGCGTCGCCGCCTGGCGCGACGTGGAGCGCGCCCTCCTCGCCTTCGCCGCCTTCGGGGTGCTGCAGTCCCTCCTCCTCCCCGGCTTCGCGCAGATGATCCATCCCGAGGCGACGGGGCTGGCCTGGGACATCCAGGGCCGGCGCCTCGTCTCCACCGTGCTCGACCCGAACTTCGCGGGCGCCCTCGTCGTCATGGCCCTGCTGCACCGGCTGGCGCGGGTCGCCGAGGGGATGCGCGAGAGCGTGCCGGCCATCGGGACGCTCTTCGTCGCGGTCCTGCTGACGGTGTCCCGCTCGTCGGTGCTCGCCCTCGGCGTTGGGGTGCTGGTGATCCTCGCCGTCCGCGGGCTGCGCATCCCCCTCCTGCGCCTCATCGCGGCCGGCATCCTCGTGGTGCTCCCCTTCGCCACCCTCCTCCTCGGGCTGGCGGCCGAGTACAACAAGCTCCGCTTCGACGCCTCGGCGGCGCAGCGGCTGATCCCCTGGAGCCGCGCCGTCGCCCTCGTCATCGAGCATCCGGCGCTCGGGGTCGGCTTCAACGCGGTCGCCCAGGCCCAGCGGGAGCATGGGTGGGTGCCGGTCGGGGGCGCGGGGGTATCATTCGACGGGGGCCTCCTCTTCGTCGCGGCGATGACCGGACTCGTGGGGCTGGCCGCATACCTGCAGATTCTCCGGGTGGTGTGGTCGTCGGCGCGCCGGACCTGGCGCGATCCCGTCAACGTCCCGGCCGACCGGGCGCATGCGGTGGCGACCGCCGCCTGCATCGCGGCCATCGTCGTGCACTCCCTCTTCGTGAACTCGCTCCTCCTCCCCTTCGTGATGCAGGTGCTCTGGCTGATGTGGAGCCGCCTCGCCCGGATCCGTGCCGCCGCGTGGCGCGCGGCCTCGTCGCCCATTCGCCGCCCCCTCCCCCTCGTGGCGGCGGCGCTCCCCTTCCTCGTCCTCCTGGGCGGCTGCGAGCCATGTTCCGGCACGGCCGCCTGCACCACCCCGCCGCGCCTCGCCTACACCGGCACCATCCTCGACCCCGCGACCGGCAGGCCCGCCTCCGGGGTGCGCGTGGAGCTGTCCGTGAACGGGGCCGCGCCGGTCAGCACCACCACCGACGGCGGCGGCAACTGGGCGCTCGAGCTGGCCGCTCCCGACTCGGCCACGGCGTCGCCCGCGATCACCGTCACCGCCCCCGGGGCCGCCGAGGGCTACACCGTGCGCGACCTCCCGGTGAAGCCCGTCACCCGCCGCGGCGACGCGGTGGTGCTCGGGCAGTGGACGAGCGTTCCCTACGTGGTCTACCAGGCCACCCTCAACTACAAGGGCAAGCCGGTGAAGGGGGCCACGGTCACCTTCCTCCCGCGCAGCGGCTCCGCCACCGTGGTCACCGACGGCTCGCTCACCAACGCGAGCGGGATCTTCGAGATCCGCCTCGTGGGCACGCAGCTGGGCAACGTCGTGGGCGACCTCCAGATCAGCGGGGGCGGGCTCCCGCGCGGCTACCTGCTCGCCGGACTGACCGTCCCCCTCGAGTACCGCTACACCCTCCCCGCGCCGCGCGGCACGCTCAACCTGGGGAGCACCATGCGGTACGCGGGGCAGGTGTACGACCGCGCCCTGGTGGGCGGGGTGGCCGGCGCCACGGTCACCTTCCGCCGCACCGGCGGCATCGTCATCTCCCCCAGCACCATCACCACCACCTCGGGGGCGAGCGGCTACTTCACCCTCGAGACGCAGCCCGCGAGCGAGGGAGTGGTCACCGGCACCCTCACCATCCAGCCCCTTGGCAAGCCGGCGTTCACCCGCCAGGTGCAGATGGCGACGTACGACTCCACCGACGTCCGCTTCCTCGGCGTGTTCGCCTTCGGGCAGCAGTGGAAGTGGGCGGTGGAGCTCTGGCGCCGCGACTCGCTGATCCCCGCGCGCAACGTGCAGGCCACCTTCACCCGCACCGGCGGGCTGGGGATCACCCCGTCGAGCATCACCGGCACCACCGGGCCCGACGGCCGCCTCACCCTCATCGCGATCGTGCAGGACAGCGGGGAGGTGATCGGCGACGTCACCGTCACCGCGCCGGGGAAGAAGCCGTACACCATCACCGGGCTGCACCTGCCCACCTTCAACGACGACGCGCTGCACTTCGCCGGCGTGTACACCTTCGGCTACGCGCTGCGCTACGCGCTCGAGCTCTGGCGCTTCGACTCGCTCAAGGTCGCGCCGAACATGCCCGTGCTCTTCGTGCGTACCGGCGGCGTGGCCATGGTCCCCGACTCGGTCCGCGCGGTGACCGACGCGAACGGCCGCTTCAACGTGGTGGGCTCGGTGGCCGACACTGGAGTCGTCGAGGGCCGCCTCGAGGTGATGCCCATCCCCGGGGTGCGCTACGTCGTGCCCAACGTGCGCCTGCGCGTCACGGAGGACGAGCCGCTCCACTTCGCCGGCGTCTTCGGCTACGGCCCCTCGCTGCGCTACGTGGGCGAGGTGCTCACCGACGACGGGCGCCCCGCCGTGGGCGCGACGGTGGAGTGGACGCAGCTCTCGGGTCCCGCGGCCACCCCCTCGACGTTCACCACGACCGTGCGCGCCGACGGCACCTTCCCGATCATGCTCTATCCCTCGGCGGCGGGCACGGTCACCGGCCAGGTGCGCATCCGGCCCCCGGCGCCCTGGCCCGCGGGCACGGTGTACGAGCGCACCCTGGCCCTTCCCACCTTCGAGTCGAGCGAGCTGCGGCTGGCGGTGACCTTCCGCATCCCGAACCCGTGACGGTCCGGGTGCAGCCCGGGGAGGAGGGAGGCGGGGGCGGACGCGTGCACCGCCTCACGCACGACGCCCTCCTCCAGCGGAACGTGCTCCTCAACCTGGCGGGGTGGGTGCTTCCCGCGATCGCCGCGCTGGTCAGCATCCCCCTCCTCGCCAGGGGGCTGGGGGCCGCGCGCTTCGGGCTCGTCGCGCTCACCTGGGCGACCGTCGGGGTCTTCTCCCTCTTCGACTTCGGGCTGGGCCGGGCCCTCACGCGCGTGATCGCCTCCCGCCTCGCGCACGGCGACGACGACGCCATCCCCGACCTGGTATGGACCGCGAGCTGGGCGCTCCTCGCCCTCACCGGCCTGCTGGCGATCGCCGGCATGGCGCTCGCCCCGCTCATCGTCGATCACCTGCTCGACGTGCCGCGCGAGATCCGCGGCGAGGCGGTGGGGGTGGTGGTGCTCCTCGCCCTCAGCGCCCCCGCGCTCGCGCACGGCGTGGCGCTGCGCGGCGTGCTCGAGGCGGCGCAGCGATTCGCCACCATCAACTGGCTGCGCGTCCCGCTCGGCGTCGTCACCTACGCGGGCCCGCTCGTCGCGCTGGCCCTGGGGCGCGACGCGCGCATCGCGGTGGGGGTGATCGTCGCCGGCCGCGTCGCCTACTGGCTCGCGCACTTCCTCGTGCTCGAGCAGGTGCACCACGGGCTGCGTCGCCCGACCCGCTGGTCCCCCGCCGCGTGGAAGGAGCTGCTCTCCGTGTGCGGCTGGATCACCGTGTCGAGCGTGGTGAGCCCGATCATCGTGAACGCCGACCGGGCGATCGTCGCCGCCACGCTGCCGATCGCCGCCTCCGGCTGGTACGGCACCGCCGCGGAGGTGGCCACCAAGCAGTGGCTCTTCACCGCCGCGCTCCAGCCGGTGTTCTTCTCCGCGATCGCGGCGGCGATCTTCGCCGCGCCGGCACGCGCCTCGGAGCTGATGGAGCGCGCCACGAAGCTCACCATGTTCGTGCTCCTCCCCGCCGCCGCCATCCTCGCCGCCTTCGGCGAGCCTCTGCTGCGGCTCTGGATGCGCGGGGCGTATCACCCCGAGGTGGTCCCGGTCCTCCGCTGGCTCGCCCTGGCGGTGTACGCGAACGCGCTGGCGCAGGTGCCCTACTCCATGCTCCAGGCGGGGGTGAGCGCGCGCGGCGCGGCGATGCTGCACCTGGTGGAGCTGCCCGTCTATCTCGGCGTGCTCGTCGCGCTCGCGCAGGCGTACGGGCTGCGCGGGGTGGCCATCGCCTGGTTCCTGCGCATGACCCTCGACGGCGCGGGGATGTGGGCCATCCTCGCCCGCCAGCTCCCTGCCGCGCGCGCGCCGATGTGGCGGCTCGCGCGACTCGCCATTCCCTGCGCGGTCGTCCTCGCCGGCGCCGCGCTGTACGGAGCGTACCACTCGTGAGCCATCGCATCGCCCGGCTCCTCGCGCGCTACGCGCGCGCCGCCGCCGGCACGGCGTGGGCCTTCACCGGCGGGGTGGCGCAGCAGCGGCACCGCGACCTGGTGCGGAACATCGCCATCCACTTCGGGCACGACGAGATGCCCCCGCGCCGCCTGCCGCGCGTCGCGGTGGGG
>DASWVQ010000058.1:0-2048 GCA_036401195.1 Gemmatimonadaceae bacterium
GCGTTCTCGCCGGGCAGGCCGAAGCCGATGAGGGTGACCGGCGCACCGAGGATCCGCTCGAAGTCACCCACGATCGGGATGGAGCCCCCCTCGCCGGTCACCACCGGGTCGCGCCCGAAGGCGTCCTTCAGCGCGTCGCGCGCCGCCTCGAAGAGCGGGCCGCTCGGCGCGTTGCGCCAAGGCTTGCCCCCGTGCAGGTGCGTCACGGTCACCGTCACGTTCCTCGGCGCCACCTTCTCCACGTGCGCCTTCATCAGCCGCTCGATCTCCGCGGGATCCTGGTCGGGGACGAGCCGGCAGCTCACCTTCGCCATCGCCTTCGCGGGAAGCACCGTCTTCGCTCCCTCGCCGGTGTACCCGGAGAGGAGCCCGTTCACCTCGCAGGTGGGGCGCGTCCAGAGGCGCTCCAGCACCGTGTACCCCTTTTCGCCCGACAGCGCCGGCGCGCCCGTCTCGGCGCGGAAGTGCTCCTCGTCGAAGGGGAGCGTGGCGATCGCCTTCCGCTCGTCGGCGGTGTACTCGCGCACCTTGTCGTAGAAGCCGGCGATGGCGATGTGACCGTTCTCGTCGTGCATCGTGGCGAGGATGCGCGCGAGCGCCATCGCCGGGTTCGGGGCCGCCCCCCCATAGCTGCCGGAGTGCAGGTCGCCGGACGGGCCCTGCACGTTGATCTCGAAATAGGCGAGCCCGCGCAGCGAGGAGAGGATCGAGGGGAGCCCGGGCGCGAACATCGCCGAGTCGGAGATGACCACGTAGTCCGCCGCCAGCTCCTGCTTGTGCGCCTCGATGAACGGCGCGAGGTGCTCGCTCCCCACCTCCTCCTCACCCTCCGCGACGACGATCACGTTCACCGGCAGCGCGCCGCGCACCTGCATGTGCGCCTCGAGTGCCTTTACGTGCAGGAAGAGCTGGCCCTTGTCGTCCACCGAGCCGCGCGCGAAGATCTTCCCGTCGCGCACCGTGGGCTCGAAGGCGGGCGACGTCCAGAGCTCGAGGGGTTCGGGGGGCTGCACGTCGTAGTGCCCGTAGACGAGCACCGTCGGCTTTCCCGGGGCGCCACGCCACTCGCCCACCACCACCGGGTGCCCCTTCGTGGGATGCACCGTGGCCTGGAGTCCCGCGTCGCGCATCGCGCCGGCGATCCACTCCGCCGCGCGCGCGGTGTCGGCGTCGTGCTCCGAGCGGGCGCTCACGCTCGGGATGCGCAGGAAGTCGAAGAGCTGCTCGCGCGTGCGATCGCGCTGGGCCCCGAGCCACTGCCCGAGGTCGCCGGAGGTCGGGTTGGTCGTCATGGGCGGAAACTAATCGCGTTCGGCTACGGGCGCTGTCGGCAGTCATCCCGAGGCGAAGCCGAGGATCGGCGCCGGTGCGGCCGGGGCCAGATCCTTCGCTGCGCTCAGGATGACTTCACGCGGTGAGGGGCACGCCGAGGTAGCAGAGGTAGGCGCGGGCCAGCTCCCGGTCCAGGTCGTCGCCGGCGATCCCGTTCTGCTGCCACACCTCGCCGAAGAGCACCAGCTCGCGCACCGCGCCGAGCAGCATCATGAACCCCAGCTCGATCGCGCGGTCGGGCTGCGGGTGCCGGATCTCGGCGCGATGCGTGGACAGCGCCTGCTTCATCCGGTCGATGAAGTGGGTGTTCACCCGGCGCGCCGTGTCCTGGATGACCGCATCGGTGCGCGCGCGCAGGAAGAGGGAGCGCAGCAACCCGCGGCGCGCGCGGTAGAGCTGCACCGCCTGCTCGGCCACCTTGTAGATGATCGCCGACGGCGGCTTCCCCTCCCAGCGCACGGGATCCAGCAGCTCGTCCGCGAGCTGGTGCATCTCGTTGAAGAAGCGGTCGTCGAGGTGATGCAGCAGCGCGTCCTTGTCGGGGAAGCGACGGTAGAACGCCCCGACCGTCACCCCTGCGCTGTTCATGATCTCGGCGAGGGTGGCCTCGGAGAAGCTCTTCTCCGCCATGACCCGCTCGGCGGCGTCGAGGATGCGCGCCAGCGTGTCCTGGCTGCGCGACTGCTGCGGGGGGCGGAATCGGGAGCTCATAGGTG
>DASWVQ010000059.1:0-6761 GCA_036401195.1 Gemmatimonadaceae bacterium
CGGATCGGAGTGGTGCACGAAGTACTGGAAGGGATTCGTCTCCCCGTACTCCTCCCCCATGAAGATGAGGGGAACATAGGGCGACAGCAGGAGCAGCGACGCGGCCAGCCGGTAGCGCGCCGGCTCCACCAGCCCCGCGAGGCGGTCGCCCGTGGCGCGATTCCCCACCTGGTCGTGGTTCTGGATCGCCACCACGAACCGGTCGCGCGGGATCCCGGTGCTCGGCGCCCCGTGCCGGCGCCGCCGGTGCGGGGAATACTGCCCCGCGTACACGAAGGGCTCCCGCAGCGCCGCCGCGACCTGGCCCGCCTCGCCGAAGTCGGCATAATAGCCGCTTCGCTCCCCGGTGAGGAGCGCGTGGACGGCATGGTGGAAGTCGTCGGCCCACTGCGCGTCGAGGGCGTAGCCCCCCTCGGCCGTGGCGCGAACGACGCGCGGGTCGTTCAGGTCGCTCTCGGCGATGCACACGGCGCGGCGTCCCGCGGCGTCGCCCTCCGCGTGCACCGCGGCGGCGATCTCCTCGAGCAGGTGCACCGCCCCGTGGTCGAAGATCCCGTGCACCGCGTCCAGGCGCAGGCCATCCACGTGATAGTCGCGGATCCACTGCCGCGCGTTGTCGAGCACCCACCCGCGCACCTCGTCCGAGTCGGGGCCGTCGTAGTTCAGCGCGCGTCCCCACGGGGTGCGGTACGCCCCGGTGAAATACGGGCCGAAGGCGTCGAGGTAGTTCCCCTCCGGCCCCAGGTGGTTGTAGACGACGTCGAGGATCACCGCCAGCCCGGTGCGATGCGCGGCGTCGACGAGGCGACGCAGCCCGTCCGGACCGCCGTAGCTGGATTGCGTGGCGTAGAGATGCACGCCGTCGTACCCCCAGTTCCGCGCGCCGGGGAATTCCGCCACGGGCATGAGCTCGATCGCGGTCACTCCCAGCTCGCGCAGGGCGGGGAGCTCCCGGATGGCGGCGTCGAAGGTGCCCTCGCGCGTGAAGGTGCCCACGTGCAGCTCGTAGATCACCAGCTCCGGCATCGCGACCCCGCGCCATCCCTCGTCGGTCCACCGCCAGTCGCCCGGGGCGACGATGCGCGAGGGGCCGTGGACCCCCTCCGGCTGCCAGCGGCTCCGCGGGTCGGGGAGGTCGCGCGGCGCCTCGCCCTCGCGCGCGAGCACGAACCAGTAGTCGTCCCCCGCCCCCGCCTCCGCGACCTCACCGCTCCAGTCGCCGCGCTCGCCGCGCTCCAGGGCGTGCAGCCGCACGGGGCCGTGCCCGGCGGCGCGAACACGCACCGCGACGCGCTCCGCGAATGGCGCCCACACGGAGAAGCGCACGCCGCCCCCGGGCAGCAGCTGGGCGCCGTGGCTGGTGGTGCGCACTGGAGAATCGCTGAGGAGGGAAGAGGACGTCACGTCGGTGCAGCCGGGCTGATGGGCATGAGAGCGGGGCAAGAGCCGCGCCCCCGGTGATGGGCGTCACGCCTCCGCAGTCATCGTGAGGCGCAGCCGAAGGACCTGGCGTCGGCGCACCATGGCCGGATCCTTCGCTTCGCCCAGGATGACTTCACGTCATCCGCGCGATCCCCCGCAGCGGGATCCCCACCCACGCGGGGCGATTGTTCAGTTCGTACGCGAGCTCGTAGAACACCTTCTCCATCTCGAACAGCGCAACCAGCGCCTCCACCGATTCCGGCTCCTCGGGGAGGAAGTCAGAGGCCTCCGCATCGCGCTCGCCGAGGTAGCCCTCGAGGAAGGCCGCGCGCACCGCCCGCTCCCACCGCCCGCCCGTGACTTCGCGCGTGGCGGGGTCTGCCCGCGATTCGGCGGCCAGCGTCGCCGCGGCGTAGGCGAAGGAGCGAAGCATCCCCGCCACGTCGCGCAGCGGGCTGGCCTTGCGGCGCCGCTGCGCCAGGGGGCGCGACGGCTCGCCCTCGAAGTCGATGATCATGAACGCGTCGCCGGCGGAATGGAGGAGCTGCCCCAGGTGATAGTCCCCGTGGTGCCGGATCATGAAGCCGGCGTCGTCCCCCACCGCGTCGACGAGCTCCTCGATCCGCGCCAGGTAGTGCGCGCGCCGCGCCAGCACCGCCTTCGCCTCGGCGATGCGATCCGGGGGCACGCCGCCATCGGTGCGCGCGAGCTGCGAGGCGAGGAGGTCCAGCGCCTCCTCCACCTGGCGGCGCGTCGCCTCCCCCCATTCCTCCACCTCCTCGCCGGTGGCCGCCTCGGGGGCGAAGTCCTCGTCGTCGTCGTCGCTGGCGAGCACCTCGTGCAACTCGCGCGTGATGCGGCCGATGCGGCGCGCGTCGCCGGCGAAGGGTACGTCCTGGTCGCGCCCCGTGCCGCTCGCGCCGATCGCGCCTCCCGCGAACCAGGGGCGCGCGCGCTCCAGCGCGTACGCCCACGCGTCGCGCGCGCCCGGCACGAGTTCCTGCAGCATGCCGGCGATCGTGCGCTCCCCGGCGTCCTCGAGCACCAGGGTGCCGAGGAGGGTGGGGGTGTACGGGAAGGCGTGGCGGGTGGTGAGGAACTCCGTCATCTCCACGTCCGGGTGCGCGCCGGGCTCGATGCGCCGGAAGAGCTTGAGGATCGCGACGTCGCCGACCCGCATGGACGTGTTGCTCTGCTCCGCGCTCCCGAGCTCCACGCGGGCATCGGGCGGCACGATGAGCGGCGTGTGGCCGGCGGCGACCGCGGCCCATCGGGTGGCGCCGCGCTCCACCGCCCAGCCGCGCGCGAAGGCGTCGGCGAGGAAGCGGCGGAAGCCCTCGTCCAGGAGGGCGGTGCTGATCCCCCCGGTCGCCGCCGGATCATCGGCGAGGATCACCTGGTACCAGCGCACCGTGCCCGCCACCTCGACGTCCAGCCGCACCACCGCCCAGCGATGCCCCTCGTGCTCGAAGGGGAGGAGGAGGCCCACGCGCACCTGCGAGGGTTCGGCCGCCTTCGCCCCGAACCACCGCTGCTGGCGGAGCCAGGCGGTCCACTCGGCGGTGGAGATCGCCCGGAGGCGGTCGCCGAAGTCCGCCACCGTCATGCCTCGCCCCGGTGCGGCGAATGCGGGGAGTGGGCCTGCGCGAGTGCCTCCGCGGCGGTCGCCTCGGCGGGCGCGAGGGGCGCGGGCTCGTCGCGGCGCGTGTTGCGCCAGTCGACGCCGAGCCGCCGGTCCTCGGGCAGGTCCTCCATCGCGGTGATGCGGAACCAGAGGAAGTTGTGCGGCCCGAGGGTGAGCAGGTACGGCAGCTCCCCGATGGGCGGGAAGGGATTCTCGCTCCACAGCTCGAGGGGGACCTTGCCGTTGAACTCCCGCAGGTCGAGCTCCACGTACTGGGCGAATCGCGAGAGGTTGTTCACGCACAGCAGGACCTCGTTCTCCCAGCGCCGCAGGAAGACGAGCACGCGCCGGTTGTGCGGGTCGAGGGGCTCCCAGGTGCCGCGCCCGAAGGCCTTGTGCGTGCGCCGCACCGCGATGAGGCGGCGCATCCAGCGCAGCAGCGAGGTGGCGGTGCGCTCCTGCGCGGCGACGTTCACCCCCATGAAGCCGTACGGCGGGTCCACGATCACCGGCGCATAGAGCGCCGCGCTCTCCGTGTCGGAGAAGCCGGCGTTCTTCCCGTCGGTCCACTGCATCGGGGTGCGGACCCCGTTGCGGTCGCCGAGGTAGATGTTGTCCCCCATCCCCAGCTCGTCGCCGTAGTAGATGATCGGCGTGCCGGGCATGGACATGAGGAGGGCGTTCATCAGTTCCATCTGCCGCCGCCCGTTCTCGAGCAGCGGGGCGAGCCGCCGCCGGATCCCCACGTTGATGCGCATCCGCGGGTCGCGCGCGTACTCGCGGTACATGTAGTCGCGCTCCTCGTCGGTCACCATCTCGAGGGTGAGCTCGTCGTGGTTGCGCAGGAAGATCGCCCACTGGCAGTCGTCGGGGATCGCCGGCGTCTGCCGCATGATGTCCACGATGGGGGTGCGATCCTCCTTCCGGAGCGCCATGTACATGCGCGGCATCACCGGGAAGTGGAAGGCCATCTGGCACTCGTCGGAGTCGCCGAAGTAGGGCCGCACGTCGGGCGGCCACTGGTTCGCCTCGGCGAGGAAGAGCCGCCCCGGGAACTCCGCGTCGAGGGTCGCGCGGAGGTCCTTGAGCACCGCGTGCGTCTCCGGCAGGTTCTCGCAGTTCGTGCCGTCGCGCTCGATGAGGTAGGGGATCGCGTCGAGGCGCATCGCGTCCACCCCCATCCTCAGCCAGAAGCGCATCACGTTCTTCACCGCCTCGACCACCTCGGGGTTGTCGAAGTTGAGGTCGGGCTGGTGGCTGAAGAAGCGGTGCCAGAAGAACTGCTGCGCCACCGGGTCCCAGGTCCAGTTGCTGGTCTCGGTGTCGGTGAAGATGATGCGCGTCCCCTCATAGCGATTGGGGTCGTCGCTCCACACGTACCAGTCGCGCTCGGGCGAGCCCTTGGGGGCGCGGCGGGCGCGCTGGAACCAGGGGTGCTGGTCGGAGGTGTGGTTGATGACCAGCTCCGTCATCACCCGGATCCCCCGCGCGTGCGCGGCGTCGAGCAGCGCCTGGAAGTCCTGGATGGTGCCGTAGGTGGGGTGGATCGACTCGTACGACGAGATGTCGTAGCCGTCGTCGCGCAGCGGCGAGGGATAGAAGGGGAGGAGCCAGAGGCAGTTGACGCCGAGCTGCTCGATGTAGTCCAGCTTCTCGATCAGGCCGCGGAAGTCGCCATAGCCGTCGCCGGTGGAGTCGCGGAACGACTTCACGTGCACCTGGTAGATGATGGCGTCCTTGTACCAGAGGGGATCGGTCGTCGTGTCGGTCCGGTCGTTCACGGTCATCGTTCCACCCGAAGGATGTGGCCCGGCTGGACCTGGGGGTCGAGCCGCACGTAGTTCCGGCTCCCGCTCCACGTGTACGTGACCCCCGTGAGCAGGTCGGTCACCCGGTAGGCCGCGTCGGGGGCGATGCCGAGCGCCTCGAGGGGCACGTGCACCATCGTCTCCTGCACGCGGTGCGGGTCGAGGTTCACCGCCACCAGCAGGTCGTTCCCGGTGCCCACCGGCTCTGCCGGTGCCGGCACCGCCCCCCCCGACTGCTTCGCCATGCGCAGCCAGCGGGCGTGCCGCTCCAGCTCCTCCGCCGTGCGCCCGGGGGCGGCCTTGTGGTAGAAGAGGACCTCCGGGTTCTCGCTGGGGTGGAAGGTGAGGTTCCGCGTCAGCTGGAGCGCCGGCTCGTCGCGGCGCAGCGCGTTCAGCCGCCGCACCTCGTCGTTCAGGTGGCCCGGGGCGTCGTAGTCGCGCCACTTGAGCTGATACTTCTCGCTGTCGAGGTACTCCTCGCTCCCCGGCTTCACGGGCACGTTCTCCGCCAGCTCGAACCCGCTGTAGATGCCGTAGAGGGGGAGCAGGGTGCCGGCGAGGAGGAGCCGCGCGCGGAAGGCAGGGCGCCCGCCGTGCACCAGGTACTCGTTGAGGATGTCCGGCGTGTTCGCGAACAGGTTGCCGCGGAAGTACTCCGCCAGCGGCGGCGTGCTCAGCTCCTCCAGGTACGGGCGCAGCTCCCACCAGGCGTTCTTCCAGGTGAAGTGCGTGTACGACATCGTGAAGCCCAGCTTGGCCAGCCCGTACATCTTCTTGGGGCGCGTGAACGCCTCGGCGAAGAAGATCGCCTCCGGGTGCCGCGCCTGCACCTCGCGGATGCACCACTCCCAGAAGGCGAACGCCTTCGTGTGCGGGTTGTCCACGCGGAAGGTGGTGACGCCGTGCCCGATCCAGAACAGCAGCACGTCGCGGCAGGCCTCCCAGAGCGCCTGCCGGTCGTCGCACCAGAAGTCGAGCGGGTAGATGTCCTGGTACTTCTTCGGCGGGTTCTCCGCGTAGGCGATCGAGCCGTCGGGGCGGATGTGGAACCAGTCGGGGTGCGACGTCACCCACGGGTGGTCGGGAGAGCACTGCAGCGCGTAGTCGAGCGCGACCTCCATCCCCAGCTCGCGCGCCCGATGCACGAAGTGGTCGAAGTCCTCGATCGTCCCCAGCTCCGGCGCGACGGCATCGTGTCCTCCCGCCTCGCTCCCGATCGCCCACGGGCTCCCCACGTCGTCGGGCTCGGGGGTGAGCGAGTTGTTCTTCCCCTTCCGGAAGGCGTGCCCGATGGGGTGGATCGGCGGGAGGTACACCACGTCGAACCCCAGCTCGGCGATGCGTGGCAGCTGCGCGGCGGCGGTGACGAACGAGCCATGCTCCCCCTCCGGCCCGTTCGACCGCGGGAACATCTCGTACCACGACGCGTACGCCGCGCGCGCCCGGTCCACCTGGATGCCCAGCTCGTGCCGGTAGCGGGTGAGGTCCCGCGGCGCCCAGTGCTCGCGCATCAGCGCGGGGAGGGCGGCGTCGAGCGCGCGGTGGGTGCGCACCGCGAGCGAGAACTCCTCGTCGTCCTCGAGCACGGCGGCGGTGTTGAGCAGCGTCGCGCGGTCATTGCCGAAGCGGGCGCGACGCGCGGCCTGGCGCACCAGGGCGGCCCCCTCGAGCAGCTCGACGCTCACGTCGACGCCGGCGTCGACCTTCTTGCGGAGCCCCGCGAGCCAGGTGCCGAAGGCATCGGTCCACGCCTCGACGGTGAAGCACCACCGCCCGATCCGGTCCACCTCGAAGGTGGCGTACCAGCGGTCGGTGTCGAAGTCGTACGCCATCGGCACCTGGCTCCAGCGGTCCTCGCCCGGCCCCTGGACGAGCAGGCGGGCGGCGAGGAGGTCGTGCCCTTCCTT
>DASWVQ010000060.1:0-3199 GCA_036401195.1 Gemmatimonadaceae bacterium
GCTCAGCGCCGCCTTCCGTCCCGCTTCCTCAGCGCGATCCCCACACGCACGCCGCCCCCCACCCCCACCTGCACGGCGGGGATGACCGGCCCGCGGCCGGGGGGCTCCAGGTCGACCACCACCGCGAGGAAGGGACGCCACCCGGCGCCCTCGTCGTAGCGCACGCTCACCCCGCCGCCGGCGGAGAGCCCCCAGCGCTTCTCGAAGAAGGGGTCGAACAGGAAGCGGGCGATCGCGTCCACCCGCGCGCTGGCGCCGGCGTCGCCCGAGAGCCGGGCCCCCGCCGCGCCCACGAGCCCCACCCGCGCGTAGTAGCCGACGGGGATGTTCACCCCCACCCCCGCGTGCACCGCGGTGATCGCCCCGGCGAGCAGGTCGACGCGCGCCTCCGGCTGCAGGTGGGCCTCCACCCCCTGCGCCCGCGCCACGGCCGGAACCGCCGCCGCGGCCAGGATGAAGCCGGCCACCCCCACCATCACCCGGCGCACCACGGTCACCGCGCCCTCCCCCGCCAGAGCGCCAGCGTGTAGTCCACGATCGACCAGGCGGACAGCACCGCCACGACCGCCAGGAGGGGGATCTCGAACCGGGGAGCGACCATCACGGCGGCCAGGGTGAGGAGCTGGAAGACGGTGACCACCTTCCCCAGCCATCGCGCCTTGAACTCCACCGGCTTCAGCCAGGGGACCATCCGGGCCACCAGGAAGCCGATCGCCGTGGCCAGGTCGCGGGAGATGAGGATGAAGTAGCCGGCGGTGTCGAGCGACCCGTTGAACAGCAGGGTCGACACGGCGGTGAGGACGAAGAAGCGGTCGGCGATGGGGTCGATCAGCGCCCCCCACCGGCTGGCGGCGTTGACCCGGCGGGCCAGCCACCCGTCGAGGAAGTCCGTCGCCCCGGCCACCCCCAGCAGCCCCACCCGCACCGCCCCGGTGTCGGCCACGACGAAGCCCGCGGCGATCAGCAGCCGCGAGAACGACAGGATGTTGGGGAGGCGCTGGAGGGCGCTGCGGCGGTTGGCCATTGCCCTGCCAAACTAATCATGGGGGCTGGGGGCTGGGGCCTGGGGAGTAGGGAGTAGGGAGTAGGGAGTAGGGAGTAGGGACTAGGGATTAGGGACCGGAGGCATACCCCCAGCCTAGCCCCTAGCTCCTAGCCCCTAGCCCCTAGCCCCTGGTCCCACCCCCACACCCTAGCCTCCAATCGAAGTTCGCCCTACCTTCGCCCCATGCCCGACACCCTCGAACTGCTCCGCAACGTCCACATCTTCAAGGACCTGGACGAGGACGAACTGGGCGAAGTCGCCCAGATCTGCCGCGAGGAGCACTTCGCCTCCGGCGCCTACGTCTTCAAGGAAGGGGAGAACGGCAACCGCCTCTACCTCGTGGCCTCGGGCGAGGTGCGCATCTCCCGCGACGTCCCCGGGAGCGGGGAGGAGGCGCTCGCCATCCTCAAGCCGGGCGCCCTCTTCGGCGAGATGGCCGTCTTCGACCGGAGCGAGCGCTCCACCGACGCCATCGCCAACGGGCCGGTCACCTGCCTGACCATCGCGCGCCCCGACTTCGAGATGCTCCTCGACTTCAACCGGGAGCTCGCCCACAAGGTCCTCTGGCAGGTGGTCCGCCTCCTCTGCGGGCGCCTCCGGGCGACGAACGACTCCCTGCGGTCGTTCCTCGCCATGTCCATGTTCTGACCCGCCCGGCCCTGAGCGCTCCCACGCTGGGTCCGGCGGCACGGTACTGGCGCAGGGGGTTCCGCGCATGACTGCCTGGCTCGCCCCCGCGCACCTCGCGCTGACCCTGTTCATCCTCGGCTGGGACGTGATCCTCGCCGGCCGCATCGCCCAGCTCCGGAAGGCCCCCGACGCCTTCCGCACGATCTCGGCGCTGTGCGGCTTCCTCGTGCTCCCCGCCATCGTCATCTGGCTGTCCACCGCCACGGCGATCACCGGGCGCGCGCTCACCGCCGTCACCTGGTTCTGGCCGCTCACCGCGGTCCTCTTCGCCATCCAGGCGCTGTACGCCCTCGCGCGCCGGCTGGTGAACCCGTTGCTCGGCGTGCCGATCGCGCTGTACAACGTGGTCGTCGCGGTCACCACCATCCTGCGCTTCCTCGCCATCCAGGGGCTCCCCACGCCGCGCTGGGCGCTCGTCGCCCTCGCCGCGCAGGGCGACGCGCTGGCGGTGCTCACCGCGGGAGCGGCGCTCACCTCGCCGCTCTTCATCAACGTGCCGATGATCTCCCCCACCTATCCGGCGCTGCGGCCAGCGGTGGCGACGGTGCGCGCGGTGATGGCGGCGCTCGCGGCGGGATGGCTCGCCTTCATCGGCCTCGCCCTCCCGCGCGGCCAGGTCGCGCTGGAGAGCTACCGCCGCTACGACGACGCACGGCTCCAGGAACGCCCCGGCGAGGACTTCCGCTTCGGGCTGAAGATCCTCCCCGACCTCGCCCGCGCCCCCTCGGTGCTCGCCATCCGCACCGACATCGAGCTGGTGAACACCCTCGGCGTCGACGCGGTGCACGTGGTGCTCACCCCGGACGGGGCGAAGGGCGAGGTGCTCGACTCCATCGCGCACGTGCTCGAGCCGCTGCGCCGCGCCGACAGCACCCTCGTCATCGTGTCGCTCGGTTACCGCGGCAAGCTGATCCCGAGCTTCGGGAGCGCGGCGCTCGACGCCGACGCGCGGCTCCGCGCGGTGGACCAGGTGGTGCGGCGCGTGAAGCCCGACATCCTGCTCCCCGCCGAGGACCCGTACGGCTCCGGCGCCACCGCGGTGGGTTCACTCTCGCCCAACGTGTGGGAGGACTACATCACCCGCGCCGCCGCGGTCGCGAAGCGCATCCGCCCGCGCACCCGCATCGGCGTGTCCGCGGCGTCGTACGGGGAGCGCGACAGCACCCTGTATGCGTGGGCGATCGATCCCGACTCGCCGGTGGACGTGGTGGGCTTCACCCTCTTTCCCGGCCGACTCGGCGCGATGGAGCTCGACGCCGCCATCCGCGCCGCCGACCGGTGGCTCGTGGAGCTGAAGCCGCGCAAGCCGCACTGGGTGTTCGCCACCGGCGGCTATCCGCTGGCGCACGGGGAGAAGAGCCAGGAGGAGGCGCTGAAGGGGGTGCTCGCCTGGGCCACCTCACGCCCCGAGATCCGCGGCGTGGTGGTGAACAGCTCCGCCGACTACGGCGCCGCCACCGGGCT
>DASWVQ010000061.1:0-14853 GCA_036401195.1 Gemmatimonadaceae bacterium
CGCCGCGGACCACAACCGCGACGTCTCACCCCCTGCCCCGCCCCACGCGATCTTCCTCGACGCGGTGCGCTACCCGGCGGCGCTCTCCCTCGGTGCCGCATGAAGATCTTTCTCGCCTCCGCGAGTCGTGACGAGGTGCGCTGGGCCGCCACCAACGGCCTGGTCGATGGCGTGATCACCAGCCCCGCCCTCCTCGGCGCCGAGTCCGAGCCCGGCGACACCCGCGCCCTCGTCCTCGACCTGGGCGCCATCGCCGGCGTCCCCGTCCACGTGAGCGTCCAGGCGGTCGACTCGGGCGACGTCTACCGCGACGGGCGCGAACTGGCGAAGCTCGGCGACACGATCGTGGTGCAGGTCCCGTTCGTGGAGGACGCGCTGGCGGGGCTGCGCCGCCTCTGCGCCGACGGAGTGCGCGTCGCCGCCACCTTCGTCTTCGGCACGGCGCAGGCGGTGCTCGCCGCCAAGGCCGGCGCCTCGAGCGTGGTCATCCCCCTGGCGGAGCTGGAGGCGGTGGGGCTCGACGCGCCGCGCGTGATCGCGGAGCTGCGCGCGGCGCTCGACGTCGCCGCGCCCGACTGCGACATCATCGCCCTCGCCCCCGCGACCGCCGCCGCCTTCGCGGCCTGCGCGGTCGCCGGCGCCGACGCGGTCGCCGTCTCCCCGGAGACGCTGCGCGAGTTCCTCGTGCATCCGCTGACCGATCGCAGCCTCGATCGCTTCCTCAACGAAGTCTCCCGGAGCCACGCGTCATGGATCGCCGGCTGATCGTCCTCGCCCTCCCCGTCCTCGCCGTCGGCGCCTCCCTGGGCGCCTGCCGCGGCGCCGATCGCGCGAGCCAGAGCGACGATGGCGACGTCGCCGCCCGCGTGGGGCGCACGGCCCAGGTGACGATGGACCGCCGCTCCGCCCTCGTCACCGCGGTCGCCCGCGTGGCCCCCGCGGTGGTCACGGTGCAGACCCAGAGCGTGGAGCGCGTCCCGGCCGACATGTTCGAGCAGTTCTTCGGCGGGCGATCCGGGTCGCGGCCGCAGGCGGGGCTCGGCACCGGCTTCATCGTGCGGAAGGACGGCGTCATCGTCACCAACGCGCACGTCGTCGCCGGCGCCACGCAGGTCAGCGTGATGATGCGCGACGGGACCACCTACCCCGCCACCCTCCGCGGCGCCGACGAGACCAACGACATCGCCGTCCTCCAGGTCAAGGCGCCCGACCTCCCCGTCGCCCCCCTCGGCGACTCCGACGACCTGCTCGTGGCCGAATGGGCGGTGGCGATCGGCAATCCCTATGGCTTCGTCCTCGGCAACGCGGAGCCGAGCGTCACCGCGGGGGTGATCAGCGGGGTGGGGCGCAACCTCGTGGCGCAGGGGGAAGGGCCCTCGGCCTACTTCGACATGATCCAGACGGACGCGTCGATCAACCCGGGGAATTCCGGGGGCCCGCTCGTCAACGCCGACGGGGAGGTGATCGGGGTGAACAGCTCGATCTTCTCGACCAGCGGCGGCTCGATCGGGCTCGGCTTCGCCATCCCCATCAACCGCGTGAAGCGCGTCGTGGAGGACCTGCTCGAGCATGGCGCGGTGCGCCGGCCGTGGGTGGGGATCAAGGTGCGCCTCGGGCAGGCCCCCACCGCCCGCGCCCTGATCACCCGGGAGGTGGTGGTCGCCGCGGTCACCCCCGGCTCCCCCGCCGACCGGGCGGGGATCCGACCCGGCGACGTGATCGTGAGCGCCCGCGGGAAGCCACTGCACAACGTCTTCGAGTGGGAGGGGCGCCTCCTCGACGTCCGCGTCGGCGACGCCATCCCCCTCCGCGTGCGCCGCGGGGACCGCGCCTTCGACGCACGGCTGGTGGTGCAGGACCTGCCCGAGGTGAACGCCCCGAAGGTGGAGGTGCTCCGCGAGCTCCAGCTCGTCACCCTCACCCCGTCCATCCGCGCGGAGCGGGGGGTGGCGGCGCCGAATGGCGCGCTCGTGTACGACATCTCCCCCCGGATGAGCGAGACGCTCGGCATGGCGGCGGGGGACGTGATCACCCAGATCAACCGCACCCCCGTCGGTTCGGCGGACCAGGCGGCACGGGCACTCGATTACTATGCGGACAGGGGGCCGATCACCGTGTTCTTCGAGCGCGCCGGCCAGCTCTTCCGCTCCGACTTCCAGCTTCGATGACCGCTCACGATCGCTACGCCTCGCCCCTGGCCGAACGCTACGCCTCCCGGGCGATGCTCGAGCTCTGGTCCCCGCGCACCCGGTACGGGTTGTGGCGGCGGCTCTGGCTCGCCCTGGCGGAGTCGCAGCGTGAGCTGGGGGTGCCGATCCCGGACGACGCGCTGGCGCAGATGCGCGAGCACCTCGACGACCTCGACTTCGACGCGGTCGCCGCGTACGAGCGGCGCTTCCGGCACGACGTGATGGCGCACGTGCACGCCTTCGGCGACGTGGCTCCCGCGGCGCGCCCCTTCATCCACCTGGGGGCGACGAGCGCCTTCGTCACCGACAACGCGGACCTCATCCTGATGCGGCGCGGCCTCGAGCTGCTCCGCGCCAAGCTGCAGCATACCCTCCGCGTGCTCGGCGCCTTCGCCCGCGAGTGGCGCGAGGAGCCCTGCCTCGGCTACACCCACCTCCAGCCGGCGCAGCCCACCACCGTGGGCAAGCGCGCCACGCTCTGGATGCAGGACCTGGTGCTCGACCTGCAGGACGTGGAGCACCGCATCGCCACCCTCCCCTGCCGCGGGGTGAAGGGGACGACCGGCACGCAGGCCTCCTTCCTCACCCTCTTCGACGGGGACCACGGGAAGGTGCGCGCGCTCGACCGGCTCGTGAGCGCGAAGATCGGCTTCCCGCACTCGATCCCCGTGAGCGGGCAGACCTACTCGCGGAAGCTGGATGCGCAGGTGCTCGGCGTGGTGGCGGGGATCGCCGCCAGCGCCGCCAAGTTCAGCGCGGACGTGCGCATGCTCCAGGCGTTCGGGGAGATCGAGGAGCCCTTCGAGAGCGAGCAGATCGGCTCGTCGGCGATGGCGTACAAGCGCAATCCCATGCGCTCGGAGCGCATCGCCTCCCTCGCGCGCTTCGTGTTCTCCCTCGAGGAGAACGCGAACCAGACGCACGCCGTGCAGTTCTTCGAGCGGACCCTCGACGACAGCGCGAACCGCCGCCTGGTGATCCCCGAATCCTTCCTCGCCACCGACGCCATCCTCGTGCTGGCGGAGAACGTGGCCGCGGGGCTCGAGGTCCATCCCGCGCGCATCCGCCGGCGCCTGCTCGACGAGCTGCCGGTGATGGCGACGGAGGAGCTGATCGTGACCGCGGTGCGCGCGGGGGGCGACCGGCAGGAGGCGCACGAGGTGATCCGCCGCCACGCCATCGCCGCCGCGCGCGCCGTGAAGGATGGCGCCCCGTCGAACGACTTCCTCGAGCGGCTCGCCGCCGACCCGGCGTGGGAGATCGCCCTCGAGGAGATGCAGGCGGTGCTCGACCCGCGCCGCTTCGTGGGGCGCGCGCCGGAGCAGGTGGACGACTTCCTCGACGAGGTGGTGGACCCGCTGCTGGCGGGGACGTCGGCCGACGCCCCCGCGCGCGAGGAGGTGCGGGTATGACGGCCACCCTCGTCGCGGAGCTTCCCCTCCGGCACCTGCGCCGCGGCAAGGTGCGCGAGGTGTACGAGGTGGACGCCGAGCGGCTGCTCATCGTCGCCACCGACCGCGTGAGCGCCTTCGACGTGGTGATGCACGAGGCGGTGCCCTGCAAGGGCGCGGTGCTCACGCAGATGACGGCGTGGTGGCTTCGGCAGTTCGAGGGGACGGTGGACCACCACATGCTCGCCGCCGACGCCGGCGCGATCATCGCCGCCGTGCCGCCCCTGGCGCCGCACCGCGCCGCGATCGCCGGCCGGGCGATGCTCTGCCGGCGCACCGAGGTGTTCCCCGTGGAGTGCGTGATGCGCGGCTACCTCTCCGGCTCGGCGTGGAAGGAGTACGCCGCGCGGGGCACGCTGGCGGGGGAGCCCCTCCCGGCCGGGCTGCGCGAGAGCGACCGGCTCGACCCGCCAGTGTTCTCCCCCGCCACGAAGGCGGAGACGGGGCACGACGAGAACATCCCCCCCGCCGAGGTGGCGGCCCGGCTCGGCGCCGAGGTCGCCGGCACGCTCGAGCGGCTGGCGCGGCTCGTGTACGGCCGCGGGCGGGAGCTCGCGGCGGCGCGCGGGATCATCATCGCCGACACCAAGTTCGAGTTCGGGCGCGCCGCCGATGGGCGCATCCTGCTGATCGACGAGGTGCTGACCCCCGACAGCTCGCGCTTCTGGCCCGCCGGCGGCTACGAGCCGGGGCACGGCCAGCCGAGCTTCGACAAGCAGCCGCTGCGCGACTGGCTCGACGCCGAGCGTCGCGCCGGCCGCTGGAATGGCGAGGCGCCCCCGCCCACCCTCCCGCCGGAGGTCGTGGATGCGACCAGCCGGCGCTACCTCGATGCCTACCGCCGGATCACCGGCACGGACCTCGACCTCACGGAGCTCACGTGAACTTCGCGCGCGAAGGCCTGACGCTGATCGTGGTGGCCGTGCTGGTGGCTGCCGGCACCTTCCTCGTCGCCCTCAATCGGCGCTCCTGGCCCCTCTGGCTGCTGGCGCTCCTGCTCACGATCGTCGCGCTCTGGGTCGCGTACTTCTTCCGCGACCCGGAGCGGACCGGCGACCGGGGCCCGCGCATCGTCGTCGCCCCCGCCGACGGGAAGGTCGTCCACGTGACCGAGGTCGACGAGCCCTCGTTCATGCACGGGCGGGCGCTCCGGGTCTCGATCTTCATGAACGTCTTCAACGTGCACGTGAACCGGTACCCGGTGTCGGGCACGGTGCGGCTGGTACGCCGCACGGCGGGGAAGTTCCTCAACGCCGCGGGCGAGGAGGCGAGCCTGGAGAACGAGCAGGTCTCGGTCGGGATCGAGGGGCCCGACGGCGCGCGCGTGCTGGTGCGCCAGATCGCCGGCCTCATCGCCCGCCGCATCCACACCTACAGCGTGGAGGGGGAGCAGGTGGAGCAGGGGTCGCGCATGGGCCTCATCCGCTTCGGCTCGCGCGTGGACGTGTTCCTCCCGGTGGGCTCGACGGTGCGCGTGACGGTGGGCGAGCTGACCGTGGCGGGGACCTCGGTGATCGCGGAGCTGCCCAACCCATGAGCGCCCTCCATCCTTCGCGCCTCCGGCGCCCGCCCATCGAGAAGACGCTGGTCCTCTTCCCGAACGGCATCACGCTCGGGAACCTGTTCTTCGGCGTGTGGGCGATCATCACCGCCTCGCGCGGGGCCTCGGCCACCGATCCCGAGATGGCCGCGAACCTGTTCTCGCGCGCGGCGTACTTCGTCTTCTTCGGCGCCATCTGCGACGCCTTCGACGGCCGGGTGGCGCGGGCGACCAACTCGGGGGGGCGGTTCGGCGAGGAGCTGGACTCGCTCGTGGACGGGATCACCTTCGGCCTCGCGCCGGCGATGATCATGTACTTCGCGGTGCTCAACCGCACGGGGCTCGACTGGATCTGGGCCTTCCTCTTCACCGCCTGTGCGGTGCTCCGGCTGGCCCGCTTCAACGTCGTGCAGGCGGGCACCGCCAAGAACTACTTCCAGGGGCTGCCCAGCCCCGCGGCGGGGCTCACCCTCGCCTCGTACTACTGGTTCTCCCAGTCCACGCTGTACACCGACACCGCGGTGTCGGACTGGCCCTGGCACCAGATGCTGCGCGTCGTCATGGGGCTGCTCAGCTTCCTCATGATCAGCAACGTGCCGTACCCCGTCGTCCCCAACCTCGGGTTCCGGTCGCTGCGCGGCTGGATCGCCGTGATCTTCCTCGTGGGGGGGACGACGATGCTCGCCACGCGCCGCGTGGAGTACTTCTTCCCGATCGCCTTCGCGTACGCCGCGTTCGGCCTGGGGCGCGCCTTCTACCTGGGGGCGATCGACCGGCTGCCCGGGGACTCGTCCGACGAGGAGGTGCTGCCTCCCCCGCGCGAGCCGCGCGCCCCCGGGGACGTGTCGTCGCTGCACATCGAGGGGGTGGAGTCGCCGCTCCGCCGCCCCCGCAAGCGCCGCCGCCGCCGGGGACCCGGCGGCGGGGGTACCCGACCCGACCGACCCAATCCGTCCGAGGACCTGCCCGAATGACCGCTCCCCGCTCCTTCCGCGTCGCCGTGCACATCGTTCCGCGCCGCGGGATCCTCGACCCGCAGGGCGCCGCCGTGGCGGGCGCGCTGCACTCCCTCGGCTTCGCCGGGGTGCGCGAGGTGCACGTGGGCCGGCACCTCGTGCTCGCCGTCGACGCGGGGAGCGAGGCGGAGGCCCGCGCGCAGGTGGCGGCCATGTGCGAGCGGCTGCTCGCGAACCCGGTGATCGAGGACTTCGAGATCGCCTCCGTGAGCGCGGCGGGCGCCGCCTCGCCCGCGGCCGCGGCCGCGGCGGGGAGCGCCGCGTGAAGTTCGGCATCGTCACCTTCCCCGGCTCGAACTGCGACTACGACGCCTACATGGCGGTCGTCGAGCGGCTGGGCGAGCGCGCCACCTACCTGTGGCACAAGGACCACGACCTCCAGGGGGTGGACGTGGTGATCCTCCCCGGCGGCTTCTCCTACGGCGACTACCTCCGCCCCGGCGCGATCTCGCGCTTCAGCCCCATCATGCAGGAAGTGGTGGCGCACGCCGGCCGCGGCGCGCCGGTGCTCGGCATCTGCAACGGCTTCCAGATCGCCTGCGAGGCCGGGCTCCTTCCCGGCGCGCTGCTGCGCAACGCGTCGCTCCAGTTCGTGTGCGAGCACTCGCGGCTGCGCGTGGAGAACGCGGACACCCGCTTCACCAGCGGCTACCGGCAGGGGCAGCTGGTCACCATCCCGATCGCCCACGGCGACGGCCGCTACACCGCCGACGAGGCCACCCTCGACCGCCTCGAGGGGGAGGGCCAGGTGGTGTTCCGCTACGTGAGCGCGGGGGGCGTGCGCGACGACGCCTGGAACCCCAACGGCGCGATGCGCGCCATCGCCGGCATCGTCAACGCCGCCGGCAACGTGCTCGGCATGATGCCCCACCCCGAGCGCGCGGTGGATCCCCTCCTCGGCCCCGCCGACGGGCTCCCCCTCTTCGAATCCATCCTGGCCCGCGTGGCCGCCTGACCCACGACCCGGAGGCCCTCATGAGCAGCATTCCCGAGAAGCCCACCTCCCACGAGGAGGAGTACTTTCACCGCCAGGACGCGGAGCTCCTGCGCCAGATGCGCGAGCGGCTCGACAGCGCGCGCGCCAACGCCGAGAAGTTCTCGCACTTCATGAAGTGCCCCCGCTGCGGCGGCGACCTCGAGGAGCGCCACGTGGAGCACGTCACCATCGACGTCTGCAAGGACTGCAAGGGGATGTGGCTCGACGCCGGGGAGCTCGACCTGATCCGCGAGATCCGCGAGCACCGGAACAAGGGCAGCGTCGTCGCCGGCGCCAAGGGCTTCTTCGACGACCTGATCGACTACTTCTGGCACCACAAGACCCCCGCCCCGAAGCCGTGACCGTCCTTCCCCGCCCCGGCGATCCCACGATCACCCCCGCGCTCGTCGCCGAGCACGGGATCACCCCCGAGGAGTACGAGCGGCTCGTGGCCATGCTTGGCCGCGAGCCCACCTTCACCGAGCTCGGGATCGTGAGCGCGCTCTGGAGCGAGCACTGCTCGTACAAGCACTCGCGCCCCCTGCTCCGCCACCTGCCGACCCGCGCGCCGTACGTGCTGCAGGGGCCGGGGGAGAACGCCGGCGTGATCGCCATCGGCGACGGGCTGGCGGTGGCCTTCAAGATCGAGTCGCACAACCATCCGTCGGCGGTGGAGCCCTACCAGGGGGCCGCGACCGGTGTGGGGGGGATCCTGCGCGACGTCTTCACCATGGGCGCACGCCCCATCGCCCTCCTCGACTCCCTGCGCTTCGGGGAGCTGGACAACCCGCGCGTGCGCTACCTGTTCGGCGGCGTGGTGAAGGGGATCGGTGACTACGGCAACTGCGTGGGCGTGCCGACGGTGGCGGGCGAGGTGGTGTTCGACGGCTCGTACGAGGGGAATCCCCTCGTCAACGCCATGTGCGTGGGGCTCATGAAGGAGGAGGAGCTGATCACCGCCGTGGCGCAGGGGGTGGGCAACCCGATCATCGCGGTGGGGGCGCGCACGGGACGCGACGGGATCCACGGCGCGTCGTTCGCCTCCGAGGACCTCTCCGACGCGAACAAGGCGAAGCGCCCCCGGGTGCAGGTGGGCGATCCCTTCACCGAGAAGCTCCTCCTCGAGGCGTCGCTGGAGCTGATCCGCAGCGGCCACATCGTGGCCATCCAGGACATGGGCGCGGCGGGACTCACCTCCAGCTCCGCGGAGATGGCGGCCCGGGGCGACGTGGGCGTCACCATCGACGTGACGAAGGTGCCGGCGCGGGAGGCCGGGATGACGCCGTACGAGCTCCTGCTCAGCGAGTCGCAGGAGCGGATGCTGGTGGTGGCGAAGCGCGGGCACGAGGAGCAGGTGCACGCGATCCTGCGCAAGTGGGACCTCACCACCGCCGTCATCGGGGAGGTGATCGCCGAGCCGGTGTATCGCGTCACCGAGGGGGATCGCGTCGTCGCCGAATTCCCGGGCACGCGCCTGGTGACCGACTGTCCCACCTACACCCCGGAGGCGCGCGAGGGCGCCGACGTGATCGCGGCGCGCGCGCGCGACCCGCACGCGGTGGAGCCCCTCCCCGAGGAGCAGGACCCCTCCTGGACGCTGGAGCGGCTCCTCGCCTCGCCCACGATCGCGAGCAAGCGCTGGGTGTACCGGCAGTACGACACGATGGTGCGCACCAGCACCGTGATCGGCCCCGGGGGCGACGCCGCGGTGGTCCGCGTGCGCGGCACGAACAAGGCCCTCGCCCTCAAGACCGACTGCAACGGCCGGTACGTGTACCTGGACCCGCGGATGGGCGCGCGGGCCGCGGTGGCCGAGGCGGCCCGCAACGTCGCGTGCACGGGCGGCCGGCCCATGGCCATCACGAACAACCTCAACTTCGGCAACCCGAAGCGCCCCGAAGTCTATTTCCAGCTGCGCGAGGCGGTGGCGGGGATGGGGGAGGCCTGCGTCGCCCTCGGCACGCCGGTCACCGGCGGCAACGTCTCGCTGTACAACGAGAACCCGCAGGGGGCGATCTTCCCCACGCCGGTGATCGGCATGGTGGGGCTGATCGACCGGGTGTCGCACGCCACGCGCTCGCACTTCGCGCACGATGGCGACGCGATCGTCCTCTTCGGCGAGAACACCGCGGAGCTGGGGGGGAGCGAGTACCTCTACCGGATCCACGGCCTCGTGGCCGGCGCGCCGCCGCGCTGCGACCTCGACGCGGAGCGCCGCCTCATCGACGCCCTGCTCGACGCCATCGCCACCGGCGCGGTGCGCTCCGCGCACGACTGCAGCGACGGCGGGCTCGCCGTGGCGCTCGCGGAGTGCGCCATCATGCGCGACGAGCAGCTCATGGGGGCGGCGGTGGACCTCACCCCGTGGGCCGGCCTCCCGCTGCGCGCCCTCCTCTTCGGCGAGGCCCAGGGACGCGCGCTGCTCAGCACCGACGACCCCGACACCGTGCTCGCCGCCGCGCGGCGCCACGGCGTGCCCGCGCGCCGCATCGGCACCGTGCACGGCGGCTCCTCCACCCTCGACCTCACCGTCGGCCCCCGCCGGATCGTGGCCAGCGTGCCGCGGCTCGCGCGCGCGTGGCACGACGCGATCCCTTCGCGCATGGCCGCAGCGGGCACCGCCGCCGCCGGCGCGTCCCCGCTCGCCCCGGCAGTGACCTGACATGTGTGGCATCTTCGGCGTCCGCGGCCATCCCGAGGCCGCCCAGCTCGCGCAGCTGGGCCTCTATGCGCTCCAGCACCGCGGGCAGGAGTCCTTCGGGGTGGTGGCCGTGGACGAGCATGGCGGGGCCTCGGCCTACCGCCACATGGGGCTCGTTTCCGACGGGAGCGCCTCCTTCGGCGACCTCCGCGGGGTCATGGCGATCGGCCACACCCGGTACAGCACCGCCGGCTCCTCCACCCTGGAGAACGCGCAGCCCGTGCTGGCGCGCTCGCTCACCGGCAACGTCTCGCTCGCGCACAACGGCAACCTCACGAACGCCACCGAGCTGCGCGCCGACCTCGAGGCGCAGGGCTCGATCTTCGCCTCCACGATGGATTCCGAGGTGATCGTGCACCGGCTGGCCCGCTCCCGTGCGGCCACCCCCGAGGCCCGACTGGGGGAGGCCCTCCAGGGGGTCGAGGGGGCCTACTCGCTGCTCGTGTCCATCGGGGGGACCATGCTCGCCGCGCGCGATCCGCGTGGCTGGCGCCCGCTCGTGATGGGCCGGCTCAACGGCGCGGTGGTGTTCGCGTCGGAGAGCTGCGCCCTCGACATCGTGGGCGCGACGCTCGAGCGTGAAGTGGAGCCGGGGGAGGTCATCGCCGTGGACGACGGGGCGATCCGCAGCAGCTTCCCCCTGGAGCGGAAGCCCCTCGCCCGCTGCGTCTTCGAGCACGTGTACTTCGCCCGCCCCGATTCGGCGGTGTTCGGGGGCTCGGTGGACCGGGCCCGGCGCGAGCTGGGGCGCCGCCTCGCCCGCGAGCACCCCGTCCCGGGAGCGGAACTGGTCTTCAGCGTTCCGGACTCCTCGAACTCCGCCGCCCTCGGCTTCGCCGAGGAAAGTGGAATCCCCTACGAGCTGGCACTCATCCGGAACCATTATGTTGGACGCACCTTCATCCAGCCGACCCAGGCCGGCCGCGATGCCAAGGTGAAGGTGAAGTACAACGCGGTACGGGACGTGCTTGAGGGAAGGAAGGTCGTGATGGTGGACGACTCGATCGTCCGCGGCACGACGACACGTGGGCTGGTCGCCCTCGTGCGCGCCGCCGGCGCGCGCGAGGTGCACATGCGCGTCAGCTCGGCGCCCATCACGGGCCCCTGCTACTACGGCATCGACACGCCCACGCGTGAGGAGCTGATCGCCGCCAACCTGACCATCCCGCAGATTGCCGGGCACCTGGGCGTGGATTCGCTCGGGTATCTCTCGCTCGAGGGAATGCTCGCGTCGGTGCCGGGGGGTCCCACGGGATTCTGCCATGCCTGCTTCTCCGGTGACTACCCCACCCAGCCCCCCACAGACCCAGACAAGCTCCGGCAGGGGTGCGGGTGCTGACGGGGTGACCCCGACCAAGGCGGTCTACTTCTTCGGCGCCGGCGCCGCCGAGGGCACCCGGGAGATGAAGACCCTCCTCGGGGGCAAGGGGGCCAACCTCGCGGAGATGACCAACCTCGGGGTGCCCGTGCCGCCGGGGTTCACCATCGCCGCCAGCGTGTGCGTGGACTACCTGAAGAGCGGCACCTTCAGCGACGCGCTGCGCGACGAGGTCAGCGCGGCCCTCGCCCGCCTCGAGCAGGTGGCCGGCAAGGGCTTCGGCGACCCGCAGGATCCCCTGCTCGTCTCCGTGCGCTCCGGCGCCGCGGTCTCCATGCCCGGGATGATGGAGACCATCCTCAACCTCGGGCTGAACGACCGTACCGTGCAGGGGCTGGCGCAGGGCTCGGGCAACGCGCGCTTCGCCTACGACTCCTACCGCCGCTTCATCCAGATGTACGGCGACGTGGTGCTCGACGTGCCGCACCACCAGTTCGAGCACCTGCTCTCCGCCAAGCGGCTCACGGCGGGGGTCGAGAGCGACGCGGAACTCGGCGAGGAGGTCCTCCGCAACCTCGTCGAGGAATACAAGGCGCTGGTGCGCACCGCCACCGGCCGCGACTTCCCGATGGACCCGCGCGAGCAGCTCTGGGGCGCCATCGAGGCGGTGTGGCGGTCGTGGACCCTCAAGAAGGCGGTGGACTACCGCCGCGTGAACGGCATCCCCGAGACCCTCGGCACCGCCGTGAACATCGTCTCCATGGTGTTCGGGAACCTCGGCGACGACTCGGGCACCGGCGTCGCCTTCACGCGCAACCCGTCCACCGGCGAGAAGCACTTCTACGGCGAGTTCCTCATCAACGCGCAGGGCGAGGACGTCGTCGCGGGGATCCGCACCCCGCTCTCGATCGACCAGATGGCCCAGATGCTCCCCGAGGCGTACACGGAGCTGCTGGCCACCCAGGATCGCCTCGAGCGGCACTACCGCGAGATGCAGGACCTGGAGTTCACCGTGGAGCGCGGGAAGCTCTTCCTCCTCCAGACCCGCACCGGCAAGCGCACGGCGGGCGCCGCGATCCGCATCGCGGTGGAGATGGAGGAGGAAGGACTCATCTCCGAGCGCGAGGCGGTGCTGCGCGTCCCCCCGGCGCACCTCGACCAGCTGCTGCACCCGGTGATCGACGGCAGCGTCCGCGCCACGCCACTCACCACGGGACTTCCCGCGAGCCCCGGCGCCGCGAGCGGGATGGTGGTGTTCGACGCCGACGCCGCGGAGATGAAGGCCGCCGGGGGGCAGAGCGTGATCCTCGTGCGCGACGAGACGACCCCGGAGGACTTCCACGGGATGGTGGCCGCGAAGGCCGTCCTCACCGCGCGCGGCGGGATGACGAGCCACGCCGCCGTGGTGGCGCGCGGCATGGGCAAGTGCGCCGTCGTCGGCGCCAAGGCGCTCTCCATCGACGCCGAGCATCGCCTCTTCCGTGTGGACGGCACCGACGAGGTGATCAACGAGGGCGAATGGATCACCCTCGACGGCGCCACGGGGCGCCTCTACCGCGGCGACCTCCCCACCACGCCCAGCGAGGTGGTGCAGGTCATCCGCGGGACGAAGCCCGCCGCCTCCGCCGGCCCCACCTGGCACAGCTTCTCGAAGCTCCTCGGCTGGGCCGACGAGGTGCGCCGCCTGAAGGTGCGGGCCAACGCCGACACCCCGGCCGACGCGCGCATGGCGCGCGGCTTCGGCGCCGAGGGGATCGGCCTCTGTCGCACGGAGCACATGTTCTTCGAAGGGGACCGCATCACCGCCATGCGCGAGATGATCGTCGCCCGCGACGAAGGGGGGCGCCGCCGCGCGCTCGCCAAGCTCCTGCCCATGCAGCGCGCCGACTTCGAGGGAATCTTCGAGGCGATGCGCGGCTTCCCGGTGACCATCCGTCTCCTCGATCCCCCGCTGCACGAGTTCCTCCCGCATGGCGGCGAGGAGTCGAAGCTGCTCGCGCGGCAGCTGGGCCTCACCCGCCCGCAGCTGCACCACATCGTGGACTCGCTGCGCGAGACGAACCCCATGCTGGGGCACCGCGGCTGCCGCCTGGGGATCACGTACCCGGAGATCACGGAGATGCAGGCGCGCGCGATCTTCGAGGCCGCGGTGCGTGCCAAGCGGCGCGGCATCGACGTGCACCCGGAGATCATGATCCCCCTCGTCGCCAGCGCCGCGGAGTTCGAGAACCAGCGGGCGATCGTGGAGGAGGTGGCCGCCCAGGTGCTCGGCGGCATGGGGGAGGAGGTACATTACCTGGTGGGCACGATGATCGAGCTCCCCCGCGCCGCCCTCACCGCCGACGAGGTGGCGCGCACCGCCCAGTTCTTCTCCTTCGGCACCAACGACCTCACGCAGACCACCTTCGGCCTGTCGCGCGACGACGCGGGCCGCTTCCTCCCCGCGTACGTGGAGAAGGGGATCCTCCCCGACGATCCCTTCCAGGTGCTCGACCAGCAGGGGGTGGGCAAGCTGATCGACTTCGCCGTCCGCGGCGGCCGCAGCGTGCGCCCGGAGCTCAAGGTCGGGATCTGCGGCGAGCATGGCGGCGAGCCGCGTTCGGTGAAGTTCTGCCACGGGATCGGGCTGGATTACGTTTCGTGCTCCCCGTTCCGGGTGCCCATCGCCCGGCTCGCCGCCGCCCACGCCGCGCTTGAATCCCCTGCTTGACGACCTTCGACCGGCCACCCCGGTCCGGCTGAGCGCCCCCCTGTCAGTCCCCGGGGGGCGGGCCATGCGCATCGCGCTGGTCACGGAGTACTACTACCCGCACCTGGGCGGGGTCTGCGAGCACGTGCACTACTTCGCCCTCGAGGCCCGGCGACGCGGGCATCACGTGGACATCATCACCTCCGCGATCCCGGGGGAACCCGCGCGGCGCGAGCCGGCGGCGGGGGTGATCCACCTGGGGCGCAGCCAGCCGGTGTACGCGAACGGCTCGCAGGCACGGATCACGGTGGGAATCGGACTGCGCCGCCGCATGCGCGAGGTGCTGCTGCGCGGCGCCTACGACATCGTGCACGTGCACTCCCCGCTCACCCCCGTGCTCCCCCTGCTCGCGATCGAGGAGGCGCCCTGCCCCGTCGTCGGCACCTTCCACACCTACTTCGACCGCTCGGTGGGATACACGCTCGGCCGCCGCTACTTCCAGAAGCGGCTCGACATGCTGAGCGCGGCCATCTGCGTGTCCCGCTCCACCACGGTGGCGCTCGACCGCTACTTCTCGGCCGACTGGCGCATCATCCCCAACGGGATCGACCTGGCCACCTTCAACCCCGACGTCCCCCGGCCCGCCGCGATCCGCGCCGACGTGCCCTCGATCCTCTTCCTCGGCCGCTTCGATCCCCGCAACGGGCTCACCACGCTCATCGACGCCTTCCGCAAGGTGAAGGGCGCGCGGCGCCCGGCGCAGCTGGTGGTGGTGGGCGACGGTCCGCTGCGCAACCACTACCGCGGACAGGCCGGGGGCGACGCCGACATCACCTTCGTGGGCGCGGTGCTCGACGGACGCCCGGGCTACTACGCCCACTCCACCGTGTACGCCTGCCCCACGACCAAGGCCTCCTTCGGGATCACCCTCCTGGAGGCGATGGCCTGCGAGACGCCGATCGTCTGCTCCGAC
>DASWVQ010000062.1:0-2861 GCA_036401195.1 Gemmatimonadaceae bacterium
CGCGCAGCGGCACCACGTGGAACGTGCTCGCCAACCAGGTGCCCTTCGTCCCCACGCAGCGGAGGGTGCGCGGCGAGGCGGTGTACTCGATGGACAAGTGGGACGGCTACGCGGTGCAGCAGCGACGGGTGGCGGCGGCGCTCGCGAGCGCCACGGTACGCAACCCGGTGATCCTCACCGGCGACGTGCACGTGAGCTGGGTGGCCGACCTGCCGCGCGACCTCGCCGACCCCGGGACGGCGCCGGTCGCGACGGAGTTCGTGGGGACATCGATCAGCTCCGGCGGGAATGGTGCCCCCCTCCCGGGGTGGGGGCGCACGATGCTGGAGAACAACCCGCACATGAAGTTCTTCAACGGCGAGCGGGGGTACGTGCGCTGCACCGTGACGCGGGAGCGGTGGACGGCGGACTACCGCGTGGTGCCCTTCGTGGACCGGCCGGGGGCGCCGGTGGAGACGGCGGGGTCGTTCGTGGTGGAGGCGGGGAAGGGAGGCGTGCAGCGGGGTTGATGTCATCCTGAGCGAAGCGAAGGATCCGGCCGTGGCGCACCCGCGCCAGGTCCTTCGGCTTCGCCTCAGGATGACGTCGACCGCTCAGCGCTTCTCCTCCTTCACCCCCAGCGCACCCAGCACCGCCCGCCGCATCAACGCCGGCGGCAGCGATCCCTGCTCGAGCACCACCCGGTGGAAGCGCGCGAGGTCGAAGCGATCGCCGCGCGCCGCTCGGGCCTCGTCGCGCAGCGCCTCGATCGCGCGCATGCCGAGGATGTAGCTCACCGCCTGCGTGGGCCAGGTGGTGTAGCGCGTCACCTCGGCGGTGGCGTCGGCCTTCTCCAGCCCCACCGAGTCCACGAAGAACTGCACCGCCTCGTCGAACGACATGCGGCCGGTGTGGATCGAGGGATCGATGATCACCCGCGCCGCGCGCCAGAGCTTCATGCGCAGCTGCGTGAGCCGCGCGAGCGAATCGGGGAAGAAGCCGTTGCGATACATCAGCTCCTCGGCGTACAGCCCCCATCCCTCGCCGAACACCTCGCTCCCGTAGAGCTTCCGCAGCACGTTCGGCTGCGTGGCGGCGGTCGCGTACTGGAGGTGGTGCCCCGGGTAGCCCTCGTGCACCGCCACGATGGTGATCCACCCGGCGTTGTGGCCGCGCAGCTTCGACTCCACCTGCTCCGGCGTCGACCCCGGCTCCACCGGGGTGACGAAGAAGCGTCCCACCTTCCGCTTCTCGAAGGGGGCGGCGGGAGAATAGCCGCCGTAGGCGTAGGTCTGCCTGAGGTGGGGCGGGGTGAGCACCATGTCGAGCCGCTCGCCGGCGGGGAGGGTGAAGAGTCCCTTCTCCCTGATGAACGCGCGGGCCCGCGCCGCCTCCGCGGAGTAGGCGGCGAAGACCGAGTCCGCGGGCGGGTGCAGCGTCTTGGCGGAATCGGCGAGCTGCCGCCAGCTCCGGGTGCTGTCGATGGCGTGCGCGAGCGCCGCGAGCTCGCCGGTGGTTTCATGCAGGACCCGGAAACCGAAGGCGACCAGCGAGTCGGCGCTGGTGTCGAGCAGCTTGGAGTGGCGGAGTCGCCAGTCGTAGGCCTCGGTGCCGTAGACCCAGCTCCCGGTCGCCGCGGGGCGCAGGGTATCGGTCATCCAGCGCGCATACGCGTCGAGCGCGGCGAGGGCGCGGTCGCGGGCGCGGCGGAAGCGGGGGGGGTCGCCGTGGTTGCGCGCGACGACGGAATCGAGCTCGCCGCCCAGGTAGCGGGCGATCCCGCGGGCGCTGCCGGCGTCGAGGTCCACCCAGAAGCGCGGGGTGCGTGCCGCGACGACCTGCGCCCGGCCGAGCGCGAGGGCGGCGGGCCACTGCTCGAGGCGCGCGGTGATCGCGCGCATGCGGGCGGCGGGACCGGGCTCGCTCCCCACGGCGAGGGAGTACACCGCGTTGAAGGGGATGTACGCCGAGGGGCGCCGCTGCCAGCTCCGCGCGCCCGCGTCGAAGAGGGCGGTCTCGAGGACCGAGTGGAAGAGGAGCCAGTCCACGCGGTGGCGGCCATCGAGGCGGGTGGTGTCGATCGCCTGGAGCCGGCGGAGGGTGGCCGCGGTGAGCGCCGAGTCGCGCAGTCGCGCGGGGGCGCTGCGGTCGTCGAGGCGGTCGTCGGCGGAGTGGAGGCCGGCGCCGGTGGACCACTCGGGGGAGCGGGCGTCGAGCTCGCGGACGTGGCGTGCGACGAGGGCGTCGAGGCGGGCGTTGGCCGATTGCGCGGTGAGGGGCGCCGCGAGCAGCAGCAGCAGTGCCGCGATCCCGAGCGAGGTGCGCCGGATCGGGGGGGTGAGAAAACAACGATACGGACGAAAACGCCTCGTCCTTCCCTGAACATCCACGATCCCGTCCTCCGGAACTGGGAGATCGGACTAATGAGGAGCGATCAGCAGGTGCAGCTCGTACCCCCTCATCGTCACCCTGTCTGGCCGGCGCGCCGAGGGCCGGATGCGCGCGGAACGATTCGCCCGTATCGCTCTTTTCCTGTTTTCTCACCCACGCGGCCGGCGCCGAGCGACTCTATCGGGACGCAAGGCCCCTCGTCGCTGACGCTCCTCGGGATGAGGGCGGACGACGTTCATCCCACGAACGTCGTCCCGTCGAGCCCTGCCGGCAAGGGGAGGCCGAGGGCCGTGAGCGCGCTCGGCATCACGTCGACCGTGCGGCGGGGGAGCCCGGCCACCGGGTGGTTCACCAGCAGCGGCACGAGCATGTGCTCGCGGTGCAGCGCGCCGTGCGAGCTCACGTGCGGGATCGGCTCCCACTTGGCGCGGAAGTCCCAGTCGCGCGCCGCGGAGAGGATCATCTCTCCCGCGCGGGGGGCGCCGGCGAGG
>DASWVQ010000063.1:0-3810 GCA_036401195.1 Gemmatimonadaceae bacterium
CACCGGGCCGACCACGCTGCCGCCGCGCGACATCACCGCCCAGCTCCCCGCGGCCACCGCCACCAGGCCGGCGGCGACGAGCCCGCGACGCCAGTGGCGCGCGGCCAGGGTGCGCGGCGCGGCAGGCTTCAGCTCGACCACGGGGGTCTCGATACGCGCCGCGATCCCCGCCCACAGGTCGCGGGAGGGCTCGAGGGTGGGGAGCCGCGCCGCGTCGTGCGCGATGGCGCGGAAGTCGGCGAGCAGCGCCGCGCATTCCGCGCACTCCGCGGCGTGCGTGTCCATCGCGCTCCGCAGCGCGACGCTCGCGTCGTGCTCCAGGTAGTCCATCAGCGAGCCGGCGAAGGCGTCGCAGGACAGCGGTGTGGACGTGGTCATCGGCTCAGCCTCTCGCGAAGGAGCGAGCGGGCGCGGTGCAGCTGCGCTTTCGTCGCCCCGGTGGTCACGCCGAGTTGCTCGGCGATCTCCTCATGCTTGAATCCCTCGACGTCGTGCAGCACGAACACCCGGCGTGCTCCCGGGGGAAGCTTGGCGACCGCGGCCTCGAGGTCCATCATCTCCCCCGGCGCCGGGGGAAGGACGGCGATGCTGTCCACCACGTCGCCCTCCTCGTCGTCCTCGAACCGTGACCACCGCTGGTTGTCGCGCTTCCGGGAGCTCAGCACCACGTTCACGGCGAGGCGGTGCAGCCAGGTGCTGAACGCGCTCTCGCCACGGAAGAGGTGCAGCTTCTCCCAGGCACGGACGAAGACGTCCTGCGTCAGCTCCTCGGCCCGGACACGGTCGGCGACCATGCGCGTGCAGAGGGAGAAGACCCGCCCCAAGTTCGCCCGGTAGAGCCGTTCGAACGCATCCCGGTCCCCCGCCGCGGCTCGCGCCACGTCGGTGTCGGCAGACATCGCCGGGGCTGCAGCTTCAGGCTGTGGGATCAGCGACACTGCCATGGGGTCGTCGGGCGTTCCTGGTCCGTGCATGGGATCAGATGGGGCGATGCAGGGAAAGGTTTGAACGCCGGGCGGGGGAAGTTTGGGGAGCGAGCGGCCAGCGTCCAGCGGCGCCGTCGCGCAGTTCCCACTAACTCTCAGCCTACCAATGACTTAAATCGACCGTCCCCGTCACGCCCACTGCGTGAGGTGGCGCCCTGCGTCGGATGTCCCTACGAAGCGGAGCAGGTCGGTGATTCGGTCGAGCCAGGCATCGGGGGCAGAGGGGGCGATCTGGTCGCGGCTGAAGGGGCCCCAGAGGGCCCCCAGCGTGGTCACCCCGGCGGCGCGGCCGGCGTTCATGTCGTGCGGGGAGTCGCCGATGAACCAGGCGTCGGCGGGGGCGACCCCGAGCCGCTCGAGCGCCACGTGCACCGGCTCCGGGTGCGGCTTGTGGTTGGTGCAGCCGTGGAGTCCCACGATGGTCTCGAAGGGCTCGAGGATCCCCACGTGCGCCAGCCCGCGCTCGGCGAGCGGCTCCGACTTCGAGGTCACGATCGCGAGGCGGAACCCCATGGCGCGCAACGTGTTGACCGTCTCCGGCACCCCGGGATAGGCGGTGACCAGGGCATCGTGGTTGGCCACCTGGAACTCACGGTAGGCCGCGATCAGGGACGCCACCTCCTCCTCGTCGGCCGCGAAGCGCCGGAACATCGTGGGGAGGGGCATGCCGAGGTCGGCGAGCCAGGCGAGCTCGTCGAAATCGGTCCGGGCCCGCGCCTCGAAGGCGTAGCGGGCGGACTCGACGATGAGCGTGACGGAGTCGATCAGCGTCCCGTCGAGGTCGAAGAGGATCGCCGACGGGCGCGGGAGGGAGGGAGCCATGTGTACAAGCTAAGACGCTTCCCCCCTCCCCGCCCGGATCAGCCCGCCAACCGCTCGAGCCGGTCGAGCGCCTGGGTCAGCGACTGCGCCACGGGGGCCGTCCGCTTCGAGGGGCGCAGGCCGGCGCCGAGCCAGAGGTCCCGCTTCGCGTCGCGGAGGACATCGAGCCGGAGCCGCATCCCATGGCGGGCGAGGATGGGGACCAGCTCCTTCCGGCGCGCGAGGAGCTGCTGGCGGGTGATCTGGTAGGCGCGCTCCGCGACCGCCTCGCGCGAGGCGAAGGAGAACTCCTGCGCGAAGAAGAGCTCGTGGTCGTTCCGGTCGGGCTCGAGGAGCACGATGTCGGTCCCCGGGTACCGGTCGCGGAGTGCACCGAGCGAGACCTCGAGCCGCGAGTGCAGGAGGGTGCGGAGTGTCTGGTGCATCGTGGCGGGGAGCCCCTCGTCGAGCACCGCGCCCCGCGCGGGCGACCGCACCGGCACGAGGGGGTTGATCACCAGCACGAAGCGCGCGCCGTCCTGGCAGGCCACCGAGGAGTGCACCGTCTTGAGCAGCGCGCCGTCCACGTAGTGCCGCCCCTCGATCTCCACCGGCAGGTAGACGCCGGGCACCGCGCTGCTCGCCTGGATCGCGCGCGAGATGGGGACGTCGTCCCACCCGAGCTGGCCGAAGGGCGCCGTCTGGCCCGCCTCGATGTCGGTCGCGACGACGGTGAGGCGCCGCCCCTTCCGCGCGAGGACGCGGAAGTCGTCGGTGCGACCGCGCGCGGAAAAGAGCCGGTGCACGTAGCGGCGGATCGGCTCGTTGTCGAAGATCCCCATCGGCAGGGCGCGCGCGAGGGGAAGGAGGTGCTCGCCGATGGCCTGGCCGCGCCGGCGCCCGGCGATCCCCCAGAGCGCGCCGAGCATGAGCCGGGGGAGGGTGGCGCCGCGTCGCGCCCACTCCCGGTAGGCGGGACGGAAGAAGGCGGCCGGATCGAAGGGCTCTTCCCCGGGGAGGTGGCGGAAGAGCATGCGCAGCAGGCGTCGCGGCGTGAGTCCGTTCGCGAGCGCGGCGGCGACGAAGGATCCCGCGCTCACTCCCACGTAGCTTCGTGCGTGGGTGAGGTCGAGTCCGTCGATGGATTCCTCGAGCGCGCGCAGCGCGCCGATCTCGTAGACCACACCCGCGGGGCCGCCCCCGCCGAGGGCGATGCCGAGGCTATGATTGTCAGGGGTCATGACCGATCCCAAGGCATCGGGTATGCCGGACATGCAGGCCGAGTTTGGCAGGACATTTTTTTCTTCACTGGGGACCCATTCATGCCTGACGAGACGCCGCGCAGCGAACAGGAGTGGGCGAAAAAGCTCACCCCGGAGCAGTACCGCATCCTGCGCCAGAAGGGGACCGAGCCCGCCTTCACCGGCGCGTACTGGGACGAGCACACGCCGGGGACCTACCGCTGCGCCGGATGCGGCGAGGTGCTCTTCGATTCGGAGACGAAGTACGACTCCGGCTCGGGGTGGCCGAGCTTCTACCAGCCGGTGGACCGGTCGAAGGTGGTGGAGCACGAGGACGTGAGCCACGGGATGCGCCGGATCGAGATCACCTGCGCGACCTGCGGGAGCCACCTGGGGCACGTCTTCCCCGACGGGCCGCGGCCCACGGGGCTGCGCTACTGCGTGAACTCGGCGTCGCTCACGCTGGACCCGAAGGCGAAGTAGCCCCGGTCGCGGCGCGGGGACCGACGAACACGAGGAGCGCCACCACGCGTTCCTCCTCCTCGCCCGTTGGTCGATCAGGGAGGCGGTCGGTACGCGCGCTCGCCTCGGCGAAGGCGGCGAGCGCGCGCAGCCAGGCGGTGGGAGGCAGCGAGGAGGCGAGGAGCTCGGCGAGCACGCGCTCCATGCCGGCGGAGGTGCCCGCGCCGAGCGCCGCGCGCGCCGTCGCGGCGAGCGGGAGGAGCGCGGCGCGCTCGTGGCGCGGTGCCCCGGCGAGGGAGCGCTCGATGCGCGCGAACAGC
>DASWVQ010000064.1:0-7018 GCA_036401195.1 Gemmatimonadaceae bacterium
TCACCCTCGACTACTGGCCCCTCGCCTATCACCTGGGGGCGGCGCGGCAGCAGTTCGAGCAGGTGCAGCCGATGCTCGCGTGCTTCGAGCGCTGGTTCGGCCCCTACCCGTGGTACGAGGACGGCCTCAAGCTGGTGGAGACGCCGCACCTGGGGATGGAGCACCAGAGCGCGGTCGCGTACGGGAACAAGTACCGCAACGGCTACCTGGGGCGCGACCGCTCGGGCAGCGGCTTCGGGCTCGACTTCGACTTCATCATCATCCACGAGGCCGCGCACGAGTGGTGGGGGAACAACCTCACCTCGCGCGACATCGCCGACATGTGGGTGCACGAGGCCTTCGCGAACTATGCGGAGGGACTCTACGTCGAGTGCCGCTTCGGCAAGGAGGCCGGCGCCGCCTACCAGGTGGGGAATCGCCGCAACGTCCGGAACGACAAGCCCATCGTCGGCCCGTTCGGCGTGAACACCGAGGGCTCGGGCGACATGTACGACAAGGGCGGCAACATGCTGCACACCATCCGCCAGCTCGTGGGCGACGACGCGAAGTGGCGCGCGATCCTGCGCGGGCTCAACGCCACCTACCGGCACCAGGTGGTGACCGGCGCGCAGGTCCGCGACTACATCGCGCGGGAATCCGGGCTCGACCTGGCGCCGGTGTTCGAGCAGTACCTCGGCACGGCGCGCATTCCCGCGCTCGAGGTGAGGCTCGAGGGGAGCGCCCTCTCCTACCGCTGGGCCGACGTCGTCCCCGGCTTCGCCATGCCGGTGCGCGTGTCAGTGCCGGGGAGCGGCTGGGTGACGCTGCGTCCCACCACCGAGTGGCAGCGGCTCGCGCAGCCCGTGACCGACGCGTCGCAGCTCAAGGTGGACGAGAACTACTACGTGGTGCTGCGGGCGGGGGGCTGAGCGCTCACCCCCGCCGCGCCCGCGACGACCAGTGGATCGCGGCGATCCGCCACCCCTGCGGGGTGCGCTCGAGCACCATCAGCTCCGCGCCCACCGAGTTGATCGCGCGGCCGCGGAACTCCCCCTGCGTCACCGACGTGCCGCTCGCCCAGGCCGCGTCGCCGGCGACGCGCACCGCCGTCGCCCCGCGCACCGACGGCACGGCGCGCGCGAACTCGATGTCGGCGGGGAGGTGGTGCGCGCGGTAGTCCGCGAGCCGTTCCACCCCGCCACTCTCCAGGATCACGACGTGCGGCTGGAGGAGGGCGAGCGCGGCCCCGCTGTCGCCGGCGGCGAGCGCCTCGTGGAAGCGGGCCACGGTCGCGGCGACGTCGGCGGAGTCGCTCCGCGTGGCCGGCGAGAACGCGGGGGCCGGGGCGGCGGCGAGCGCCAGCGAGAGGAGCAGGGAGGTGATCATGTGCGGAAACTCACCTTTCCCACGCCGCCGGCAAGGGGTGGCCGGCGCCCCTCGCACCGGCGGCCGGGACTGGGCCATGGCGCGAGGCGCGAATGCTGCACCATCTTCCCGGCGTGACCGCCACCCAGGGCACCGCCCTCCCCCGCGCGCGGCCAACCAGCCGCTGGACGCTCGAGCGCAAGCTCGCGCTGTTCATCTTCGTCCTGCTCGCCCTCGTCATCGCGATCTTCGGCACCGCCGCCTTCCGGCAGATGCTGGCGGCGTCGGTGGAGCGCGCGACGAGCCGGCTGGAGCGGGTGGCCGAGCAGCTGGCAGTCACCTCGGCCGCGACCGCCACCTCGCGCGTCGCCCAGCTCCGCGAGGTGGCGGCCGATCCCGCGGTGATCGCCGCCGCCGAGCGGGGGACGACGCCCGCCGACACCGCCGCCCTCCGGGAGCGCCTCGAGGGCGATCGCCGCGCCGCCGATTCCACGCTCGTCGCGGTGGAGCTCTGGACGGCATCGGGCCGGCCCGTGCTCGGCGACGCCGCGCGCAACGGGAAGGATGCGGCCGCCCTCCTGCGGGTGGTCCCGCAGGTGGTGGCCACGCGCGCGCCCGCGCGATCGCCCCTGTACGGCAACGCCGGCCGGGTGCACGTGTGGACCGTGGTCCCCGTGTTCGCGGGGGGGCGCGTGGCCGGCGCCGTGGCCGAGCACCGGCGCCTGGCGTCGAACCCCCGCACCGACCAGACGCTGCGCGACCTGGTGGGCGAGGCGGTGTCGCTCTACTTCGCCAGCACCGAGTCCGACGAGTGGGCGACCCTCCGCGGCGTGCCCGTGGAGGCCCCATTCGGCCTGCCCCCGGGAAAGTCCGCGACTCGGGTGCGTGATCGCGCGGGGCGGATGCAGTACGTGGCCGCGGCACCGGTGGCCAACTCCCCGTGGATCATCGTCCTCTCCGAGCCGGAGCAGGAGGTGCTGGCTCGCCCGCGCGAGTTCCTGGGCTTCATGGTCTGGATGGGGGGGCTGCTCCTCCTCGTCGCCCTCGTGAGCGCGTGGCTGCTCGGCCGCCACGTGACCCGCCCGTTGCGCACCGTCACCGTGGCCGCCGAGGCACTCGCCGGCGGGGATTACTCCCGCCGGGTCGAGGTGACCGGCGCGCGCGAGCTGGCGCAGCTGGGTGCCACCTTCAACGCGATGGCGGCGGGGATCGGCCGCGCGCACGCCGAGCTCGCCGAGCGGAATGCCGCGCTGGAGCAGGCGAACGCGGCCAAGGCCCGCTTCCTCGCCATGATGAGCCACGAGCTGCGCACGCCGCTCAACGCGATCGGTGGCTACACGGAGCTCCTCCAGCTCGGGTTGCGCGGCCCCGTGACCCCGGAGCAGGTGGAGGACCTCGCGCGCATCCGCCGCAACCGCGATCACCTGCTCTCGATCATCACCGACATCCTCAGCTTCGCGCGCGCCGACGCGGGCCACCTCACGCTGCACATGCACGACGTGCCCCTCGCCGCGGTGCTCGCCGACACGCAGGCGGCGCTCGGCCACCAGCACGAGGCGGCGGAGGTGCGGGTGCTGTTCGACCCGGTTCCCGCCGACCTGCTCGTGCGCGCCGATCGCGACAAGCTGCAGCAGGTGCTGCTCAACCTGGTCACCAACGCGGTGCGCTTCACCGAGCCGGGAGGCGAGGTGCGGGTGGGGACCGAGCCGCGCGCGGATCGGGTGGTGCTGCGGGTGCGCGACACCGGCATCGGGATCCCGCCGGAGAAGCTCGAGCGGATCTTCGAGCCCTTCGTGCAGGTCGACGCCTCCCTCACGCGCAAGGTGGGGGGGACGGGGCTCGGCCTGGCGATCGCGCGGGAGCTGACCGAGGCAATGGGGGCACATCTCTCGGTGGAGAGCACGGTGGGCGAAGGCTCCACCTTCGTCGTCGACCTCCAGCGCGCCGGCGTCCCCGCAGTGCCGGACGGGCCGAAGGCGCTCACGGCCTGAGCGCGAGCGCGATTCGGGTTCGTGGCACTGGTGTCGCGCGGGAGGGGCGGCCCCGGGAGCTAGCAACACACACGCTCCCGGAACCGCCCCTCCCGCCGAAGCCGCCCCCCGCCGACGCCGCCCGTCCTTCCTACGACGCGCGCGTCGAGTAGCGACGCGTCGCGTCGATCACCTCGCGGCGGATCACCGAGGGGTCGCGGCCGGCGTACACCGACTCCGCCAGCCACGCGTGCTCCGCGTCGGCCTGGTCGCCCGCGCAGTCGCGATACCACGCCTTGGGGCGGCCGCCGTCGCCCGCGCTCCAGCGATAGCCGCGCCCCTTGAGCAGCTCCTTGCTGTCGAAGGGACTCGCGATCGCCCAGAGCCGCACCGTCACCCGCTGGGACGACTCGAGGAGCATCCGCATCGGAACGCCCCCCTTCGGCGTGCGCGTGGCGAGCAGGTGGATCGCGGCGAGGCAGTCGTCGGCGGCGCGATGCGCCCCGAAGAACTCCCCGCAGCTCTGGTGCAACAGGTACTCCAGGTTCGACGACCCGCAGCCATGCTCCTTCCACGGGATCTCGTTCACCGAGCAGGCCCAGGGCAGCGCCTCGAACCCCCGGAGCCGCCGCTCCACGAAGGGCCGGTCGAAACGCGCGTTGTGCGCGATCACCAGCGAGGCGCCCTCGAGCAGCCCCGCCACCGCCACCTCGTCGATGCGCTGCCCGCGCACCATCGCGTCGGTGATCCCGGTCAGCTCCGTCACCGGCGCCGGGATCGGCCGCCCCGGATCCTCCAGCCACGACGCCGCGGGCCCCACTTCGCAGACGCTGCCATCCGCCTCGCAATAGGTGAAGGGGACCACCGCCAGCTCGATGATCGCGTCGCGCGCGGCGTCGAGCCCCGTGGTCTCGGTGTCGACGAAGAGCGCGGTGCGCAGCGCACGCCCCGCGGCATCGGCGTACCGGTCGCGGCGGCGGAAGCGGCGCGCGACGCGATACTCCCCCGTGGCGCAGAGGGTGCGCGCCATCCCTTCGAGGGCGTCGAAATCGTGGTCCGGCGTGGCCGGCGCGGTGTAGGCCTCGGGAAAGTCGAGCTGCTGCTGCATGCGACGGAGGGGTCGGGGCGGGGAGGGGTCTCGCACGATGGCAGGGCGACCGCCGTCGGTCAACACCGGATCGTTGCCAGCCGGATCACCCGGGCGCAGGAGGCGCCGGCGCGCCCACTGAGGGTAGCGCGGGGCACCGACACCCCGGCGGTGGGATCAGTGGCTCTCCGGCCGCCCCAGCATCAGCCGGATCATCGCCCGGTCCTCGTGCCGCGCGAAGACGTACACATGGTCCCCCTCCATGAGCACCGTGCTCCCCTTCGGCGCGACGAGGTCCCCGCCCCGGAGGATGAGCGTCACCGCCGTCCCCTCCGGGAAGGGGATCTCGGCGAGTGTCGCGCCCGTGATCGGGAGGGCGTCGTCCACGTAGAACGAATGGAGCTCCCCGTTGAGCGGCGTGAGCGACTCGATCTCCAGCACCGCGGGGGGCGAGGGGGGATCGTCGGACTCGAGCCCGAGCCGCCTGGCGAAGGGCGCCACCGTGGCCCCGGGGATGAACGCCCCCGCCAGCACCACGAAGAAGACGAGGTCGAAGAGCCGCTCCCCGCCCGGCGCGCCGGCGAGCACCGGGAAGATCGAGAGGACGATCGGCACCGCGCCGCGCAGCCCCACCCAGCCGATGTACGCCACTTCCTTCGCCGGGTAGCGGAAGGGCAGGAGGCAGAGCCAGACCACGATCGGCCGCGCCACGAAGGTGAGCAGTATCGCGATCGAGAGCCCCACCGGCGCCACCTCGAGCAGCCGCGAGGGGAAGACGAGGAGGCCCAGGAGCAGGAACATGCTCACCTGCGAGAGCCAGGCGAGCGCGTCGTGCACGCGCAGGATCGCCGGCTTGTACGGGAACTCCCCGTCGCCGAGCACGAGCCCCGCCACGTACACGGCGAGGAAGCCGCTCCCGTAGGCGAGGGTGGGGAGCGCGAAGGCGAGGAAGGCGAGCCCCACGATCAGCACGACGTAGAGCCCCCCCGCCGCGAGCCGCGTGCGTCGCAGCAGCTCGCGTCCTCCCCATCCGATCCCGAAGCCGAGCCCCGCCCCCACGACGATCTGCAGCACCACCTCGGGGACCACCATCCAGGAGAACCCCGAGCCATCCACGAGGTGTCGCGTCATGATGGTGGTGAGGATCACCGCCATCGGGTCGTTCACCCCCGACTCCACCTCCAGCGTCGATCCCACCCGGCGCTGGAGCGCGATCCCGCTCCCGCGCAGCAGCGAGAACACCGCCGCGGCGTCGGTCGAGGAGACGACCGCGCCGAGGAGGAGGGCCAGCGGCCAGGGGAAGCCGAGGGCGTGCGCGCCCAGGGCGAGGAGCCCCGCCGTTCCCACCACCCCGATGGTGGCCAGCACCGACGCGGGCGCTGCCACCCGGCGCACCGCCGACATCGGGGTGTTGAGCCCTCCGTCGAAGAGGATCAGCACCAGCGCCACGCTCCCCAGGCGGTACGCGAGCCGGTAGTCCTCGAAGTGGATCCCGCCGAGCCCCTCCGACCCGGCGAGGATCCCGACCGTGAGGAAGATCAGCGCGACGGGCACGCCCAGCCGGGAGCCCGCGCGGCTGAACAGCGCGCTGGCGAGCAGCAGGGCGCCGAACACGGCGAGGGCGATCGCGGTGGGGAGTGGCTCGGTGGTCAGCACGAGGGAGTGGTGCAGCGCGGGGGTGGGTGGAGCGGGGGTGGTTGCAAGGTGGTCGACGCCGGCCCGGAAAACGACGAACGGGCGATCCGTCGAGGAAATTTCCGGGCCGAAATCCCTCAATCCCAAACTATTCAGTCGCTGAAAGTCAAGCTATCAATGAGGGTCGTAAACAGCTAAGTTGAAGCATGTCAAATAGATGCACTGAATTCACCATGCGTGTCCGGGTGCGCCTGCGGCGCCTCGCGACGCAGTACGGCCTCCAGGCGGGGATCATCGCCGTGGGGGCCGCGCTGGCCGCTGGGCAGGTGGGGCAGTCGGCCTACCTGACCCGGACGCCGGTGGTCCAGTCCGTCATGGAGCGGGCGAAGTCTCCCCGTTTCGCGGTGGGGCGTCTCGGTACCGCCGAGTCCGGCAATCTTGCCGAGCTCGACGCTGGGATGGAGCACCCCACGATCGCGAAGTGGGTGACGAAGCTGGCCTCGGCGCCGGGCTTCGACCGCCTGCTCGAGAAGAAGGCGCAGTACGAGCCGATGATCACCGCCAAGCTCGACGCGAAGCAGATGCCGCGCGACCTGATCTATCTCGCGATGATCGAGTCGGAGTTCAACCCGAACGCCAAGTCGCGGGTGAAGGCGGTGGGAATGTGGCAGTTCATGGCGCCGACGGCGCGCCAGTTCGGGCTGAAGGTGCGGGGCAAGGTGGACGAGCGTCGCGACCCGGAGCTGGCGACCGAGGCAGCGCTCACCTACCTGGCGTCGCTGAAGGAGCGGTTCGGCTCCTGGTACCTGGCGGCGGCGGCGTACAACTCGGGGGCGGGGACGGTGCGCAGCGCCCTGCGTCGCACCACCGGCCGGACCACGGGCACCGACGCGGACTTCTTCCGCATCATGCCGAAGCTGCCGAAGGAGACGCGGGACTACGTGCCCAAGCTGATCGCCGCGGCGCGGGTGGGGAACGATCC
>DASWVQ010000065.1:0-3979 GCA_036401195.1 Gemmatimonadaceae bacterium
GCGGCAGCACGGCACGCGACGCGAGCGCGAAGGCGGCGCCCGGGCTCGCAGCGGGCAGCGACGCTTCGCGCCGCATCGACGAACGCATCCGCGAGCTGGACGATTGGCGCGGCGAGGTGCTGGCCCGCATGCGCGCGCTGATCCTCGAGGCCGACCCGGAGATGACCGAGGAGTGGAAGTGGCGGGGGACGCCGGTCTGGTCGCATCACGGCATCGTGTGCACGGGGGAGACGTACAAGCAGGTGGTGAAGCTCACCTTCGCGCATGGGGCCAGCCTCCCGAACCGCACGGGCCTCTTCAACGCGAGCCTCGAGGGGAACACGCGGCGCGCGATCGACATTCGCGAAGGCGAGACGGTGAACGCGCGGTCGTTCAAGGCATTGGTGAAGGCCGCGGTGGCGCGAAACCGCGAAGCCACACGGAAGCGCCGCTGACGCCGGCGGTCGCCCTCCCCCAGGATGAGGACATGCAACTCCACACGTACCTGAACTACGGCGGCAACTGCCGCCAGGCGTTCGAGTTCTACCAGGCGCAGCTCGGCGGGCGCATCACCTTCCTCACGACGCACGGGGAGAGCGGCCCGCCCGGCGTGCCCGAGGGATGGCGCGACGCGGTGCTGCACGCGCGGATCGACCTCGGGGGCACCACGCTGCTCGGCGCCGACGTCCCGCCGGAGCGGTTCCAGCCCATGCGCAGCGCGTACCTCTCCCTCACGGTCGCCAGCAGCGAGGAGGCGGAGCGGGTCTACGACCTGCTGCGGGAGGGGGGTGAGATCTTCATGCCGATGGAGGAGACCTTCTTCGCGCACCGCTTCGCGATGCTGCGCGACCGCTTCGGCACGTCGTGGATGCTCCTCCACGAACGCGCCGGGGGGCCCGGGGCGGCGTGACCGCGCACGACCCCGTCGCGGCGAGGCAGCGGGTGCTCGAGGGGGCGGCCGATCCGATAACCGTTCGGCCGCCCCGGTAGCCGGGTTCCCCCCCGCGGTTCGGGGGAAAACCCCGGCTGGACAGTGCCGCCGGTGGGGCGCAGCTTCCGGGAGCGGGATCGGCGTCGGGACGCGACGCGACGCGACGCGGGAGGCGTGATGGCGGAAATCCGGGCACGAGTGGAATGCGAGCCGACCGCCCCGCGGTCGGAGCAGCTGCGGGTGACGGTCGCGACCGAGCAGCACGAGCATCGGCTGCACATCCAGCAGAAGCCCGATGGGCGCGGGCTGGAGACCAACGGGGGCGAGCTGCTCTGCCTGGCGCTGGCCACCTGCTTCTGCAACGACGTGTACCGCGAGGCGGCGTTGCGCTCGATCGTGGTGGACCGGGTGGAGGTGCAGGTGAACGCGACCTTCGGGGAGCCGGGAGAAGCGGCGAAGGCGCTCTCGTACCACGCGCGGGTCGCGGCGCAGGCGCCGGAAGGGGAGATCCGCGCTTTGGTGGAGCACACCGACCGGGTGTCGGAGGTGCAGAACACGCTGCGGCGCGGATTCTCCGTGTCGCTCACGGGGGTGGAGGTGGAGAGCCGGGCGGGGGCGAAGATGGCCGCCGGCAACTAGATTCCGCGCCCGACGCCTCCAGGACGAGCGGGATGACACAACCGGACGCCGCGGTCGCGCTGTACGCACGGCTGCTCGATGCGTGGAACGCGCGCGACGCGCAGGCCTTCGCCGCGCTCTTCGCCCCGGACGGCAGCTCGATCGGCTTCGACGGCTCGGAGATGCAGGGGCCGGGGGAGATCGGGCGCACGCTGGCGAAGATCTTCCAGCACCACGTGACGGCGCAGTACGTGGCCGTGGTGCGCGAGGCGCGCGTCGTCGGCGCGGGGGTGACGGTGGTGCGCGCGGCGGCGGGGATGGTGCCGCGCGGCGGCGACGGCCTGAACGCGGCGGTGAACGCGATCCAGGTGCTCGTGGCCATCGACGACAATGGCGAGCAGCGCGTCGCGCTCTTCCAGAGCACCCCCGCCGCCTTCCACGGCCGACCCGAGGCGGTGGACGCGATGACCGCGGAGCTCACGTCGGTGCTGCGTTCCGGGATCACGGTGCGATACTGACCCTCCCCCCCTTCATCGAGGCCGGCATGGCAGGGCACGCGATCGCGCACGAGAACCACGGACACCGCGGAGCGTTCTACGTCGAGCGCGCGGGCGCCCGCGTCGCCGAGCTGACGTACAGCCGCGCGGGCGACGCGCTGGTGATCATCGACCACACCGAGGTGGACCCGTCGCTCGGCGGGCAGGGACTCGGCCGCCAGCTGCTCGACGCGGCGGTGGCATGGGCGCGGGAGACGGGGACGAAGGTGATGGCGACCTGTCCCTTCGCGCGCGCGCAGTTCGACCGGGATCCCTCGATCCGCGACGTGCTCGCGCCCTGACCTGGCGCGCGCGTCGACATTCGGGAGACGTACGTCGCATCGCGCGCCCGCCGCGCACCAAAGTTGCGGCGCGGCATGGCGTCGCGGACTCACCGCGGCGACATCACCCACGGGAGGCCCCACCATGCCCACGCCCACGGAACAGCGCAACATGGAACTGATGCAGACGCTCGACGATGCCTGGAACGCCCAGGACGTGGAGGTGTTCCGCGCGCGGCACAAGCCCGACGTGGTCGTCCGCTGGCCCGGCACGACGACGCCGACCGTGGGGATCGAGGATCACACGAAGGAGTCGATCGCCTTCTGGAAGACCTTCCCCGACCAGCAGCTCGACAATCGCCCGTACCGGATCTTCTTCGCCTCCGGCGACTACACCTGCTCGGTCGCGCGCTTCAAGGGCACGATGACGGGGCCGATGATGGGAGCCGACGGTACGGAGATCCCACCGACGGGGAAGGGCTTCGACCTCGACTTCTACACGGTCGCACAGTGGCACGATGGCCAGATCGTGGAGGAGAACCTGATGTACGACCTGGTCACCTTCATGAAGCAGATCGGGGTGGGCGGGTAAGCCGCGCATGAAGGGCGGGGGGAGCGCCGCGTCGCATCGCCGCGCGGCGCTCCCCGACCCGGGGCTACCGGAGCCCCGGGAGCGACCAGACCTTCGGGTCCTCCTGGCCGAGCACCCACACGGAGTAGCCGCGCAGCCTGTACTGGCGCATGAGCGCGAGTCGCTCGGCGAAGGCGCGCGCGTCCTGGAGGAAGAGCCACTCGTACAGGCCGTCGTTCTCCCAGAAGGCGAAGGCCTCCTTCTGCTTCGGGTCCCAGGTGGTGGTGGCGCCGTTCTTCGCCAGCACGCCGGCGGCGGCGGGGTACGCGAGGCCGCTCGCGGTGGTGTGCGCGCCGGTGGCGTCGTACACCGCGTACCAGTGCTGCGAGTAGGCGGGGAGCCCCACGGAGATCCTCGAGCCGGGGATGCCGAGGGCGAGGAGGTACTTCACCGCGGCCTCGGTCCACGGATAGCCGGCGACGGGGCCGGGCGGGGTGCGACGCGTGTGCTGCGAGTAGGTCATCAGCGAGAGGAAGTCCATCGACTCGGTGAGGGCCTTGTAGTCGTAGGCGCCCCGCCAGTTGTCGAAGATCCACGCGTGGTACGAGGTGGGGCCGGGATACTCGCTGGAGCGGGGGACGACGGCGGCGGAGAGGGTGCAGCCGATGGCGTGCAGCGAGTCGGCGACCTCGCGCGAGAAGCTGGTGAAGCGCTCGCGGTCGGCGACGTGGATGTTCTCGAAGTCGAACTGGATCCCGTCGAAGTGGTTGTCGCGGCAGAGGGCGGCGATGTTGCGCACGGCGCGGGCGCGCGACTCGGGGGTCGCGAGCACGAGGTGGAAGATGCGCTGGTCGAAGCCGGGGTTCACGATGAGGGGGACGACCTTCACCTTCGCCTCGCGCGCCTTCGCGATCACGCGCGGGTCGACGCGGCCGGAGATGACGCCGACGGAGTCCATGGAGAAGGACTGCGGGGCGACGACGGAGATGCGGCTCGCGTTGGCGAGGAAGCTCTGGACGCTGGCCTCGGCGTCGGTGGAGTACCAGAGGGCCTCGTACTGCTG
>DASWVQ010000066.1:0-9683 GCA_036401195.1 Gemmatimonadaceae bacterium
TTCGAGGTTCTCCTGGATGAACTCCCGGTGCAGGTGCACGTCGAGCTGCACCAGCGGCTCGCTGCCGATCGCGCGGAAGCTGTGCACCTCCCCCGCCTTGATCACCAGGATGTCGCCGGCCCCCGCCTCGAACTGCTCCCCGTTCACCGTCCACACGCCGCGCCCCGACTGGATGAACTGCACCTCGTCGTAGGGATGGCGATGCGGGCCGGGCCCGCGTCCCGGCTCGCCGTGAAAGAGGAAGACCGAGATGCCGGTGTCGCCCTGCTGCGCGCCCACGAACTGGTGCGAGCTGCCGCGGAAGGGGAGGGCGTCCTGGCGGGTGCGATGCATGGGGATGGGGGACCGGGGACTCCGAATATGTGCACCCGGGCCTGCGCCCGGGCAACCGCGCTCAAACCCTGGGCACCCCGCCGGCATCGAAGGGGGGACCGGTTCACCCAACCCCGCGACCCTTCGTCATGTCTCACCGTCGTGCACCCCGCACCCTGCGCGCCGCGCTCGCCCTGGTCCTGCTCCCGGCCGCGGCGACGCGGGCGCAGGGGCTTCCGACCACCACGCCGGCGCCCTCGGGGCCCTTCGCCGTGGGGCGCCGCGCCTTCACCTGGGTGGACAGCGCGCGGCGGGACCCCGCGGACGGTACGCGGCCGCGGGAGATCCCGGGCTGGGTGTGGTATCCCGCGGCCCGCGTCGACGGCGCGGTCCCCGAACCCGCACTCGACCAGCCCTGGAACGACCTCCGCGCCGCCGCCTCGGCGCAGAAGATCGGCGCGGGGGCGGCGGAGCTGGTGCGCCACCTGCGGGTGCACGCCGTCACCGGCGCCCCCTGGAGCGACGCGGTGCGTCGCGCGCCGGTGCTGCTGTTCGTCCCGGGCAACGGCTGGCTCCCCACCGACTACAGCGTCCTGCTCGAGGACCTCGCCAGCCGGGGGTACGTGGTGGTGGGGATCGCCCCCACCGGCCTGGCCGACGTGGTGCGCCTGGGCGACGGACGGGTGGTGAACAAGGTGCTGGGGGTGGGCGCCGCGATCGGCACCGACCAGGCCGAGGCGCACCGCGACCTGCTGCACGTGCTCGGCCGGCTGCGCGACCTGGATGCCGCCCGAGGCGCGCCCTGGGCCGGCCACCTGGACCTCGCCCGCGTGGGCGCCTTCGGTCATTCGCTCGGCGGCACCACCGCGCTCGTCGCCGCCGCGCGCGATACGATCGTGAAGGCGGCGGTGAACCTCGATGGCGACCCGATGGGCGACGTAGTGCAGGTGCGTCCCCGGCAGCCCCTGCTCTTCGTCAGCCACGAGCTGCCTCCCATGAGCGAGGCGCCCCCGGCGCCGAGCGCCGAATGGACCCGGCTCACCAGCGAGGGCATGGCGCGCAGCGAGGCGCGCCGGAGCGGCGAGTGGGCCGGGATCTCGTCGCAGGCCGCGTGGGCGCGGCGGATCCGCATCCACAGCATCCGGCACCTGAACTTCACCGACGCGGCGCTGGTGTCCACCGCGATCGAGGGGCCGAAGCTCCGCTGGATGCGGTGGGGACCGATCGACGGGGCGCGCGGGCTGCGGCTCGCGTCGCAGCTCACCGCCGCGTTCTTCGACCAGGCGCTGCGCGGCACGCCGGCGGGGGACGCGCTCTGCGAGACCCGGTGCGCGGAGGGGGAGCTCGAGCGCCTGCCCTGAGCCCGCGTCAGCGGCGGCGGTCGTCCACCAGGATGCGCGATCCCACGGTCACGCCGCGCGCGGCGAGGGCGCCGGCGTTCACCTCGAGCGCATACTGGTAGCGCGCGTTCGGCGGATAGGTGGGGCAGCCGGAGGCGAGCGCGGTGGGACAGGCCTCCATGCGCAGCACCACCCGCACGGTGCCGGTGGAGTCGGCATAGGCGATGTCGAGGGGGATGCGGGTCCGGTACATCCAGAAGCCCGCGTCGGCCGGCTGCATCTCCTCATACGTGAAGAGCATCCCCGCGTCGGCGGGGAGGGCCTGCCGCTCCATGAGCCCCATCGTGCGCTGCTGCGGGGTCGCGGCGAGCTCCACGCGCCAGCGCGTCGTGTCGCCAGCGGTGGAGACGATCCGCACCACGGCGGTGTCGAAGGCCATCGCACGGCCGGTGTCCGCGCCGGCGGACTTCGCGTCGCGGCACGCGAGCAGGGTGGCCAGGGCGGTGGTGGCAAGCATCCAGGACATGATCCCCGTCCGGTTCATGGCGATTGGCGGTCGAGAGGGTGGCTACTTCGCCCCCGCCGGCGCGAAGAGCAGGCGGAAGGCGCGCAGCGCCGCGGGGTGGTAGATCGTGCCATGCCCCTCCTCCGGCATCGGGTGGTACTGCCAGCGCAGCCCCGGGAACTTCCCCGCCTCGAGGATCGCCGCAAGCTCGCCGGTGAGCCGCATGAGCTCCGGCTCGTCGCTGCTGGCGAGGTACAGCACCTTCGGCGCCGCGGGGTGCGCCCGGATCCGCTCCGCCGCCTCCTTCACGAGCCGCCCCCCGTCCCACCAGAGGCTCGGGTCGAAGGCCAGGTAGCTGTCGAACAGCCCCGGCTCGAGGAGGAAGGTCTCGACGACGAAGAGCCCCGCGAGCGACTCGCCCACCACCGCGGTCTCCCCCGTGGTGGCGTATCGGGCGCGGACCGTCGGCATGAGCTCCGTGCGGATGAACGTGCGGAATGCGGCCGACCCGCCCACGCGTGGCGCGATCTTCCGGTCCGACGCGACCGAGGTGGGGCCGGTCGTGTCGCGCCGTCGCTCGGTGTTCTCGATCCCCACCAGGAGGAAGGGGCGCATGGTGGCGTTGCCCACCGACACCTGGAGCAGCCCCGCCACGTGCAGGAAGTCCTCGGCGACCCCGCCGTCGGGCATGTAGAGCACCGGGCGCGCCGCGCCGGGTGCCTCGCCGTATGCGGGCGGCCGGTAGACGTTGATGCGCCGCACCTCGCCGAGCACCCGGGACTGGATCGTGAAGGTCTCGCCGATCGCGAGCGGCTCGGCGGGCGTCGCGGCCGGCGGTGCCACCGGAGGCGCGACCGGCGCGGCCGACTGCGCGCGCAGGCTCGCGGGGCCGGCCAGCGCCGCCGAGCCGAGGAGGGCCACGGACAGGACGGCGGGGCAACGGGATATCGAAGTGCGCAGGCGAGGCATCGATCGGGGATCCGGGAAGCGGTCAGGGGCCGGCGGCACGACCAGGTCGAAGATTAAGCGATCGCGCGACCTCGGAAACGCCCGCGCTCAGTCGCCCGCCACCAGCGCGACGAGCGGGCCGAGGTCGCGCCAGCCGTACCCGCCATGGAACGCCCCGTCGGCGCCCAGGAGCCGCTGGGCGCCGAGGCGCTCGTAGAAGCCGTTCGCGGGGCTGCGGGCATCGCCGAAGAGGAGCATCGACGTCACTCCCTGCGCGACGAAGCGCCGCGCGACGTGGGCGACGAGCTGCCTGCCGATCCCCCGGCGATGCCAGCGGCGCAGCACGTAGATCTTGTTCAGCTCCCCCTGGAACTCCGGGATGCCGCCGTCGTGCCGCGTTCCCTTCGCGAATCCCACCAGCCCGCCCTCCGGCCCTTCGGCGACGAAGCCGAACCAGTCGCCTGCGCCCTCGAAGGCCTCGCGCCACTGGCGCTGGCGCAGGGCAGGTGACGGTGCGCCCAGCCGGCCGTGGGCCTCCCGGAACGTCTCGACGTGCAGCGCGGCGACGGCCTCGACGTCCGACGGTCGCATCGCGCGGATGCGCGCCCGGCCTCGTGCGTCGCGCTCCGGCACTACCTCGGGTTGCCCGCCGCGGCGCCAACGGCCGTGAGCAGGGGAAAGGGATTCACCGGCGAGCCCCGCCACCACGCCTGGCTCGGGTGCCCGCGCGCGATGGCGAAATGGAGGTGCGGCGTGCCCACCGGCGCGTTGCCGGTGGTGCCCACGTAGCCGATGACCTGCCCCCGCGCGAGCGGCTGCCCCTCGGTGAGCCCGTCGGCGTAGCGATCGAGGTGGCCGTACATGAGGATGAACCGGTCGCCCGCGTCGGCGGCGTAGACCATCAGCCCACCGGGGACGCTCGCGTGCTTCTTCCGCACCACGCCGTCGGTCGCCGAGAGGACCGGGGTTCCGCGGGGGGCGAGGATGTCGAGGGCCTCGTGCGGCCGCGTCCCGCCGCCCCGGCGCTCATCGAAGGTGTTCCGGAGGTCCGCGGCGCGGATCCCCTGGACGGGGATCGTCATGCGTGCGGCGAGGTCGCGCAGCTCGTCGGGCGTCGCGACGACGGTCGTGGTATCAGTGGGGAGCCGGGGGACGACGGCGGCGACCCCTCCCACGATCCCGCGCAGCGAGTCGAAGGGGGGCGTGCGCGCGATGGCGGCGGCTCCGCTGTCGGCGTGTGCGGCTGCCGCCGAGCCGGCAGACGGGGCGCGTGCCGCTGCCGGCTCCGCATCGCCCGATTCCTTGAGCGTGCATCCAGCCGCGAGGACGATCAGCGTCGCGACGGAGCGTAGCAGCACCTGCCCACTGGACATGAGACCTCGGCGCGTCGCGGGACCGGAGGAGGGGATCGCCATGCAGCCCGCGCCGCTGGTGGCAGCATGGCATGCGACCGGCCTTTCCGCCAGACGGCAGGCGATCAGGGCCGGCTCAGCCGCCCGTCGCGCTCCCTGGCATGCCGGCGAGCGAGCGGTAGATGCGCTCGGACTCGGCGTCGAAGACGCAGGCGACGATCCGCTCGAACTCCGCCTCGTGCCCGTGCATCACCTCGAGCGCGACGCGTGCCGCTTCGCGCTTCGGGAAGCCGTACACGCCGGTCGAGATCGCCGGGAAGGCGATCGACCTGATGGAGGGCTCCCCCCGCGCCGCGGCGAAGGCGCTCTCGTACGTCGCCCGGAGGATGTCACCCTCGCCATCGTCGCCTCCCTCCCACACGGGGCCGACGGCGTGCACCACGAACCGGGCGCGGAGCCGGAATCCCGGGGTGAGCACCGCATGCCCCGGCGGGCAGCGGCCGTGGCGCATCGCCGCCACGGCGAGCTCCGGGCCCGCGCCGCGGTGAATGGCGCCGTCCACCCCGCCGCCCCCCGCCAGCGACGGGTTGGCCGCGTTGACGATGGCGTCGACGTCGAGGGTGGTGATGTCGGCGCGGATGATCTCGATCATCGGCGAGCCCCCGGTTGCGCACGAACGGTCCGTCCGGCCTGCGTCAGCCGGGATTCACCTCGATCGGCGTCTCCCGGTCGATCGCCCCCCCAGTCCCCGCCGTCCCGGTGGCCTCCGGGTTCTCCGAGGCCACCGCGTCGTCGCGCACCGCTTCCGGCATGAGCGCGATCCGCAGCACCTCGTCCATCGTGTGCACGAAGCGGAAGCTGATCGTCGCGCGGACCTGCTCCGGCACGTCGCGCAGGTCCTTCTCGTTCGCGGCGGGCATGATCAGCTCGCGCAGGCCGGCGCGGTAGGCGGCGAGCACCTTCTCCTTCACCCCGCCGATCTCCAGCACCTTGCCGCGCAGCGTAACCTCGCCCGTCATGGCGAGGTCACGCCGCACCGGGCGCCGCGAGAGCACGCTCGCGATCGCGAGCGACAGGGTGATCCCCGCCGACGGGCCGTCCTTGGGAATGGCGCCGGCGGGAAGGTGGATGTGGATGTCGCTCTCCTTGAACTCGCTGTCGGGAATCCCGAGGGTCCCGGCGCGCGAGCGCACGTACGAGTAGGCCGCGTCCACCGACTCGCGCATCACGTCGCCCAGCTGCCCGGTGACCATCAGGCGCCCGGAGCCGTTCGACATGCGCAGCGCCTCGATCACCATCAGGTCGCCCCCGCTCGCCGTCCAGGCGAGGCCGGTGACGACGCCCACCTCCGGCGTCTTCTCCGCCTCCTCCACCGAGTAGCGGGGGATGCCGAGGACCTCCTCGACCTTCTCCGCGTCGATGATCCAGGCGCCCTCCTCGCCGTCGGCCTTCTTCCGCGCCCGCTTGCGCATGATCGCCGCGAGGTTGCGCTCGAAGTTGCGCAGCCCCGCCTCGCGCGAGTAGCGGTTCGACACGAACGACAGCGACTCGTCGGTGAACTGGATGTCCTTGTCGGTGATCCCGTGCTCCTCGAGGAGGCGCGGCAGCAGGTAGCGCCACGCGATCTCCACCTTCTCCTCCACGGTGTACCCGGCGATCTTGATGATCTCCAGGCGGTCGCGGAGCGGGGCGGGGATGTCGTACAGGTTGTTCGCCGTGCAGATGAACAGGCAGCTCGAGAGGTCGAAGGGCACGTTCAGGTAGTGATCCACGAACGAGTCGTTCTGCGACGGGTCGAGCACCTCGAGCATCGCCGCGGTGGGATCGCCCGAGGGGCCGCCTCCCGACATCTTGTCGATCTCGTCGATCATCAGGATCGGGTCGCGCACCTGCACGCGACGCAGCGCCTGGATGAGCAGTCCCGGCATCGAGCCCACGTAGGTGCGCCGGTGCCCGCGGATCTCGGCTTCGTCCCGCACGCCGCCAACCGAGATTCGATAAAACTCGCGCCCGATCGCTTCCGAGATCGCCTCGCCGAGCGACGTCTTGCCGGTGCCCGGGGGCCCCACGAAGCAGAGGATGGGACCGTGCGGGTCGCCCCCGCGCAGCTTGCGCACCGCCAGGTACTCGATGATGCGCTCCTTCGCCTCCTCCAGCCCGTAGTGCTGCTTGTCGAGCGCCTCCTCCACCTTCGCCAGCTCGATCTGCTCCGTGCCGCTCTTCTTGTTCCAGGGGAGCGACAGGATCCAGTCCAGGTAGGTGCGCACCACCTGGTACTCGCTCGACGCGGGCGAGAGCATGCGCAGCCGCTCGGCCTCGCGCCGCGCCTCCTGCCCCGCGCGCTCCGGCAGGTTGGCCTCGTCGATCTTCCGCAGCAGCTCGATCGCTTCCTTCTCCCCGGGATCGGTCTCGCCGAGCTCCGTCTGGATCGCGCGCAGCTGCTGGCGCAGGTAGAACTCCCGCTGGTGCTGCTCGATCTTGATCTCGGTCTGGCGCTTCACGTCCTCCATCACCCGGGCGCGCGCCACCTCCCGCTCCAGCCGCCCGAGGATGAAGCGCAGCCGCTGCCCCACGTCGAGCCGCTGCAGCACCTCGTCCTTGTCCGAGATGCGGAAGTTCATGTTCGTCGCCGCCAGGTCCGCGAAGCGCCCGGGGTCGGTGACGTTCATCTTCAGGATCTGCGGCACCTCGTCCGGGATCCGGTCCACCATCTCCGCCAGCGTCTCGGCGGCGGTCGCGATGCGCGTGACCAGGTCGTCGAACTCGGGGTCGTCGCCGTGCACGTCCACCGCCGGCGTCACCGCCGCCACGGGATAGGGGTCCACCCGCTCGATGTCGTCGATGACGATCCGGCGGAGCCCCTGGAGGGTGATCTGGACGGTGTCGCCGGGGAGGTTGATCCGCTCGTGGACCCGCGCGGCGACCCCCACCCGGCCGATGAACTTCCGGTTGTCGAGGGGCTCGTCGTGGTCCCCGCTGGCGATCACCAGCGCCACCACCAGCCCCGGCTCCTCGTGCTCGCGGAGCAGGGCCAGGTTCTCGGGGGCCCCCATCTGCACCGCGATCGTCCCCAGGGGGTAGACGATCGTGGAGCGGAGCGCCATCAGGGGGAGCGTGGGCGGGAGCTCGCTGGTGAGGACGTCTTCCTTGCGCTGGACTTTCGCCATTCCGGTCTCGGCGGGTGGACTCTCGGACGGAGGCACATCGCGGGCCTCGCGATCCCGGGCAGGGCGAAGATCCCCGAATCCGGCGCGGCCGGGCCAGGTCCTTCGCTCCACTCAGGACGACTGCGACGTAAGTATAACCCCCGCGAGCACATAGCCTAGCCCGCCAAGGGTTGAAAACGGCCCCGGCCGCGGGTAGCTTTCAAGACTATGTTCGATGAACTGAGCGAAAAGCTGGAAGCCACCTTCGCCCGCCTCCGCGGGCGCGGCGTGCTCACGGAAGCCGACATCAAGGAAGGGCTGCGCGAGGTGCGCCGCGTCCTCCTCGAGGCCGACGTGAACTTCCAGCTCACCCGCGAGTTCCTCGAGCGCGTGGAGAAGAAGGCGGTCGGCGTCGCCCAGATCAAGACCGTCTCCCCCGCCCAGCAGCTCGTCAAGATCGTCCACGACGAGCTCACCGCCATGCTCGGCGAGCGGCGCGAGGGGCTCAAGCTCAGCACCGTCCCCCCCACCATCGTCATGATGGTCGGGCTCCAGGGTTCCGGGAAGACGACCACCGCCGCCAAGCTCGCCCGCAAGCTCAAGGGGGAGGGGAAGGCCCCCCGCCTCGTCGCCGCCGACGTCTATCGCCCCGCCGCGATCGACCAGCTCGAGACCCTCGGCCAGCAGCTCGACGTCCCCGTCTACGCCGATCGCACCACGAAGGACGTGGTGCGCATCGCCCGCGACGGCATCGAGCAGGCGAAGCGCGCCCGCGACAAGGTCGTCCTCGTCGACACCGCCGGCCGGCTCCAGATCGACGACGACATGATGGCGGAGCTCGAGCGCCTCAAGGCCGAGATCCGCCCCGACGAGATCCTGCTCGTCGCCGACGGGATGACCGGCCAGGACGCCGTGCGCATCGCCCAGGGGTTCAACGACCGCCTCGGCGTCACCGGCGTCGTGCTCACCAAGATGGACGGCGACGCGCGCGGCGGCGCGGCGCTCTCGATCTACGGGGTGCTCAAGAAGCCGATCAAGTACATCGGCGTGGGCGAGAAGTCCGATGCCCTCGAGGAGTTCCACCCCGACCGCATGGCCGGCCGCATCCTCCAGCAGGGGGACATCATCTCCCTCGTGGAGAAGGCGCAGGTCGCCTTCGACCAGGACGAGGCGAAGCGGCTGGAGAAGAAGGTCCGCAAGGAGGGGATGGACTTCACCGACTTCCTCGCGGCCATGAAGCAGATCGAGAAGCTGGGGCCCCTGGAAGGGCTGCTGAAGATGCTGCCGGGCGTGAACGGCAAGATGCTCAAGCAGCTCAAGCAGGCCGACCCGAAGCGGATGAAGCACGTGGAGGCGATCATCCTCTCCATGACCCCCGCCGAGCGGAAGGACCCCACCCTCATGAACGGCTCGCGCCGCGCCCGCATCGCCAGGGGGGCCGGCCGCCCGATCAGCGAGGTGAACAAGCTGCTCGAGCAGTTCCGCGACATGCAGAAGATGATGAAGAAGATGGGGGGGGGACTCCCGGGTGGCGCCGGGAAGATGCGCCCGGGTATGTTTATGAGATGAAGTCGCCCCGGGCGACGTTGAAGTCATCCTGAGGCGAAGCCGAAGGATCTGGCGCCGGCGCGCAATGGCCAGATCCTTCGCTCCGCTCAGGATGACTGCACGACGCTCAGGATGACTGCAGGACCGGGTGCGCGCGGCCGGTTGGCCGCGACGCGAGGAGCCCGGAGCAGCACGAGACCCGTTTGAGAGGACAGTCCGATGGTTCGCATTCGTCTCCGTCGCGTGGGCCGCAAGAAGGCCCCCGTCTACCGCATCGTGGTCGCCGACTCGCGCTCGCCGCGCGACGGCAAGTTCATCGAGATCATCGGGCAGTACCAGCCGCGGGTCTCCGAGGGCGGTGTCACCGTCCAGGCCGATCGCGCCAACTACTGGCTCGACAACGGCGCGCAGCCGAGCGACACCGTGCGCTCCCTGCTCCGCAAGGCCGGGGTGCTCAAGGCCCGCCACGAGGCGCGCCTCGCCGCGAAGCTCAACGCCGCCGCGGTGCCGGTCTCCGAAGCGGCTGCCGAGT
>DASWVQ010000067.1:0-1938 GCA_036401195.1 Gemmatimonadaceae bacterium
TCGGCCACGGGACGGTGCTCGACCCCGCGCGGCACCACGATCAGGTCGCCCGCCGCGAGCTCCACCACGCGGTCGCGGAATTCCATGCGGAAGCGCCCGCGGTGCACGAGGAACAGCTCGTCCTCGTGGTCGTGGTGGTGCCAGACGAACTCCCCCTGGAACTTCGCCAGCTTCACCTGCTGCCCGTTCAGCTCCGCGACGATGCGGGGCGACCAGTGCTCGGTGAAGCCCGCGAACTTCTCGGCCAGCGCGATGCGGTCCGGCATCATCGCCCCGACACGACGGCCGGCGCGGCGGTGCCGCGCACGACCTTCGTGATGGCGGTGAGCTGCCCCACGTGCCGCTGCGTGTGCTCCGCCGCGTGAACGAGCAGCCCGATGACCGTGGAGGGGACGCGCGCCCGACCCACGAACCGGGTCTCCGTGAGCACGGACTCGCTGGTCGCCCGCAGCTGTGCCAGCGCGCGGTCCACCTGCGCGGCGAAGGCGGCGACCAGCCGCTGCGGTGCTCCCTCCTCGCGGTCGGCCTTCCCCTCGGTGAGGAGCACCTCGCGCTGCGCGGGAGAGAGCTCCTCGCCGCGCGCGTAGGTGAAGAGGCGATCGAGGCTCCCCGTCGCGTGCCGTGCGTGGTACCCCGCCGACGCGGCGCCCCCCGGCTCGCGCCAGAGCTCGCGCGGGGTGAGCTGCGGCAGGATCGCCGCGACCTCCTCCCGGGATTGCAGGAGGCTGTGCGCCACCGGCTGGAGGAGGGGCGGGACGTCGGGGAGGGGGCCGCGGAGCCAGACTTCGGGTGGGGTCGTCATCGGGTGCACTCGGGGAGGGCGCGGAGCCAGCGGACCGCCGCTTCCATCGGCGCGTCGCGCCCCGCCTCTTCGGCGACGACGGCGTCCGGATCGATCGGTCCCCCGTACGCGTGCCCGGTGCGATCGGCGATCACGGCGGTGGTGAGGAGGAGCATCGCGCCCCCCGGGAGCGGATAGCCGTTGTTCACCGTCGAGAGCCCGGCGGTGGCGGTGCCGAACGTCCGCGTCGCGGGGCGGCCGCGGAAGGCGGCGACCACCGCCTCCCCGGAGCTCGCGGTGTGGCCGTTGGTGAGCACCGCCACCGGGCCGGCGGTGAGGTCGGCCCACGGCGGCGTGCCGGCGGCGTAGCGGTCGGTCGCGTCCCATGCGGCGCGGGCGCCCCAGGGCTCGTTCTCCTGCGGCGCGCGGAAGGCGCCCAGGGGGCCCTCGCCCAGCAGCGGGCGCAGGGCGGCGAGCATGGGCCACATGTTGCCCCCGGTGTTGTCGCGCACGTCCACCACGTAGCCGCAGGCCCCCCGCGCGTGCTGCCGCCCCAGCTCCGCGCGCACCTCCGTCGCCATCGCCCGCGAGGTGGGCACGTCGCTCCCGTCGTGCGCGGGGATGCGCACGTAGCCCACCCGCTGCGTGGGGAGCCAGAGCGTCGTCATGGGCGGCTCGCGGAAGGTCGCGCGCGCGGCGGGCGCGCTCGACTCGTCCCCCTTGTCGCCGGCGCGGCGCGCCCCCGGTGGGGGGACGCGCACGTGGCTGTGCCGGTCGCCCAAGCTGCGCGTGAGCATCCCGAGGGCGGGGTACACCTCCTCGAGGGTGCGCGCCCCCGCGATCCGCTGCTGCAGCCGCGGGACCAGGTCGTCCCACGCCACGGCGTCGCGCCAGAGCGCGTACGTTCGGGTGAGCGCGATCGCCGAGTCGAGCATCTGCCGCGCTTCGGGCGACGCGGGCGGCAGCGCGGGGGCACGTGCGCCCTGCCCCGCGGGCCCCTCCTGCGCGCGCGCGAGCGCCGGCAGCACGCCGAGCATCGAGAGCAGGAGGAGGGATCGCCGCATGGCCGCTAGAGGATGGTGGGGTTCCGCCGCCAGAGGCTCCAGGTGAGCGCGCTGGCGAAGAGCACCCATCCGAGATACGGCAGGAGCAGCGCG
>DASWVQ010000068.1:0-1995 GCA_036401195.1 Gemmatimonadaceae bacterium
CACCATGGGAGCGGGTTCTGCCAGAAGTAGTTAGCCTAACCGCAAGGAGGGCGATTACCACGGCAGGGTTCGTGACTGGGGTGAAGTCGTAACAAGGTAGCCGTATCGGAAGGTGCGGCTGGATCACCTCCTTTCTGGAAAACCGCAATCAAAATTGAATGCCCACACTTATCGGTTGTTGGAAGGTTGTCGCCACCGACCAGGCCAGTCCTGCGTTGACTAGCGACCGGCTTGGGTCTGTAGCTCAGTTGGTTAGAGCACCGTCTTGATAAGGCGGGGGTCGTTGGTTCGAGACCAACCAGACCCACCATCCCTTCTCTAATCCTGGGGGATTAGCTCAGCTGGGAGAGCACCTGCTTTGCAAGCAGGGGGTCGTCGGTTCGATCCCGTCATCCTCCACCAACACTCCAACTCAACACCAAAGCGGCTTCAACCGAGGCTGTTTTGTTGTTGATCGGGCGCTGCCCGGATCAATCGGCTGTTCTTTAACAATTCATAGAGTCGAATCAGCGTTGTTGACGGAAACCGCTTCATGGCGGACCGTGCCGTCAACAACATTTTGATTGCGTCAACTGAACTTCACTTCGAAGCAATTCGAATGAAGACGGCATAACGCGCCAGGTGAAAGACCTGGCCATTCCTTGATTGACTTTGCTTCTCGTGAGAGGCGTCAAAGTTATAGGGTCAAGTGAATAAGAGCATGTGGTGGATGCCTTGGCGATGATAGGCGACGAAGGACGTGATAGCCTGCGATAAGCTTCGGGGAGCTGGCAAATGAGCTTTGATCCGGAGATTTCCGAATGGGGAAACCCACCCTTTGGGGTATCGCATGATGAATTCATAGTCATGCGAGGCGAACCGGGTGAACTGAAACATCTCAGTAGCTCGAGGAAAAGACATCAACCGAGATTCCGAAAGTAGTGGCGAGCGAAATCGGAACAGCCTGCTAGTGATAGCACAAGACTTAGCGGAACGGCTTGGAAAGGCCGGCCACAGCGGGTGATAGCCCCGTACGTGAAAAGACCTGTGTGGTACTGAGCTAGCGAAAAGTAGGGCGGGACACGTGTAATCCTGTCTGAACATGGGGGGACCATCCTCCAAGGCTAAATACTCATCATCGACCGATAGTGAACTAGTACCGTGAGGGAAAGGCGAAAAGAACCCCGGGAGGGGAGTGAAATAGATCCTGAAACCGCATGCTTACAAAAAGTCGGAGCCCGCAAGGGTGACGGCGTACCTTTTGTATAATGGGTCAGCGACTTACATTCAGTGGCAAGCTTAACCGAATAGGGGAGGCGCAGGGAAACCGAGTCCGAATAGGGCGTCCAGTCGCTGGGTGTAGACCCGAAACCAAGTGATCTATCCATGGCCAGGATGAAGGTGCCGTAACAGGTACTGGAGGTCCGAACCGACTAGTGTTGCAAAACTAGCGGATGAGCTGTGGATAGGGGTGAAAGGCTAAACAAACTTGGAAATAGCTGGTTCTCTCCGAAAACTATTTAGGTAGTGCCTCAAGTATTACCTTCGGGGGTAGAGCACTGTTTTGGCTAGGGGGTCATGGCGACTTACCAAACCAAGGCAAACTCCGAATACCGAAGAGTACAGCTTGGGAGACAGAGCACCGGGTGCTAACGTCCGGACTCAAGAGGGAAACAACCCAGACCGCCAGCTAAGGTCCCTAAAATTGGCTAAGTGGGAAACGAAGTGGGAAGGCTAAAACAGTCAGGATGTTGGCTTAGAAGCAGCCATCATTTAAAGAAAGCGTAATAGCTCACTGATCGAGTCGTCCTGCGCGGAAGATGTAACGGGGCTCAAGCCATGAACCGAAGCTGCGGATCTCGTAAGAGATGGTAGGGGAGCGTTCCGTAAGCCTGCGAAGGTGTCTCGAGAGGGATGCTGGAGGTATCGGAAGTGCGAATGCTGACATGAGTAGCGATAAAGGGTGTGAAAAGCACCCTCGCCGAAAGCCCAAGGTTTCCTGCGCAACGTTCATCG
>DASWVQ010000069.1:0-27301 GCA_036401195.1 Gemmatimonadaceae bacterium
ACGGCGAGCGACGACACGAGCCAGTTCCACATCATCCACCCGCAGGTGGTGAAGTAGAAGATGGTGTCGTCGCGGGTGAGGTCGGTGTGGAGGACGAGCTCCTTGAGGTGCTGGATGAGCGTGCCCCCGGCGGAGTGCACCATGCACTTGGGCAGCCCCGTGGTGCCGCTCGAGTACATGATGTAGAGCGGGTGGTCGAAGGGGAGGCGCGTGAAGTCGGGCGGCTCGACGTCGACGCCATCCCGGGCGAAGCGCAGGAGCTGGCCCGTCCCCGCCGGAGCCAGGTCCCCGGGCTGCGCCGTCGGAGCACTGCGAACGGCCCCACGCTGACCGCCGTCCACGTAGTCGACGAGGATCGTGGCCTCGATGCTCGGGATCCGCTCCGCGATCTCCCGCACCCGTGCCAGGCAGTCGATCCGCTTCCCGTTGTACCAGTAGCCGTCGGCCGCGAACAGCACCTTCGGCTGGATCTGGCCGAAGCGGTCGTACACCCCGTTCACCCCGAAGTCCGGCGAGCAGCTCGACCACACCGCGCCGAGCGACGCCGACGCCAGCATCGCGATCACCGCTTCCGGGATGTTCGGCAGGAAGCCGGCGACGCGATCGCCCATGCCGACGCCAAGCGCCCGCAGCCGCGCCGCGACGCGCGCCACCTCGCTCGCGAGCTCCGCGTACGTGATGCGCCGCTGCGCCCCGTGCTCGTTCCAGCTCACGAGCGCGACGCGGTCGTCACGATGGCGGAGCAGGTTCTCGGCGAAGTTGAGCCGCGCGCCGGTGAACCAGCGTGGCCCGAGCGCCGGGTCGGGGGGCGCCATGCGATCGAGTCCGTGCACCACCTCGTCCCACGGTTCCCCGTCCGGGCGCTCGTCGGCGATGATGCCGGTGAAGCGCCAGAGCGCGGCCCAGAAGGGGGCGGGCTCGCGGATCGACCAGTCGTACAGCGACGGATAGTCGCGCACGTCGCCGGCGGTGGGCTCGTCGCGGCGGACGACCTCGATGAAGCGGGTCAGCTGCGCGCGCGCGACCTGCCCGGGAGTGGGGGTCCAGAGGGGGGCGTCGGGCATGGGCGGAATATGGGCTCGACCCCGGGCTCGGTGCCACTCGGCTCCAAGCGCGCATGACTATCCGCGCATCCCAGACCGATACGGCCGCACACGGAAACGCACGGACGCGGCTGCGCCGCGTACCACAGAAACGCGCAGAGCGCTCCTCGTGGCGCGATGGCACGCGGCGCCAGGACGAGGATGAACCTTGGGAACTTCCCCCAGGCGCTCGGAGGTTCCCTCACCGAGGAGGCCACCAAAGTTCATCTTTTCGCCGCCGGTGGGAGGAGGCCGACCGGTCCGGGAGCCTTCCGTGCGTTTTTGTGGTACGCGGCGCAGCCGCGTCCGTGCGTTTCCGTGTGCGGCCGTATCGCCCAGGGATGCCGGGCGGTCAGGCGCAACACCGCCCGGGTGAGGATGGCCGCCGGGGGGGGCGGCCATCCCGGGAGGGGATCAGCGCGTGTACTCGCTCGACTTGCGGAGCGCCTTCCCGCAGGCGGGCCACGACTGCGGCCGCCCCTGGCGATCGAGCGCCATCACCCGCTGCTCCCGTGGCATCACCTCCGGGTCCTCGCTCGCCATGTAGGCGAGCATGGCGACGAGCGTCGCGTTGTTGCGCACGTCGTCGAAGGAGATCTTGTCGAAGGTGTCGCGGTTGGTGTGCCAGGTGTAGGTGAAGTAGTCGAAGTTGATCGAGCCAAGGCCGAAGGCCGGGGCGCCGCTGCACAGGAACGACGCGTTGTCGCTCCCCCCCGCGTTGGGCGCGCCGGGGAAGCTGATCGTGAAGTGGCGGCTGATTTCCTGCGGCAGCCGGGCGAGCCAGTTCCCCCAGTGCCCCGCGGCGCCCACGAGCCCGGCCGACGAGATGTTCACCACGCGGCCGGTGCCGTTGTCCTGGTTGAAGAGCGCCTGGAGCCCCTTCACCACCTCGGGATGATCCTCGCTGAAGGCGCGCGACCCGTTGAGCCCCTGCTCCTCCCCGCCCCAGTGCCCCACGAGGATGGTGCGCTTCGGGTTCGGGTACACCTGCTTGAGGATGCGCATCGCTTCCATCATGACCACGGTGCCGGTGCCGTTGTCGGTGGCGCCGGAGCCGGCGTCCCACGAGTCGAAGTGCGCGGAGAGCACCACGTACTCACCGGGCTTCTGCGTCCCCTTCATCTCGGCCACGGTGTTGAACACCGGCTGCTCGCCCAGCATCTGCGACTCGGCGGTGATCCGCAGCGTGGGGTTCTGCCCCTTCTCCGCCAGGCGGAAGACCAGGCCGTAGTCCTCGCAGCTCAGGTCGATCGCGGGGGTCTTCTCGTTGCGCGTCTCGAAGACCTTGTTCACCCCCCACCCCGCCGACCAGCGCGAGGCGATCACGCCGGCGGCGCCGGCCTCCTCCAGCCGCTTGCCCAGGGTGCCCGTGCCGAGCGCGAGGCCGTAGCCGGTGGCGGCGACGCGGGCGCTCCAGCGCTGCGTGGCGGTGTCGCGCTGCGCGCGCATGGTCGCGAACGACTCCGGCGTCGCCCACTGCGCCCACGCGCTGTCGGGGCGGCAGGTGGGCTGCGGCATGGAGACGAGCACGTACTTCCCCTTCACCGCCGGCAGCCAGCGCACGAACGCCGCGGAGTCCTGCACCTCGGGCAGGATCACCACCGGCGCGGTCACGGGGCGGCCCGCGGTGCCGGGGGAGTAGGCGAGCATCGTCCCCTCGAGGGAGCGCACGCGCGGGGTGACGAGGTCCACGTGCGACACGCCGCGGCGCCACGACTTCCAGGTGCCGTACTGCTCCTGCCGCGCGGGGATCCCCCACGAGGCGTAGGTGCGGGCGAGCCACTCGTTCCCCGCGCGGTGACCGGGGGAGCCGGTGAGGCGCGGCCCGATGGAGTCCATCAGCACCTGCGCGAGGTCCCAGGTACGGGACTGCTCCATCCCCAGGTCCCAGATGCGGCGGAGGACGCGGTCGTTGGTGGGGAGGGTCTGGGCGAAGGCGGGAGCCGCGAACGCCAGCGCGGCGGTGGCGGCGGCGAGTCGGGAAAGGCGACGCATGGGAGAGGAGTCCTTGGAGGGTCGGCGGGAATCTATGCGACGAGCGAGCGGGAGGGGCAACTGCAACTGAAGGCTGCCGGCCCTCGGCCCTCGGCTCTCGGCCCTCGGCACGGAAACGGAAGCGAGCGGCGCGCGGGGGCGCGCGCGCTCGATTTCCTTACCCGGCGCAGTTCAACCTCATGCGGTTTGCGCGCTAAAGGGCGGCGCAGCCGCCCAGGCGCGCTTCCGGATTCGTGCCGAGGCCCGAAGCCTGAAGCCTGACGCCCTTGCCTGTGGTTGACGTTGCCGTTCCAGGAGCGAACTGCGGAGCGGGGGCCTCGGCCGTCGGGCGTCAGGCCTCGGCACGAAAACGGAAGCGAGCGGCGCGCGGGGGCGTCGGCCCTACCGGACCCTCACCAACGTCACCGTGATCGCCGTGACCGCCGGCCCCCCACTGCTCGAGAAGTCGAGCAGCGACTCCCTTCCCGCCACCGTGGAGAAGGGGATGTACGCGGCGCCGCTGCCGCGCAGGGAGATGGTGAGCGTTCCCCCCTCGTTCGGCGTGCGCAGGCGCACCGGGTAGGGTCCGCGCCACTGGGGCCAGGCCGATCGCAGCTCCCAGCTCGGCTGGGTGAGGGCGCGCGGGAGCCCCGCCACGAGGCCGTCCACCCCCGTGGCCACCGCCCAGTCGCGCGCGAGGGCGAGCGGGTCGCGCCCGAGCGCCGCCTGGAGGTTCGCCATCCCCGCCGTGGCGCTGTTCACGAGCCGGCCCCAGAGCTCGTGCTGGTCGCCGGTGGGGATCGCCTGGTCGGCGGCGAACCGCAGGAACGACCAGGCGGCGCCGCGGGTGGCGATGTCGTCGTTCGAGGCGAAGGGCGACGCGAGCTCCGGCGCCATGAGGTAGCTTCGCAACCGCGCGAGGTTGGGCGACATGAACCACCCGTAGGCGTCGCGCACGCGCGGATCGCCCAGCGAGGCCGCGGCGATGCGCCGGCCCGGCGCGAGCCCGGCCGAGCGGTAGAAGAGCAGCTCCTCGGCGACGTGGCTCAGTCCCTCGTTGAGCCACACCTCCTCCGCCGCGTCGGTGCGCGTCACGAACATCCGGCGCGACGCATTGATCAGGTGCTGGTACTCGTGGCCGATCGTGCCGATGGTCACGCTGTCCACGAACTGCCGCGTGAACTTGTTTCCCGCCACGCCCGCCGTGTCGGGGACCATCAGGTAGAAGATCTCCGTCTCGTTCGAGCCGGGGCAGACGCTCTGCGCCCCCTGCACCTTCGGGAGCAGGTCCCGCTGGTAGTAGAAGCCCGCGACGTAGGTGCCCGGCGAGGAGGCGATCGAGTTCACGGCGCGGGTGAACAGCATCACCGCGCGGGGCTGCGCGTCGATGCTGTGCGGGGTGCCGAAGTTCGCCTCGACCACGGGCGCGATCAGGGTGTCGAACTGCGTGGCGTACCGCTGGTAGTCCTCCTCGGTGAACCCCCCTTCGGGGTTCGCGGTATCGGCGACCACCACGGCGCGCGCCGACACGGCCATCACCCGCGCCCCGCGCGGGACCACGGGACTGCAGAAACCCGTGCCCACGTTGAAGGTGAGGAGGTCGCCCACCTTCACCCCCTCGGGGATGCTGGCGGCGGCGATCCCGCGGCTCGCGGCGCTCGCGCGCGCGGCGAGTTGCGCATCGAGCACCGCGCGGGCGGCGGGGAGGAGGGGGGCGGCCTCGCGTCGCTCGCGCGCCCGGAGCCCGGCCTCGAAGCCCGCGTCACGCGCCGGCGCGTCGCCCGCGACGGCGACCGACGGCGCCACCGAGGGGGTGGGAGGGGGCGGGGACGCGATCCCGCCGGTGTAGGTGCTCAGCGTCGCCGTCGCCGACGACACGCCGGTGCCGTGCAGCGCCACGGCCATGTAGCTCGCGTCGCCCGCGGCGAGGCAGATCCCCGTGCGCGTGTCGAGGGTGCGCACCTCCCCCACCGCCATCCCGGTGACCGCCGGCCCGCCGAAGCAGGGCGAGACGCCCGGGCCGTTCACCACCACGCGCACGCTGTCGCGATGCCCGGCCGCCGAGACGTGGATGGCGCCGAGCGCGCCGGAACGGCGCGCGCGCACCCACCCCAGGGAGTCGACGGCGATCGCGCTCGTGTCGCCCGAGCTCCAGGTGATGGCGCCGCTGGGAATCGGGTTCCCTATCTGGTCCACGAGCGTCGCGCGGAGGCGGAGTGAATCACCGGCGCCGCGGAGCCGGGGATGGTACGGCGTGACCGCGATCGCGGCCCCGGGGCCGGCGGCGCCCACCCCGGTGAGGCGGAGGGGCTGGGCGATCCCCGCGGCCGTCACGGTGACCTGGTAGCTGCCGGGCTCCAGGCCCAGCACCAGGGTGGTGCTCGCCACCCCCTGGCCGTCGCTGAAGCGCCGCCCGGGGACCAGCGCCGCGCCGGCGGGGGCGTTCAGGAAGGTGAAGAGGACCTCGATCCCTTCCACGCCGCGCCCCTGTGCGTCGGTGACGCGCACGGCGAGGGGGGTGGGGAGGGTGGTGCCCGCGGGTGCGGTGAAGGGGGCGGGATCGACGGCGACCAGCTTCACCGGCGGCCCCGGGCGGTTGGCGACGGGGGCGTCGGCGCAGCCGCCCGCGAGGGTCGCGCACAGCGCGGCCAGGAGGCCGGAACGAAGAACGGGACGGAGCGCCATCAGGAGATGACGCCCCGCCCCGCCGGAAGGACACCGGGCTCGGCGGTCGCCGGAGCCGGATTCCTTCGGGCTACGCCCTCAGGACAAGCCTTCGGCTTCGCCTCAGGATGACTGCGGCGATTACTTGACGGTGACGTGCCCGACCATGCCGAGGAGCGCATGCGGATCGCACTGGAAATAGTAGGTGCCCGGCTCGAAGGAGACCTTCACGTCGTGCGTCTGCCCCGGAAGCTGGAGCAGCTCGCTCGCGGGGGGAAGGCCCGTCTTCCCGGGGTTGGAATCCGGGAGGAAGTGCACGTTGTGGACGCCGGTCTTGAGGTGGTAGCGGATCACGTCGCCCTTCGCGGCGTCGAACTTCGCCGGGTCGAACTTGTTGTTCCCCTGCTCGTCGGTCAGCATCTGGACGTCGATGACCTTGCCGCCGGCGTCGGGGGTGAGCTGCTGGGCGCCCCCGGCGGAGGCGCCGGCGTTCGCGTCGGTGGCCGTGCCGGCCGCCGGCTGGGCGCTATCCGTGGTGGCGCCCTTGTCGCCGCCGCAGGCGGAGAGGGTGAAGAGCATGCCCGCGGTGGTGGCGAGCAGGAAGCGCGAGAGTCGGTTCGTCATGTCGTGCGTGGGGTGGTTGGGGTCGTGTGGTGGTGCGCGATCAGAAATCTTTCCGCTCGAATGCCCGCAGCCCGCCATAGACAGGGAGGGCGATCCAGAGCAGCAGCGCGGTGGCGGCGATGGTGATGCCACCGGCACTCCCGAAGAAGTGCTTGAACACCGCGCCTGTGTAGCCCATGAGGGCCGACACGTCGAACTGGAGCAGCAGCACGATGCGTGCGAGGTCCACCGGATTCGCCAGCATCAGCCCCAGCAACGGGCGCTCCACCGGGTAGTCGGCGAAGCGGAGCGCCAGGAAGAGCACGAGGCCGTCGTACAGCACCGACGCGGCGAGCCAGCCCGCGATGGCGATGCCGAGGCCCTTCACGCGGTCGTCGGTCCGCGTGGCAATAAGATAAGCGAGGGCGGTGAACACCGCCGTGAGCGCGACGCCGGTCACGAGGAGCGCCGTCAGCGTGGCGCGCAGCGCCGGATCGCCCAGCCCGCCCTGATAGACGAAGGGGAGGGTCACGCCCGCCGCGAATCCCGCCGAGAGGGGGAGGGTGAGCCCCAGGTACAGCCCGACGAAGAGCTGCCGCCGCCCCACCGGCTGCGCCAGCAGCACCTCGGTGAACTCCCGCGCGTTGTACAGGTACATCGTGGCGAAGACCACGGTGACGAGCGGGATGATGATCAGCACCACGTTCATGAGGCTGAGCAGCGCCTTCCCGCCCCCGTCGCTGAAGCGGAGCAGCGCGTCGGTCACGAGGAGGAAGAAGGCGGTGTAGGCGAAGAGCCAGCGGCTCCGGGCCACGTCGCGCAGCTCGTACTTCATGATCTTGCCGGTGACCTGCATCGCGGGGCTCATGCGGCCTCCACGCGCTGCATCATCTCGGCGATCGCCCGCTCCAGGCTGAGCTGGCGGGTGTCGAGCTTGAGGTCGTGCACGGGGCCGGCGTACTTCACGCGGCCGTCGAGCAGGAACACCACGTCGTCGGCCAGCTCCTCCAGCTCGCTCATGATGTGCGAGGTGAGGATGAAGGTGCGGCCGCCGGCGCGCTCCGCCATGATCTTGCCCTTCAGCACTCCGCTCGCCACCGGATCGAGGCCGGCGGTGGGCTCGTCGAGGATGAGCAGCGAGGGGCGGAAGAGGAAGGCGATGACCGCGTTCACCTTCTGCCGGGTGCCGCCGGAGAGGGTGCGCAGCGGCTTGTCCAGGTGCGCGTCGAGCAGGAAGCGGCCGACCAGCTCCTCGTCGCGCTCCGCGGGGTTGCCGCGGATGTCCTTCACCATCGCCAGCAGCTCGGCGGCGGTGAGGTTCTCCGGGAAGCGCGCGATCTGCGGCATGTAGCCGATGCGCGCGCGGTAGCCGGGATGGTCGCCAATGGGCTCGCCGCCGAAGCGGATCTCCCCGCCGTCGGGGCGGGTGAGGCCGAGGATCGCCTTGATGAGGGTCGTCTTCCCCGCCCCGTTGGGGCCGAGGATGGCGGTGACCCGGCCCGGCTGGAGCTCGAGGTCCACCCCCTGGAGCACCGGGAGGCGGCCGAAGCGCTTGGAGAGCCCGTGAATGCTGATCATGACACCGGCCGCATGCGGGGCGCGTCGTCCACGAGCGCCTCGGGGGTGAGCGCCGGGAGCACCCGCTCCGCGACGTCGAGCAGCCCCACGAAGAAGCTGCGCAGGAGGATCATCGAGGGCTCGTTGCGCTCGACGATGAGGGAGAAGAGGCGCACGGGGCGGTGCGGCACGTCGCCGCGCCCGTCGCGATCGAGGTCGTAGCCCTGGTACTCCGCCCACCAGTTGCCGTGGAAGCGGTTGCCCCCGAGGTCGCGCGAGTTGGTGGCGACGTCGAAGGTGTTCCCCGAGAAGTCGTTCCCCTCGAAGTTCGCCTCCTGCGTGCTCGCCATCAGCCGCACCGCCCACCCGTTGTCGGCGAAGCGGTTGCCCACCGCCTGCAGGCGCTCCGCGCCGTCGGCGACGAGCCCCACGGTGTTGCGGGTGAACTGGTTCCGCTCGAGGCGCACGTCGTACACTTCCTTGAGGAGGAGCCCGTACGAGGCGCTCCCCCAGTTGTGCTCGAAGCGGTTGCCGATCATCGCCACCTCCTTCGTGTACATCACCGCGACCCCCGCGAGGTTCTCGCGGAAGGTGTTCTGCTCGTAGCGGCAGGAGTCGCTGTACATGAAGTGGAGGCCGTAGCGCAGGTTCCCCTCGCTGGTGTTGTCGGTCACCACGCTGTGGCGGGTGAACTCCAGGTAGATCCCGTCGCGGTGGCCGACGACGCGGTTGCCGGTGATGGTGACGTGGCGGGCGGAGTACAGGTGAATCCCGTTGCCGGAATTCGACTCGTCGCGCTTGCGGGCGACGAGCACGTTGTTCCGCACCACGCAGTCCTCGGCGCGCTCCAGGTAGATGCCGAAGAAGGCGTTCTCGATGCGATTGTCCTCGATGCGGCAGTCGCGCGCCCCCGCCACCTTCAGCGCGGCGAGGTCCTGCGTCATCGCCACTCCCACGTTGCGGAAGGTGAAGCCTCGCACCGTGACGCCGTTGGCGGCAATGGCCATGATCTGCCGCTTCGACTCGCCGTCGAGCACGGGCGACCCTTCCCCCACCAGCTCCACGCGGTGGTCCACCACCAGCATCGGCTCGCGATAGGTGCCCGCGGTGACGACGATGCGGTCGCCGTCGCGTGCCTGGGCCAGCGCGGCGGTCACCGTGGGGAGGGCGCTCCCCGGGGCGACGGTGAGGGTCCGCTGGGCGGCCGCCGGCGACACAAGCGCCACCAGGGCCGCGAGGGCCGCGACGGCCACCTGCGCCGCGCGGCGCGGGCGCGGGGCGATGCGAAGCATCAGTGCCCCGCTCCCGCGCTGTCGTGCGCGTGTGCCGGCGACTCGTTCGCCACGAGGGCAAGCACGTCCGCCCAGCGGAGGGGAGTGGTGGCCCCGAGGGCGCGGGCCGCCGACGCCGGGTCCTCCCCGGTGGTCGCGGCGAGCCCCATCCCCATCGGGGAGCTCACGCCGGCGCCCCGACCGTAGATCGCGGAGTCGGCGGGAATGAGGGTGCCCGGCCGGCGGAAGTCGCTCACCCAGGCCTCGCGGATCTTGCCCGCCGCCGATTCCTGCCGGTAGTACGACGCCATGCACTCGATCGAGTCGAACTTCCTCGCCTTGCCCGTGGTGGTGACGATCTCCGCCGCAAAGCGCCGGTCGTCGATCAGCATGCGGCAGTACTCGCAGTTCTCGCGCCCGTAGTCGATGGGCTGCGGGCCCGCCTGGGCACAGGCGGCGAGGAGGAACAGGGCCAGGGCGAGGAGCGCGCGCGTCATCGGGCCGCCGCCGGCCTCCGCCAGGTGAGGTACGCGGCCGCGAGGGCGAGCGCCATCGCGACGCCGGCCGCGATCCCGCCGGTGGAGGGCCAGGAGTGCGCGGTGAAGTTGAGGATCTGCTTGGAGCCGATCACCGGGGGCGAGTACGCCATCCCGGGGATCTTGATGATCGCGTGCTCGGCGTCGAGGTCGTGGCCGTACTTGTAGCCCCACCACCAGAAGTCGACCAGGCCGGCGAGCGCCACCACGAGGAAGCCCGCGGTCCACGCGTAGAGCGGCTTGCGGCGGCCGATGGCGGCGACGAGCAGCCCGGTGACCACGAGGACCCCCACCGCCCAGGGCATGTAGCGCAGCTCGGGGATGGTGTCCGGGTCGATGGGCTTCATCCCGATGTAGTGGTTCAGCCCGTTGATGTTGTTGAGGTCATTCTCCTTGTCCCCGGCCACCGTGTTGATGCGGATCTGCATCCCGATCCCTTCCGGGTACTGGGGGGCCTCCAGCCCGATGTGCCAGATGGGGGTGAAGAACATCGCGACCAGCAGCACCGCGGCCAGCGCGACCATGATCCTCGACGACGTGCTCACGATCCAGTCCTTGCCGGCCGTGCGGCCGGCGGTGGTCCGGGGCACGAGGGCGGGGCCTGGAGTGGCCCGTCGCCCCCGCACCGCGGTTCCCATCACGTCAGTTCGTCCCCGCCTTCGGCAGGTTGGCCGCGCGGGCCAGCTGCGTGGCGGCCTTCTCGCTGGTGTTCGCCACGAGCGGCACGTTCGAGCCCGCCGGCGACACCCGGATGTAGCCCTGCATCTCCTGGTGGAGCGCCGAGCAGAAGTCCGTGCAGTAGAAGGGGTAGATCCCCACCTTCTTCGGCACCCACTTCAGCGTCTTCGTGTCACCCGGGGCGAGGATCAGCTCCGCGTTGTTGGCGCCGAGGATGGCGAACCCGTGGAGGATGTCCCAGTCCTGCTCGATGTTCGTCACGTGGAAGAGCACCGTGTCGCCCAGCTGCACCCCCTCGAGGTTGTCCGGGGCGAAGTGCGAGCGGATGGCGATCATGTTCGCGTGCACGACCTTGCCCTCGCGCCGCAGCCCGCCGTCGGTCTCCTTGACGATCTTGTTGGGGTGCGTGTTCTCGGTGAGCTTGAAGAAGCGCACCTGCTTGTCCTTGATGAGCGAGGCGGGGAGCGCCTGCGCGTAGTGCGGCTCGCCGATGGTGGGGAAGTCGAGCAGCATCTTCATCTTGTCGCCGCTGATGTCGATCAGCTGCGCGGACTGGAAGAGCTCCGGCCCGGTGGGGAGGTAGCGGTCCTTGGTGATCTTGTTCATCGCCACCAGGTACTTGCCCCACGGCTTCTTCGAGTCGCCGCCCGGGATCATGAGGTGGCCGATCGAGTAGTACACCGGCATCCGGTCCAGCACCTCCCAGGTGCCGAGCTTCCACTTCACCACCTCGGAGGAAATGAACATCGAGGTGTAGGCGTTGCCCTTGCCGTCGAACTCGGTGTGCAACGGCCCGAGGCCCGGGTTCTTCACCTCGCCGACCATCACCTGGTCGTACTTGAGGACCGGGATCCCCGCGATCGTCGTCTCGAAGGCCTTGGCCTCGATGGCCTTCAGCATCTTGGTCGCCGAGTGCACCGGGATCACGGTGGCGAGCTTGCCGCCGCCCACGATGTACTCACCCGTGGGATCCACGTCCACGCCGTGCGGGGACTTCGGCGTGGGCAGGTAGTACACCAGCCCCTCGCAGTCCACCGGGTCGAGAACCTTCACGCTGGTCTTCGTCTCGGTCTTCGCGATGCGCGAGCCCTCCTCCACGTAGTTGTGCACGTAGCTGGTGGGCATCACCTTCGCCTTGCCGTCGGCCACGCACTGCTCGGCCTTCCGATAGTTCACGGCGGCGATGTAGTCCTTGTCCGCCTGCGAGGCGTTGACCTCGAGCTTCGTGTACGCCTGCTCGGAGTTGTAGCTGGTGAAGAAGAACCAGCCGTCGGAGGGGCCCTTCCCCGCATGGCCGAGGTCGTAGTTGAACCCGGGCATCATGATCTGGAAGGCGATCTCCATCTTCCCGGGCTCGTTCGCCTTCACGAAGGAGAGCGTCCCCTTGAAGTTCTGCTTGTAGCTGGCGATCGGCACGTCCTGGTTCTCGCCCACGGGCACGGAGAAGCGCGTCGCGCTCACCACGTACTCGGAGTTCGGCGTGATGAAGGGCGAGGCGTGCCCCCCGGCGGCGTTCGGCAGCTCGATGATCTCCTCGGTCTCGAACTTGGTCAGGTCGAGGCGGGCGATGCGCGGGGTGTTGTTGCCGTTGATGAAGAGCCAGCGGCCGTCCGGGACGCCGTCGGTCTGCGACAGCTCGGGATGGTGGCTGTCGTCCCACGGCACGAAGCCATGGCTGGTGTTGAACATCGCCTTCGACTCCTCGTTGTACCCGTAGCCGGTCTCGGGATTCTGCGAGAAGACGGGGACGACCTTGATCAGGCGCCCCGAGGGGAGGGCGTACACGGCGACCTGGCCGCTGAAGCCGCCGGACATGAACGAGTAGAACTCGTCGTACTGCCCCGGGGCGACGTACACGCGCGAGGCCGCGTCGCCGCTGACGAGGTTCTTGCTGGAGGAGGTGCCGCTCTTGCAGGCAAACAGCAGCCCGCCAGCGGCCACGGCGCCAATGACGCCAAGGACGGACCTGCGAAGGGAGGGATTCATTTCGGGTTGGCGAGCGCGTTGCGAGTGGGGGTGGCGGCGCTGCGCGGGCGCCGTCCTCGGGGGGCGGGGCGATCGTCGCGTTCGATGAGGTCGGCGACGGTGGTGGTCGTGAAGAAGGCCTGCATGTCGGCGGCGACGGGCTTCCAGCGCTCGTGGATGGTGCAGCGCGGGTTCTGGCCGCATCGGCCGTGGCCGAGGAGGCACCGCTGCTCGGTGCTCCCGGCGAAGACCGCGATCACGCGGTCGAGGGTGACCGTGTCCGGATCCTCGGCGAGCCGGAAGCCGCCGAGGGGGCCGCGCGTGGAGCGCAGGAGGCCGGCGCGCGCGAGCTGGTGCAGGGTCTTCGAGAGGTAGTTGGCCGGCGCGTTGACCGCGTCGACCAGGTCCACCACCCGCATGGGCGCCGGATGGCGCGCGGCGATGTGCAGCATCGCGCGCAGCGCATACTCGGTGGTCTGGGGAAGCGGCAGCATGGAAACCCGGCGGGAAGGAAGACGGGTTTATCATGCGCATATGAGGAATTCGGGAGGATCGGGGGATCGCTGAATTTCGGGGCGGTTCGTGTCAGGGAGAGGCTGACGGAGACGTAAGGGCGGGGGCGGGCTGCGTCCGGTCTCCCGCTTCGGCTGGCCACTCGGACCGATACTGCCGGGACACGGAAAGGCACGGACGCGGCTGCGCCGCGGCACGGAAACGCACTGAGTGCTCCGTGCGGCTCCTTGAACCCGGGGGCACCGGTCCATGAATGATCCTTGGGGGGTGCGTTCCACCCACGGCGCTCCGCGCGCCGGGGAACCGCGCCGCATTTCAGGGCCGGGCGAGCGACGCCCTCGCGCGAAGCGGAGCGTCCTGTGCGTTTCTGTGTCGCGGCGCAGCCGCGTCGGTGCGCTTCAGTGCCCGGCAGTATCGGCCTGAGCGGCCTGCCGGGGCGTCAGCGCCCGAGCAGGTACCCCGGCTCCTCACCGCGCTCCACGCCGATCACCGCGAGACCCGAAGCGAGGCCGTCCTCGAACTGCGTGCGCAGCTCGCGTCGCCAGTCGCGGAGCGCGCCGGGGGCAAGCGCGCTCGCGTCGGCCGGGACCGGAATCCGGCGCTCGACGCGGCGGGCCCGGTCGCCCTGGTCGTCGCGCCCGCGAGGCGCCTCGCCGGCGTCGAGCCGCCACTCCACGAGGAGCCGGTCCGTTCCCCCGGCGTGCAGTGGACTGGTGCTCGCAGGATAGAAGTCGGGGAGGTACGCGACCACCCGGGCGCCGAGCGATTCCAGGTTCAGCCACGCGTTGCGCAGCTGCATGGGATCGAAGGTCCACTGCATGCGCGTCGCCCCGGCGCGGCGCGCGGCGTCGGCCTGCCAGGCCTTCAGCCGCGCGGCGATCCCCTGCCCGCGCGCCGCGGGCGCGACGCCGAGCATGTCGGACCAGTGCACGAGCGCGCGCGTCGCGCGATCGGGGCCGGTGATCCCGAAGACGAAGCCGAGGAGCTCTCCCTCCGGGCCGAAGGCGCCGGCGGCGACCCCTCCCACGCGCGGCACCACCGCGAGCAGGCTCGCCGGTACCGCCTCGTTGAAGCCCGGCCCCCAGATGGCGTGCTGCAGGGCGACGCACGCGTCGAGCTCCGCGGCGCCGTGCAGGTCGCGGATGGTCACGGTGAAGGGCGGCATGGGGCGAAGGTAGCGCGGGACCGCGGCTCCGCTCAACCGCGCCTGTGGGAGAATCCCCCACGCCCGGCGGGTCCTCTCCCCGACGGACGAGGAGCGGCGCCGCCCCTATTCTTCACCTCGAGATGCGAAACCTTCCCTTTCCCCCGCGCGGGACCCCGGAGGCAGTGCGATGATGGAGTGGTTCGTGAAGGCGTTCCTCAAGGCCAGCCTCACCTGGTTCGGGCTCGGGGTCACGCTGGGGATGCTCATGGCGATCCGGCCGGAGTGGGTGGTGTACCGCACCGCGCACTTCCACATGAACTTCCTCGGCTTCATCACCATGATGATCTTCGGCGTGGCGTATCACGTGATCCCGCGCTTCACCGGGCATGCGCTGCACAGCCGGCGGATCGCCGGGGCGCAGTTCTGGATCTCGAACGCGGGGCTCGCGGTGCTCGCGGGCGGGTTCGCCTCGATGGCGACGCTGGGCACGCGCGCCTGGCCGCTGCTCGCGGCGGGGGGCGTCGTCTCGGCGCTCGGTGCCTACCTGTTCATCTACAACCTGTGGCGCACGATCGACGGGTCGCGCACGCAGCGGGAGGCGGCGGCCAGGGCGGCCGCGCAGCAGGCCGCAGCGCAGGCGGCGACGACGACGCGCCGGCTCCCGGTGAGCTGACCATGGGTGCCCTGTACTTCCTGAACGTCACGCTGCACGTGCTGGCGGCGCTGCTCTGGCTGGGGGGGATGTTCTTCCTCGCGGTGGTGGGCGCGCCGCTCCTGCGCGGCGTGGAGCCGCCGCAGCTCCGGCAGCGGCTCTTCCACGAGCTCGGCTCGCGCTTCCGCACCGTGGGGTGGGTGTCCATCAGCGTGCTGCTGGTGACGGGCACGCTGAACCTCTGGTTCCACGGGTGGTTGCCCCTGATGGGGCAGGCGGCGTTCTGGCGCACGGGGGTGGGTCACACCCTGGCGGCGAAGCTGGCGGCGGTCACGATCATGGTGACGGTGAGCGCGATCCACGACTTCGTGGACGGGCCGCGCGCGGGGCGCGTGGCGCCGGGCTCCCCCGAGTCGCTCCGCCTGCGCCGGCGCGCCTCGCGGCTGGCGCGGGTGAACGCGATCGTGGGGCTGGTCCTCGTCGTGGTGGCGGTGCGGCTGGCGCGGGGGGGCTGACCCGTCCCGACGCGATGACCGCGGGAATCCCATGCAGGGTGATCGCGCGGTCGTCGCGCGATCGTCGCGCCGGACCGGAGGGGTAAGAAAACAGGATACCTGCAAAAAGACCTCGTCGCTCCTCGTGGCGGGCGGAGTCCTCGCCGCCCGGGGAGGGACGCGTCCTTTTCTGTCTTTTCGGTGTTTTCTCACCTTCACCGGCGGGCGCAGGGATGCCGGGCGGGCGGGTGCGAGGATGCCGGGCCAGCGGGTTCGAAGGCGCCGGGCCGGTGGGTGCGAGGAGGTCCGGCCGATCGGGAGTGGGGGCGCCGTGATCGCGGGGTCCGGCATTGTCGCACACCCATTTCACCGATAACCGGACTGACCATTCGTCGGTGGCGACGCATCCTTCGGGCATCCCGTGAAGAGCGAGGGCCCGATGCTGGCGCGCGATGCGATGACGGCGAACCCGGTGGTCGTGACCCCGGAGGAATCCATCGGCCGCGCCGCGGAGATCATGCGCGACTTCGACGTGGGCGTGGTGCCCGTCGTCGCGGATCGCCAGTCGCTGCGGCTCGTGGGCATGCTCACCGATCGCGACGCGGCGGTCCGCTGCCTCGCGGCGCACCACACCGGCGCCTGCCGCGTGCGCGATCACATGACCACCGGGACGCTGGTCACGGCGGATCCCGGCGATTCCCTCGAGGTGCTGGTGGCGCGCATGGAGCGCGCGCAGGTGCGGCGCGTCCCGGTCGTACAGCCGGACGGGCGGCTCCTGGGGATCGTGGCGCAGGCGGACATCGCCATGCGCCTCGGGCCGGACTCCCCGGCCGCCATCGAGGAACTGCTCGAACGAATCTCGGAGCCGGCCGGCACGCTCACCTGAGCGCGCTCCGGCGGAGTGTCCGGTGGAACTGCCCGTCCCCGCAGTCGTCGGAGAGAACTCCGACGTGGCCGACCGCCTCGACGCGGTCGCCGATCTCCTGACCGATCAGGGGGCCCCCGCCGCGCACGTCGCGGAGTACCGCGCCGCGGCGACCGCGATCCGCCTCCTCGCGCAACCGGTGAACGAGCTGCTCGAGCAGCAGGGGGTGGCGGCGCTCGACGCGGTCCCCGCGGTGGGCCCCGCGATCTCGCGCGCGGTGCGCGACCTGGTGGTGACCGGGCGCCTGGCGATCCTCGAGCGGCTGCGCGGGGAGGACGACGCGGAAGCCCTGCTCGCCTCCGTGCCCGGCATCGGCGAGACGCTCGCGCAGCGGCTGCACGACGAGTACGACGTGGAGACGCTCGAGCAACTCGAGGCGGCGGCGCACGACGGGCGGCTGCAGAAGATCGCGGGCTTCGGCCCCAAGCGCGTGGCCGGGATCCGCGACACGCTCGCGCAGCGGCTCGGGCGGCTGCGTCGCATGAGCCTTCCGCGCGAGGGGCCGCAGCCCACGGTGGCCGAGCTGCTCGACGTGGACCGCGAGTACCGCGAGCGGACCGGGGCGGGCACGCTGCCGCGCATCGCCCCGCGCCGCTACAACCCGGCCAACGAGCCCTGGCTCCCGATCCTGCACACCGAGCGCGGGGGGCGCTTCTTCACCGCGCTCTTCTCCAACTCCCCGCGCGCGCACCAGATGCGGAAGGTGTGGGACTGGGTCACGCTCTACTGGGATGGCGACGACGGCGAGCGCCGCGCGACGATCATCACCGCCCGCGTGGGCCCGCTCCACGACCGCCGCGTGATCCGGGGGCGCGAGAAGGAGTGCGAGCAGCACTACGGTGTGAAGCCGCGCTTCTGACCGGCGCTGGCCTCATCGCGCGGGCCGGTGGGCCGGGACCATCGCGCCGGACGGTTGGGTGAGATAACAAGAAAAATGCGATACGGGCAATCGCCCCGTTGGGCGCACGGACCTCCGTGCACCCAACGGAGGAACGTGTCTTTTTATCGTTTTCCAGTTTTCTCACCCACACCGGCCGGCGCCGCGATCCCGGGCTACACTCCCGCCGGCGCGGCGACCGACGTCTGTGGGAGGACCGGTTCGCGGACCGCGGCCGGTGGCACGAGCAGCACGGCCCCGCGGCGCGCGCGGAGGAGCGACGGGCCGAGGTTGCGCAGGAGGGTGCGCTCGGTGGCGGTGCGCCCCTCGATCGCGGAGGCCACGAGGGGGATCCGCAGCTGGTCGGCGTACGAGAGGAGCTGCACCGCGGGATCGCCATCCAGGCGCGCGGTCCGGACCACCACTTCCGGGGGCGGCTCCAGCTGGCGGCGCAGCGCCTCCGGGTCGTTGGGGAGCACGGGGGTGCCCGCCGGCACCATCCCCGGCGCCAGCTTCCCCGCCACGGGCGACACCGACACGAGGTGCAGCTCCCCCCCCGGCGGCAGGATGCGCATCGCCGTGCGCGCCACGCGCACCCCGGCGGTGGAGGGGCCCCCGTCCACGAGCACGCTCGTGAACTCGCTGGGGCCGTCGCCGGCGACGCCGAGGATCGGCAGGTCGCTCAGGTACATCAGGCGGCGCGCGAGCTGCCCCGCCGTGGGATCGCCGGCGCGGCCCAGCCCCACTACGGTGAGCCAGGCGCGCGCCTGCCGCGCGGCGCGGGCGATCTTGGTGGGGGCGTCGCCCACCTCGAGGTGGATCACCCACTGGTCGGCCTCGGGATAGTCGGCCGCGACCTGGTGACGCTCGGCGCGGGCCCGCTCCACGAGCCACTGCGCCTGGCGCCGCTGCGCGGGATCGTCGAGGCGCGGCGCCATGTCCTCCCCGGGGCGGAGGGGGAGGGGGAAGCGCGGCTCGAAGACGACCACCATCTCGACCGGCGTTCCCTGCCGGCGGGCGATGGCCGCGGCGGCGCGCAGCGGGGCGAGGGAGGTCTCGCGGCCGGAGACCGCGACCACCACCGGCCCCGGCCCCTCGGCGGCGTTCCCCACCTGGCGGCTCACGCCGGAAGCCGCGTTCGCCGGACCGTTCGGCCTATCGTCGTCGTGCGCGCGCATGAGACCCTCCGCGACGGATGCTCCCGCCACGCTACCCCCCCGGGGCCACGGGAGCAGTCGGCATTCGGTGGAGCGCGGGTCCGGGAAACCCCGAAAACGGATCACGCCGCCCATCGCCGGGGCGGGGATCGACCATTAGATTTCACTTATGGCATGGCTGAATTACCATCACCTGCTCTATTTCTGGACCGTGGCGCGCGAGGGGAGCATCGCCCGCGCGAGCGCGGTGCTCAACCTCACGCAGCCGGCGATCAGCTCGCAGCTGCGCACCCTCGAGAAGTCGCTCGGCGAGAAGCTCTTCCAGAAGAGCGGGCGGAACCTGGTGCTCACCGACACGGGGCGGCTCGTCTTCCGCTACGCCGACGAGATCTTCTCCACGGGGCGCGAGCTGATGGAGGCCCTGCGCGGGCAGCCCACGGGGCGGCCGGCGCGGCTGGTGGTGGGGGCGACCGACGCGATGCCGAAGATCATGGTGCACCGCCTCCTGGAGCCGGCGCTGCGCCTCGCCGAGCCGGTGCACCTCGTGGTGCGCGACGACAAGCCGGAGCGGCTGCTGGCCAGCCTCTCGATCCACGAGCTGGACCTCGTGATCGCCGACGCGCCGATGGCGCCGACGGTGCGCGTGCGGGCCTTCAACCACCTGCTCGGCGAGAGCCCGGTGAGCCTGGTGGGGACGCCGGCGCTGGTGGCGAAGTACAAGCGCCGCTTCCCGGCGTCGCTCGACGGGGCGCCCTTCATCATGCCCACGGAGGACGCCGCGCTCCGCCGCGCGCTGGAGCAGGCCTTCGCCGACCTCGGCGTGTCGCCGCGCGTGGTCGCGGAGATCGCGGACAGCGCGGTGCTCGGCGTCTTCGGCCAGGAAGGGCTCGGGCTGTTCGCCACGCCCACGGTGATCGCGGAGGAAGTGTGCCGGCAGCATGGGCTGCGCGTGCTCGGGCCGCTGGACGGCGTGACGGAGAAGTTCTACGCGATCTCGGTGGAGCGGCGGATCACGCATCCCGCCGTGCTGGCGATCTCGGCGAGCGCGAGGCAGGTGCTCGACTGACGGAGGATGGACGGACGCCGAGGGTGCGGGTTATACTACTGTATGCCAGAACAGGAAACTAAAGCCCCTGACGCGGGGGCGCGCCGCTGGCGGATCGTCGAGCGGCTGCTCTGGGCGCTCGCCATCGGCTTCATCGGCTGGCGGGTGTGGCCGCAGCTCGCCGCCTCGGTGGGGGTGCCCACCGCCAGCGCGGCGGCGCCCGATTTTCACGCGCGCACGCTCGCGGGGGACTCGGTGTCGCTCGACTCGCTGCGCGGGAAGGTGGTGCTCCTCAACTTCTGGGCGACCTGGTGCCCGCCCTGCCGCGTGGAGATGCCCGGCTTCCAGTCCGCGTGGGAGAGCCGCCGCGACAAGGGGTTCGTGGTGCTGGGGGTGTCCACCGACCTGCGCGGGGAGCAGTTCGTGCGCGACTTCCTCGCGGAGCGGGGCTACACCTACCCGGTGGTGCTGGGGACGCAGGAGCTGGTGCGCAGCTACGGCGGCGCGCGCGTGCTCCCCACGTCGTTCCTCATCGACAGGCAGGGGCGGATCCGGCACGAGATCAAGGGGATCTATGCGCGGCCGCTGCTCGAGGCCGCGGTGGACCGGCTGCTGGCGGAGTGACCGCGGCCGTCACCCCGGTGCGCGACTGGTGCGCAGCGCGTTGATGATGACCGCCACGTCGATCCCCTCCTGGAGCAGCGCGCCCACCGTGGGCGGGATGTAGCCGGCGGCGGCGACGACCATGGCGATGCCGGAGAGGCCGAGCCCCACCCAGATGCTCTCCTTCGCGACGGCGAGGGTGCGGGCGGAGATGCGCACCGCGTCGCCGAGCCGCTGGAGGCGATCGACCAGGATGACCACGTCGGCCGCCTCGGCGGTGATCCCCCCGCCGTGCCCCGAGAGGGCGACGCCGACGGTGGCGGCGCTGAGGGCGGGGGCATCGTTGGTGCCGTCGCCCATCATCACCACGGTGCCCCCCTCCGCGACGAGGCGGCGCACCACCTCGACCTTGTCGCCGGGCAGCAGGTCGCCGCGCGCCTCGTCGATGCCGAGGCCGTGGGCCACCGCCTGCGTCGCCGCATCGCGGTCGCCCGAGAGGAGCACGGTGCGCTGCACGCCGAGCGCGCGCAGCTCGTGCAGCAGCGCGGGGGCGTCGCTCCGCACGTGGTCGGCGAAGATGACGATCCCGGCGGGGTGGCCGTCCACCGCGACGTAGGCACGCAGCCCTTCCACCGCCTCGTCGATCGCGTCGAAGGCGGCGTCGCCGCCCGCGCAGACCTGGCGCATGAAGGTGCGCGATCCCACCGCGACCGCGCGCCCCTCCACCACCCCCGAGACGCCGCGCCCCGTGTGCTCGCGCACCGACGAGGCGAGGGGCGGGGCGATGCCCTCCCCCTCCGCGGCGGCGACGAGGGCGCGGGCGAGGAGGTGGGAGGAGCGCTGCTCCACCGCGCCGGCGTCGGCCAGCAGCCCGCGGCGCGTCACGCCGGGGAGCAGGCGCACGTCGGCGAGGCGCGGGTGCCCCTCGGTGAGCGTGCCGGTCTTGTCGAAGATCACCACGCGCGTGGTCGCGAGCTGCTCCAGCGCCGTGCCGTGGCGCACGATGACCTGCGCGCGCGCCGCGCGGTTGATCCCCCCGATGATCGCGACCGGGGTGGCGAGGATCAGCGGACAGGGGGTGGCCACCACCAGCACGGCGAGCACGCGCAGCGAGTCGCCGGTGATCCACCAGGCGAGGGCACAGACGACGAGGGTGAGCGGGGTGAACCAGACCGCGTAGCGGTCGGCGAGGCGCTGCAGGGGCGCCTTGCTCTCCTGCGCCGTGCGCACCAGCTCCACGATCCGCGCATACTGGCTCTCGCGCGACGGGTGCAGCACGCGCAGGGTGAGCGACCCCTCGCCGTTCAGCACGCCGCTGAGGAGCATGGTGCCGGGCTCCGCGCTCACCGGCAGCGGTTCGCCGGTGAGGCGCGAGGTGTCCACCAGCGAGTGGCCGTCCACCACCTGCCCGTCGCAGGGCACCATCTCCCCCGGGCGGACGAGCAGCAGCTCGCCCACGCGCGCCTCGTCGGCGGCGATGGGGAGGAGCGTGCCGTCGGGGAGGAGGCGGGTGGTGAGCCGCGGCGCCGCTTCCTCGAGGGCGCGCACGGCCTCCGAGGCGCGCCCCTCGGCGAATCGCTCCAGGGACTCGCCGCCGGTCTGCATCAGCACCACGATCAGCCCGGCGAGGGGCTGCTGCATCACGAGGGCGGTGACCACGGCGAGCATCGCCACCACGTCGGAAGCGAAGTGACCGCGCAGGGCGCCGCGCAGGGTGCGCCACACCACCGGCGCGCCGGTGGTGGCGAGTCCCGCGAGCCAGACCCACTCGGCCAGGAAGGAGTCGCCGTGGGCCCGCAGCACCCCGCCGGCGGCGATCACGACCAGCACGAGGGCCGGATGCCACGCGGCCGCCGCGATGCGGCGGCCGCGGGAGGGACCGGCGGGGGTGGCGGCGAGCTCGCCGCTCAGGTGCGGTGCGCGGCCGCCCGCAGCTGCGCCACGTTCCGGATCAGGATGCGGTCGTGTCCCACCTGCTGGAGCAGGCCGCGCTGCCGGAGGGTCTTGAAGGCCCGTGACACCGATTCCCTGGCCGTCCCGATCTCGCGTGATAGTTCCTCCTGCGTGCGGCGCAGCGTGAGCGCCACGCCGTCGTCGGTGGTCTCGCCGGTGCGATCGGCGTAGTCGGCGAGCAGCAGCGCGAGCCGCGCCGCCACGTCGCGCCCGCCGAACGGGTCGGTCGTGACGACGTCGTGCCGCAGCCGGCCCACGAGCGCCCGGATGATCGGCTGGACCATCTCCGGCGAGTGCACGTACAGCTCGTCGAAGTCCGCCTTGGCCAGGTACAGCAGCCGCGTCTCCTCGAGCGTCACCGCCGAGGCGGGGCACGGGCCCTCGTCGAAGAGGGCGAGCTCGTTGATCGCCTGGCCGGTGACCATCACGCCGATCACCTGGTCGCGGCCGTCGGGGGTGGCCCGGAAGACGCGGACCCTGCCCGAGCGGATGATGTACAGCCCCGCGCAGGGCTCTCCCTCGCGGAAGAGCAGGTAGCCGGGCCGGTAGGCGCGCGGGACACAGCGCTCGGCCAGGTGTTGCAGCGCTGCCTCGTCGAGCGAGGAGAAGATGCCTGCGTGACGCAGGAGGGCGATCGTGTCCATGGCTCCACTCGGGCGGTCCATGATGCGCAATCTGCCCCGCCCGGGGAAAAGGTCAGTCGGCCGAACCGCCCCAATTTTGTCATCCATTCCTGCACGGTGCTTTACGACCGGCGCGGTCGGCGTTTAGGGGGCCGCGGCGCGCGCCGGGAGGGAGGCGGAAGAGTTCCGCCATCGGGCAAATACGGACACGCGACGCCGGATTCTCCCGACAGCCCATCGACGACGGGGCGCGTAATGTCTGGCCGTGACCGCGGCACTCCCCCCCATCCCTCCCCTCCACACCTTCCGCCGCCCCCTCGACGGCGCGGAGTGCCTCCGCATCCTGGCCGCCACCGGGTGGGGGGTGCTGGCGATGGTGGACGACATGGCGCGTCCCTACGCCGTCCCGGTGGGCTACGCGTGGGATGGCACGTCGCTCTACGTGGCCACCACGCCCGGGCGGAAGCTGCGGGCGCTGGAACAGAACCCCCGGGCGGCGCTCACGCTGGTGTCCACGAGCCCGCACGACCAGTGGCACAGCCTGCTGGTGGAGGCGACGGTGCACTGGGTGGACGACCCCCAGGAGCGGATGCGCGCGATCCGGGCCTTCGCCCGGCAGCCCCGGCCGGGGAGCGAGCTGGGGGTGCCGGACGCCGGCCACCTGCTGCACGCCCGGATCGCGCGGCTGGCGATCACGGAGCTCGCGGGACGGGGGCGCGCCGGATAGCCCACCGCGCGCCCGGCGGGTAGTATCAAGGCATGAGCGCACCCACCGCTGGACCCAGGCGCGGCGAACCGCATCTCGCGTCGCCGGAGACGAATCCGTCCTTCACGCGGGGCATCTTCCAGGGGGAGATCCGGGAAGACCTCGTCTTCCCCTTCCCCGAGCCGGGGGCGGAGGAGCTGGAGTCGCTGGGGATGATCCTCGACTCCTTCCGCAGCTTCGCCGCCGAGCAGGTGGACCCGGTGAAGCACGATCACGACGGCCGGTTCACCGACGCGGTGCGGCAGGGGATGGCGGAGCTCGGGCTGATGGGGCTCAACATCCCGGAGGAGTACGGCGGCTTCGGCGCCTCGGCGATGGTGTTCAGCCGCGTCTTCGCCGAGGTGGGCGCCACCGATCCCGCGCTCGGCGTGTACTTCGGCGCGCACCAGTCGATCGGCTGCAAGGGGATCACCCTCTTCGGCACCGAGGACCAGAAGCAGCGCTGGCTCACGAAGTGCGCGACGGGGGAGTACATCGCCGGCTTCTGCCTCACCGAGCCGGGGAGCGGCTCCGACGCGCAGGCGATGAAGTGCATGGCGGTGCCGAGCGCCGACGGCTCGCACTACGTGCTCGACGGGACGAAGATCTGGATCTCCAACGCGGGGTACGCGTCGGTCTTCACGGTGTTCGCCAAGGTGCCGGTGGAGGTGGATGGGAAGAAGAAGGAGCGGGTGACCGCCTTCATCGTGGACGCGCATGCCGCGGGGGTGTCGCTCGGGAAGCTCGAGGAGAAGATGGGGATCAAGGCCTCAGACACGCGCACCGTCTTCTTCGACGGGGTGAAGGTGCCGGTGGAGGACCGCCTGGGGGAGGTGGGCCAGGGATTCAAGATCGCCCTCGAGATCCTGAACAACGGGCGCCTCGGCCTCGCCGCGGGCTCGGCGCGCGGGACGCGCGTGATGATGGAGCGCGCCATCGCCTACGCGAAGGAACGGCAGCAGTTCGGCCGGCCGATCGGGTCGTTCGAGATGCTGCAGAAGAAGTTCGCCCTCGCGGCGGCGGAGTGCTACGCGCTCGACGCGGGGTGGATGCTCTGCGCGTCGATGATCGACCGGGGAGGGATCGACTTCTCCCTCGAGACCGCCGCGGTGAAGGTGTTCGGCTCGGAGCTCGCCTACCGCACCGCGAACGAGGCGATGCAGGTGGCGGGGGGGATCGGCTACTCGAAGGAGTACCCGTACGAGCAGGCGGTGCGCGACTCGCGGATCAACCTGATCTTCGAGGGGACGAACGAGATCCTGCGGGCCCTGATCGCCCTCTCCGGGCTGCAGCAGCCGGGGGAGGAGCTGAAGGAACTGGGGAAGGCGTTCAGGGCGCCCCTGCGCTCGCTGGGGACGATCGGGTCGTACCTGGCGGGGCGCGCGAAGATGCAGGTGACGAAGCCGCAGTTCACGCAGGTGCATCCCGCGCTCGAGGCGGAGGCGGAGCTGGTGAGTGAGCTGGTGCACAACCTCGCGCTGGCGGTGGAGCGGGCGCTGATGAAGCACGGGAAGGACATCATCGAGCGCCAGTTCATCCAGGAGCGGATGGCGAACGCGGCGATCGACATCTACCTGTGCGTGGCGGTGCTCTCGCGGGCGACGGCGGCGATCGGGAAGGCGGGGAGCCCGGAGCAGGCGGCGGAGGACCTGGACTGCGCGAAGGTGTTCATCCCGCTCGCCTTCCGCCGCGCGCGGCGCGCGATCACGGGGATCACGAAGAACTCCGATCGCCGGCTCGCGGCGCTGGCGAAGCGCGCGATGGAGACGGGGTCGCTGGCGCCGGTGCTGCCGACGGGGTGAGGGCCTCCGGCATGAGGTCGGCCGGCCCGCTCAGTCGTAGTGCTCGCGCCAGTAGCGCACCGCGCGACGCACGGTGATGCCCGCGCCGATCATCCCGAGCGACGAGATGGACTGGGACGCGGAGAAAGCCCGCGGGCCGCTGCGCATCAGCACGACACCCTGCAACAGGAGGCCGAGCGAGCCGAGGACCACGCCGGCGCCGAAGACCCACAGCACGAAGCCGGCGGCGTAGTCGCGCCAGGTGCGCGGCGGCGCCTCCTCATCGCTCCCCGACAGTCCCCGCCCCGTCACCGCCACGAAGAGGAAGCCGGCGCCGATGGGGACGAAGATCAGCGCGGCCGCCGGCGTGGGGCTCATCATCATGGACAGCCCGAAGAAGGCGACGACGCCGGTGAGGTAGAGCAGGAAGGCTCGCGTCCCCCAGTTGCCGCCGCGGAAGAAGCGCGCGGGGGCGGGCGAATCGCGCACCATGGGGAAGGCGGGCACGGCCAGCCGCCCGCCGGGGACCACGCCGGGCGCCCCCGCCGCCGCCGTGTCCGTGGCGCCCCGTGACGGCTTCCACCCCGCGGCCAGGGCGTGCCCGCGCAACGAGGGTTCGAGCTGGGCGAGGCCCGCGCCGCGCAGCCGCGCGCGCATGGGCTGCAGGCGCACGAGCAATCGCGCGATCGTGGCGTCGTCCACGACGAGGCCCGCGTCGAGCAGCCACTCGCGCAGTTCGGACTCGGTGATGTGCGGCTGGGCGGCCATGAGGAGCGGAGGGAGGGACGCCCTCATGACTCATCCGGGTGGACTCGCGTCACTCGTGGAGGGACCGGCGAGCGAAGGGGGCCCCGGAGAGGCCGGGCGCGTCGCTCACGCGCCGCCCGGCCTCCCGGCAGCCCCCCGGTCGCCCGCCGCCCCGGCGCGGTTCAGCGCCGCGGCGAGAGGTGGAAGCTGATGCCGATCGAGTTCTCCGACATCGTGTTCTTCACGCTCGTCCCCGGGAGGGCGCCATTCGGGCGCACGATCGCGCCGGTGATGGAGTTCTCGAAGACGTGATACGCGGCGACGTCGACGCCGAAGCCATCGCTGAAGTCGTAGCCGATGCCCCCGGTGAGGTGATGCTGCACCACCGCCGGGGCGGGGATGTTGTACATCGACAGCGCGTCGGGAATCGGGTTCTGCGCGAAGTTGTAGCCGGCGCGCAGCGCCCAGGTGGAGGTGGGACGGAACTCGAGCCCCGTCGCCGCCACCCAGATGCTCTCCCAGCCGAAGCCCTTCACGGTGCCGAACTGGTCGAACCCGGACTCCTTGAAGCCCTTCGTGTTGCCGTAGTCCATGTACTTCGCGTCCGCCGCGATGGTGAGCTGCGGCGACACGCTGAGGGTGACGCCCGCCCCATAGATGGCCGGCATGTCCATCTGGAAGGCCACGGTGCGCGGCGTGTTGTAGGACGGGAGGTTGGGGTTCTCGAACACCACGTTCCACTCGAACTTCTGGAACCACTGCGGGCTGGTGTACGCCAGGCCCAGCGCCACCTGGTTGGTGAGCTGGTACTGGAGACCCAGCTGGAAGCCGGCGCCGAAGGCACCGTCAGGATTGGCGGCGTTCGAGTAGTAGGCGCGGTCGTCGGCGGTCCCGGGGGTGCCATCCGGGCCCGGGTCGAAGGCGGGGGCGGCCACCGGGAGGGGATTCACTCCCAGCGCGGCCCAGTCCACGTTCACGGCGGCGCCGACGCGAAGCGCCGGGCTCACGTTCCAGGCGACCGCCGGCGCAATCTTCATCGCGCTGAAGTTCGAGTACACCTGGCCGAAGCCGTTCGGGCGTGGCGCCAGGATCGGGTTCGTGGGATCGGTGGGATAGTCCACGCCGAATCCGCCGATGGCGAGGCCGCCCACGCCGAGCACCACCTCGTCGTTCATGAACGACTTACTCCACCCGAACGCCGGGATGGGCACGAAGTCGCTGGTGCTCTCGGTGGTGCCGGTGAAGCTGCCCGCGGTGCCCTGCACGCTCCGCTGGGGCTTGAACAGCTCGAAGCCGAGCTCGAAGCGCGAGCCCTTGAAGGCGCCGATCCCCGCGGGGTTCATGTAGAAGGCGCCCAGGAGCGAGGGCGTCCCGGCGATCCCCGAGCCGCCCATCGCGGAGTGGATGGCGCCGACGCCGTGCATGAAGTGGCCGTCGGTGGCGCGGGCCGCCGACGGTCCGACGATCAGTGCGGCCATCGCGAGCAGCGACCACCGACTGGAGAGGGTACGCATGAAGGCCTCCGGAGGGCTCAGGGCAGCGTCGCCGGGTCGCCGGCGGCGCGGGTGACCGCGGCCGCGAGCGCTCGCTCGGCGGACAGCGGGAGGGGATGGCGGGTGGCGAGCTGCGCCTCGCTCGCGCCGCCGAACAGGACATCGTACGCGCGCAGCCGCGCGGGCAGCCGGCGCGCGACCAGCATCGCGCCGCAG
>DASWVQ010000070.1:0-12900 GCA_036401195.1 Gemmatimonadaceae bacterium
CCACCTTGTCGATGGTGCAGGCGGCCTCGGTCTGCACGCTGATCGGCGTGGCGCCCGCCTTCTCGAGGCCCAGCGAGAGCGCCATGCTGTAGCAGGCCGCATCCGCGGCCGCGAGCAGCTCCTCGGGGTTCGAGCCCGTCCCGTGCTCGAAGCGCGACGAGAACGAGTAGCGGCCCCCGATCCCGGTGGCCCCCTCGAACCGTCCCTCACCTCCCTTCAGCCCACCTTCCCACACTGCGCTCGCCTTGCGTACCGGCATGACCCCATCCCCCACGGTGATTGGTTCAACCATACATCCCCGGGACCGCGGCCTGCCGTAGGCGTTTCCCTTGACGGCACCCACGGCCCCGGTTTGACTCACACGCATGACGGACGCCTCCGCCGCCGATGCGCTCCCGCCCAGCGTGGCCCGGGTCCTTCGACTTTTCCGCTCGCTCGGGCGTGAGGAGAAGATGCAGGCCCTGCTCACCTACGCCAAGAAGCTGGAGCCGGTGCCGGAGCGATTCCGCGACCTCGACCGCCAGGCGTTCACCGTCCCGGAGTGCCAGACGCGGGTGGACCTCTTCCCCGAGGCGCACGACGGGAAGATCTGGTTCCACGCCGACCTCAACCCCCGCCAGTCGCCCACGATCGCGGCGTTCCTCGCGATCCTCTTCCAGGCGATCAACGGGCAGTCCCCCGAGGTGGCGCTCGCCATCCCGAACGACTTCGTGCGCCAGGTGATGGACGGGGTCGGGCTCGCGGGGCGCGAAGTGGGGCTGGAGGCGATGGTCGCGCGGATCAAGCGCCACGCCCGGGCGGCACTGGAGGCAGGGGGAGGAACGGTACCCGCCACGGCGGCGGCGCCATGAGCCGCACCACCCCCCGGCCCCGGCCGGCGCAGGCGTACGCGAACCACCGCCGGTACTTCCCCCTCTATCATTACTTTGCGCTTCCCGTCGTCGCCGTCCACGCGATCGTGACGATCGTGCGGGCGGTGCGCGAGCCTTCGCTCTGGAACGGGTGGGTGGCGCTGGTCGCGCTGGCGATCGCCGCGGGGCTCGTGGCGCTGCGCGCCTCCACGCTCATCGTGCAGAACCGGCTCATCGCCCTGGAGATGGGGCTCCGGCTCACGGCGGTGCTCCCCCCGGAGCAGCGGATGCGGATCCCCGAGCTGCGCGTGCGGCAGCTCCTGGGGCTCCGCTTCGCCTCCGACGAGGAGCTCCCCGCGCTGGTGGACCGTTGCCTGCAAGGCGAGCTGCGCACGGCCGACGAGGTGAAGAAGCAGGTTCAACACTGGCGCGCGGACTGGCTCCGCGCCTGAGAGGATTGATGGCGCTCAAGATCACGGTGAAGAAGGACGGGCCCTACCTCGTGGACATCGAGGGGGGCCCGCTGGAGATGGTGGACCACGAGGGCAACGCGATCCCCCTCCCCGAGGGGAAGGTGCGCTTCTCCCTCTGCCGCTGCGGGGCCTCGACGAAGAAGCCCTTCTGCGACGGCACGCACAGCAGGATCGGGTTCAAGGGCGCCGAGGAGGCGCGCAAGGAGTTCGACCAGACCGGTTCCTGACATGTCCTGGCTGCTCAACGCATGGGCCTGGACCGCGGCGGTGCTGAGCGTCCTGGTCGGGTTCCTCTACGTCGCGGTGGTGTTCGTCTTCACCGCCCCCTTCGACCGGGGGCGGTACGCGGCGGGGCGCGCCTTCCGGCGGCTGGCGGTGCTGTCGGTGAAGGCGAACCCCCTCTGGGACTTCCACTCGGAGGGCCGGGTGGCCGACCCGCGGCGCCCCTACGTGGCGGTCTCGAACCACGAGTCGTACGCCGACATCTTCCTCATCAGCCACTTCCCCTGGGAGATGAAGTGGCTGTCGAAGGACACCATCTTCAAGATCCCGGTGATGGGATGGATGATGAAGATGGCGGGGGACATCCCGCTCGTGCGCGGCGACCGGCGGAGCGGTGCCCTCGCGCTCCGCGAGGCGCGCGACCGCCTCGCGAAGCGGGTGTCGGTGATGATCTTCCCCGAGGGGACGCGCTCGCGCGGCACCGAGCTGCTCCCCTTCAAGGACGGCGCCTTCCGCCTCGCCATCGAGGCGCAGGTGCCGGTGCTCCCGATCGCCGTGGCCGGCACGCGGCACTGCATGGCGAAGCACTCCTTCCGCTTCCGCCGCGCGCGCGCGATCGCCCGCGTCCTCCCCGCCGTGGAGACCGCGGGGATGACGCTCGAGGAGGTGCCCGTGCTGCGCGACCGCGTGCGCGACATCATCGATCGCGGCCGGCGCGAGCTGTGGCGCGACCTGGGCATCACGCCGGGAGATGAGCGCGACGACGACTGACCCCCCGCGGAGCGAGGAGGCGCTGGAGGAGCGGCTCTCCCGCCCGCGCGCGGAGACGGTCGCCGCGCTGCGCGAGGCGCCCGGCGACCTGCTGGTGCTCGGCGCCGGGGGCAAGATGGGCCCCTCCCTCGCCCGCATGGCGGCGCGCGCCGCGGCCGACGCCGGTGCGGGCCGTCCACGCCGCGTCGTCGCGGTCTCGCGCTTCGGCGACGCGGCCGCCCGCGCGGCGCTCGAGGCCCACGGCGTGGAGACGATCGCGGCCGACCTGCTCGACCGCGCCGCCCTCGATGCGCTCCCCGATGCCCCGAACGTGGTGTTCATGGCGGGGCAGAAGTTCGGCACCAGCGGCGCCCCCTCCCGCACCTGGGCGATGAACGCACTCGTGCCGGCGACGGTGGCGGAGCGCTTCCGCGACGCGCGCCTCGTCGCCTTCTCCACCGGCAACGTCTACCCGCTCACGTCCGTCACCGGCGCCGGCTCCCGCGAGGACGACCCGCCGGCGCCGGTGGGGGAGTACGCGATGTCGTGCCTCGCGCGCGAGCGGCTCCTGGAGGACGCGGCCGCGCGACGCGGCACCCGCGTCGCCATCGTGCGGCTCAACTACGCGAACGACCTGCGCTACGGCGTGCTCACCGACCTCGCGGTGAAGGTGAGCGAGGGGACGCCGGTGCCCGTGGCGATGGGGTGGGTGAACGTGATCTGGCAGGGCGACGCGAACCGCATCGCCCTCGAGTGCCTCCCCCGCGCGCAGGTGCCGCCCTTCGTGGTCAACGTCACCGGCGCCGAGCGGCTCGAGGTGCGCGCCCTCGCCACCGCCATCGGCGAGCGGCTGGGGATCCCGCCGCGCTTCGAGGGGGAGGAGGGGCCCGACGCGCTGCTCAGCGACACCGCCCTGATGCAGCGCACCTTCGCCCCCCCCGAGCTGCCCGCGCCGGTGCTGCTCGACTGGGTGTCGGCGTGGGTCGCCGCCGGGGGACGGCTGCTCGGCAAGCCCACGCACTTCGAGGAACGCAGGGGACGATTCTAGCGCCATCAGGCCCCGGTGGGGCCGCAGCCGGAGACCGTGTCGTGAACATCCGCCAGCACCTCCTCGAGGGCCAGGTGATCCCCGCGCATCCCCTCGCGCTCACCGCGGGGCTGCGCCTCGACGAGCGCCACCAGCGCGCCCTCACCCGCTATTACGTGGAGTCGGGGGCGGGGGGGATCGCGGTGGGGGTGCACACCACGCAGTTCGCCATCCGCGACGCGGGACTGTACCGCCCGGTGCTGGAGCTGGCGATGGAGGCGTCGCGCGAGTGGCTCGGGCGCTCCGCGGTGGAGGGCGTGTCGCCCCCCTTCGTGCGCGTCGCGGGGGTGGTGGGCGACACGCCGCAGGCGATCGGCGAGGCGGCGATCGCGCAGGCGCTGGGCTACGACCTCGTGCTGGTGAGCCTGGGCGGGTTGTCGTCGCTCGACGAGCGCGCGCTGGTGGCCCACTGCCGCGCGATCGCCGAGGTGCTCCCCGTGTTCGGCTTCTACCTGCAGCCCGCGGTGGGGGGGCGGCCGCTGTCGCATGCCTTCTGGCGCGAGCTGGCGGAGGTGGACCGGCTCTGGGCGGTGAAGATCGCCCCCTTCAACCGCTACCAGACGCTCGACGTGGTGCGCGCGATGGCCGAGTCGGGGCGCGACGACGTGGCGCTCTATACCGGCAACGACGACAGCATCGTCGCCGACCTGGTGACCCCCTTCCCCGTGCGCGGGGGAAGCGCGGCGGGGACGCGCCACATCGTGGGCGGGCTGCTCGGCCAGTGGGCGGTGTGGACCAGCCGGGCGGTGGCCCTGCTGGCGCGGGCGCGCACGGCGCGGATGGCGGGCACCGTGCCGGCCGCGCTGCTCGCCGAGGGGGCGGCGCTCACCGAGGCGAACGCCGCAGTCTTCGACGCGGCGCACGGGTTCGCGGGGTGCATTCCCGGGATCCACGAGGTGCTGCGCCGGCAGGGGCTGATCGCCGGGAACTGGACCCTCGACCCGCGCGAGGCCCTCTCCCCGGGCCAGCTCGACGAGATCGATCGCGTGCTCGCGCGCTTCCCCGAGCTCTCCGACGACGCCTTCGTCGCGGAGCGGCTGGATGCATGGATGCGGTGAAGCGCGTAGTTTCCAGCCCATGACGATCCTCACCCTCGCCCTGCTCGTGTTCGTGGGCTCGGTGCTCGCCGGCCTCCTCGGTGCGCTCACCGGCCTCGGCGGCGGGATCATCGTGGTGCCGATGCTCACCCTGCTCTTCCACGTGGACCTGCGCTACGCCATCGGCGCCTCGCTGGTCTCGGTGATCGCCACCTCGTCCGGGGCGGCCTCGGCGTACGTGCGCGAAGGGTACACCAACGTGCGCGCGGGGATCTTGCTCGAGGTCGCGACGACGCTGGGCGCCCTCGCCGGCGCCGTGCTGGCCGCGTACATCGCCCCCCGGTTCCTCTCCGTGCTCTTCGGGGTGGTGCTGCTGTACACGGCGTATCGTTCGTTCCGGCGGCCGGAGGAGCACGTGAGCCATGAAGCCGCACATCCGTGGGCGGCGAGGCTCCGCCTCGCCAGCACCTATCCCACCCCCCAGGGGCTCCAGTCGTACTCGGTGCAGGCAGTGCCGCAGGGGTTCGCGCTGATGTTCGGCGCCGGGATCCTCTCGGCGCTGCTCGGGATCGGGTCCGGGGTCGTGAAGGTGCTGGCGATGGACCAGCTCATGAAGTTCCCCTTCAAGGTGTCGTCGACGACGAGCAACTTCATGATCGGCGTGACCGCGGCGGCGAGCGCGGGGGTGTACCTGCACCGCGGCTACATCCGGCCGGAGATCGCCTTCCCGGTGATGCTCGGCGTGCTCGCGGGGGCACTCACCGGCGCCCGCATCCTCCCGAAGGCGAACGTGAAGCCGCTGCGGCTCGTGTTCTCGGTGGTGGTGGTGGTCATGGCGCTGCAGATGCTCTACAAGGGCATCACGGGGGGCGCATGAGCGCCCCGTCGTCACCCCGGGCAGGCGCGCCGGTGCCGCCGGAGCGCGCGCACGACGCCGAGTGGCGCATGGAGCAGCTCGTGGGGCGCCTGCTCCAGGTGGGCGTCCTCATGGCCGCGGTGCTCGTCCTCGCCGGGGGGCTGCTGCTGCTGGCGCAGCACGGGGGCGCCACCGCCGACTTCCGGGAGTTCGTGGGTGTCCCCGAGCAGCTCCGCACGGTGCTCGGCAGCGCGCGCGCGGCACTCGCCCTCGACGGTCACGGGCTCGTGCAGCTCGGGATCATCCTCCTCATCGCCACCCCGGTGGCCCGGGTGGCGATGACGCTCGGGGCGTTCGCGATCCAGCGCGACCGCACCTACGTCGCGCTCAGCGCGGTGGTGCTGGTCGTGCTGCTGTACGGGCTGGCCTGGGGGAAGGCGTAGGGCGGGCAGCGGGCGACTTGCGAGTTCCCGGTCGCGGCGGAGATTGCACGAGGTCTTCCTTCCCCTCCCCTCCCGCCATGTCACTCGACCGCCGCCACTTCATCGCGACCTGCGCCAGCCTGGGCGTGGGCTCCACCCTCCTCCCCGGGGTCCTCTGGGGCCGCCTCGCCGCGGGCGCGGAGATCACGAAGGAAACGATCGCCTGCGCCGAGGAGATCGCCGGGGTGAAGTTCACCGACGAGCAGCGCGCGATGATGGTGGACAACCTCAAGCGCCAGGCCGGCGCGAGCGCCGCGCTGCACAAGGCGCTCCCGTCCAACGCCGTCGCTCCCGCGCTCGACTTCGATCCCGTCCCGCCGGGGGTGACGCTGCCGACGCGCCTCACCGCCCCCGCGAAGCCGGTCGCGGCGCGCGCCCGCGTGCCGCTCATGGCGCGCCCGCAGTCGGTGGAGGAGCTGGCGTTCGCGCCCGTGTCGGTGCTCTCCGCGCTGGTGCAGCGGCGACGCGTGACCTCGCTCGAGCTCACGAACATGTACCTCGCGCGGCTCCAGCGCTTCGACCCCGTGGTGCACGCCGTCATCTCCCTCACCGAGGAGCGCGCGCGGCGGATGGCGCGGGCGATGGACGAGGAGCTGGCGCGCGGGAAGTACCGCGGCCCCCTGCACGGCATCCCCTGGGGGGCGAAGGACCTCCTCGCGGCGAAGGGCTATCGCACCACCTGGGGGGCGGGTCCCTTCCGCGACCAGGTGATCGACGAGGACGCGACCGTGGTGCAGCGGCTCGACGCGGCGGGCGCGGTGCTCGTCGCCAAGCTCACCATGGGGGAGCTGGCGCAGGGCGACGTATGGTTCGGCGAGACGACGCGGAATCCCTGGTGGCCGGCGCAGGGGTCGAGCGGCTCCTCGGCGGGGCCCGGCTCCGCCGTGTCGGCGGGGCTGGTGGGCTTCGCCATCGGCACCGAGACGCTGGGGTCGATCTCCTCCCCCTCCACGCGCAACGGCGTGACGGGGCTGCGCCCCACCTTCGGGCGCGTGCCGCGCACCGGCGCGATGGCGCTCTCGTGGAGCATGGACAAGATCGGCCCGATGTGCCGCGCTGTGGAGGACTGCGCCTTCGTGCTCGCGGCGATCCACGGACCGGATGGGCACGACCGCACGGTGTGCGACGTGCCCTTCGTGTGGGATGCCGCGCGCGACCCGAAGTCGCTGCGCGTGGGCTACTTCAAGGCGGCGTTCGATGCGCCGGAGCGCAACAGCGCCACCCCGCCGCGCCTCGTGCGCCCGGCGAAGGCCGCCGACGACGCGGCGCTCGCCGTGCTGCGGCGGCTCGGCATCGCGCTGGTCCCGGTGGAGGTGCCCGACGTGGACACGAGCATCTCCACCCTGATCCTCAACGCCGAGGCGGGGGCGGCCTTCGAGGACATCACCCTCGACGGGCGGGTGGGCGCGATGGTGCAGCAGCACGCCTTCGCCTGGCCCAACACCTTCCGCGCCGCGCAGTTCATCCCCGCGGTGGACTACGTGAACGCCAACCGCGCGCGCATGAAGGTGATGCAGGCCTGGTGGGAGCTGTTCCGCACGGTGGACGTGGTCGTGACGCCGACCGGGGGGACGAACCAGCTCACCGCGACCAACCTCACCGGGAACCCGGCGGTGATCCTCCCGCACGGCTTCGTGGAGTCGGCGCCGCTGCAGCGTCCCCCGGGCGCCCCCGCCGATTCCACGCCGCAGCCCTCGCCGCGTCCGCAGGTGCCGGTGTCGCTCACCTTCCTCGGGGGGCTCTACGACGAGGCGCGGCTGCTCACCGTCGCCAAGGCCTTCCAGGACGCGACGCAGTTCCACCTGAAGCGGCCGCCGGGGTTCTGATCCGGGACCGGCGATGTCGCGCCGGCGGTGTGGAACCACCATGAAGCGAATGAAGGAAGACATGAAGGGCATCGTCCCGGGCGCCGCGAGAGTTCGCACGGGCCCGGGACGATGTCCTTCATGCCTTTTTTCATTTGCTTCATGTCAGTTCGAACATGGACGGCGCGCGGGGGCCAGATCCCCTCCGCTTCGCTCAGGGCAGGCTTCGCTGCGCTCAGGATGACTGCCGTGGCGCTCAGGATGACTACGGGGAGAGCTCGTGCCGCAGCGCGGGCTCGAGGTCGGGGAAGCGGAAGCGGTAGCCCGCCTCGGTGAGCCGGCGCGGGATCGCGCGCTGGCTCGCGAGGAGGGTCGCGTCGGCCATCCCCTTGAAGGCGGCGCGCAGCGCCACCTTCGGCACGGGGATGAGCGCGGGGCGGTGCAGCACGCGCCCCATCGTACGGGTGAAGTCGCGATTCCGCACCGGCTCCGGCGCCACCAGGTTCACCGCGCCGCGGATCGCGTCCCCCCGCATCATGAGGAACAGCATCGCCTCGACCATGTCGGTGAGCGCGATCCAGCTCATCCACTGCGCGCCATCGCCCACCGGGCCGCCGAGGCCGAGGCGGAAGGGGGGGAGCAGGCGGGCGAGCGCCCCGCCGCGCGGCGAGATCACCACGCCGGTGCGCAGCGTCACTACCCGTGTGCGATCCGACGCCGCCGCCATCGCCGCCCCTTCCCAGTCGTGCGCCACCCCCGCGAGCCAGTCGTCCCCCGCCGCGCTGGATTCGTCGAGCAGCTCGTCCCCGCGGTCGCCGTACACCCCCACCGCCGAGCCGGAAAGGAGCAGGCGCGGGGGCGACGCCATCGCCCCGATCGCGCGGGTGAGCGCCTGCGTGCCCTCCACGCGGCTGCGGCGGATCCGGTCGCGCACGTCGTTCGTCCAGCGCTGCGCGATCGGCTCCCCCGCCAGGTGCACGATCACGTCCACCCCCTCGAGCGCGGCGGCATCGAGCGGCCCCGTGGCCGGGTCCCAGCGGATGTCGCCCGCGTCGCGCGGCGCGCCGCGCACGAGGCGGTGCACCGTCGACCCGCTCCCCCGCAGCGCGGCGGCGAGCGCGGAGCCCACGAGGCCCGTGGCCCCGGTGATCGCCACGCGGGGGGGTGCTGCACTCTTCGATGGCATCGTCATTGTGACCTGGTTCACCGGTGGCGCGAGGGAACTCCCGACAGGGAATATGCGTGATGCCTGTCCCATCTACGACGCAGTAAGCTTGTGGGCGACGACGTCACCCACCTTCCCACGGAGTGGAGCCATGTTCGCTGTCGCCGCACTGCTTGCCGCCGCCGGGGCGCTCGCCCCCCTGCCCGACACCGGGGCCACTGCACCGACCGGGCCCACCGTGGCCTCGGCCCGCGTCCTCGCTCCGGCCGGGGTGCCCGACACGGTGCGCCGCCGGCCGAAGGCGGTGGAGGTGAGCGACAGCTACGAGCTCCGCCTCCGCGTCCACCGCTACACCGCGTACCTCGTGCCCGCCCTCTTCGCCGTGCAGTACGTGGCCGGCCAGGAGCTGTACGACCAGTACCAGGGGAAGGGGGAGGCCCCCGGCTGGGCGCGGAACGTCCACAAGGCCAATGCCTGGGTGCTGGGCGGGGCCTTCGCGCTGAACACGGTGACCGGCGCCTGGAACCTCTGGGACAGCCGCAACCAGCCCGAGGGCCGCGTGCTGCGCTACCTGCACACCGCCTCGATGCTTGCCGCCGACGGTATCTTCGCCTATGCGGGCACCATGATCGACGACGACGGCGGTGGCATCCGCCGGCAGCACCGGAACCTCGCCCTCACCGGGATGGGCATCACCCTGGGGAGCGGCGCCGTCATGCTCCTCCTCGACCGCTGACCCCCACCACCTGCACATGATCGCGACCGCCGGCGCCCTCGCCGCCCTGGCCGACCCCTGGGCCACCGCCTACAACGACAACACCGTGCTCCAGGTAGGGGTGGTCTTCCTGCACCTCGCCGGGATCCTCTTCGGCGGCGGCGCCGCGGTGGCACTCGACCGCGCCGCCTTCCGCGCCTCGCGCGAGGGCGGGGCGGCGGGGGTGCGCCACCTCGCAGAGCTGGGCGCGAGCCACCGGGTGGTGCTCACCGGCCTCGGCGTCACCATCGTGAGCGGGCTCCTCCTCTTCCTGGCCGACGTGGAGACCTATTTCGGGTCGGCGGTGTATTGGACCAAGATGGCGCTCTTCGTCGTCCTCCTGGCCAACGGGTGGATGATGCAGCGCACCGAGCGGCGGCTCGCCGGCAACGGCGCCGATCCGTCCGCGTGGGCCGCCCTGCGGCGACAGGCCGCCATCAGTCTCGTCCTCTGGTTCGCCGTCCTCCTGGGCGGTGTGGCCGTCGTCAACGCCAGCTGACCCGCATGCCGATGTCCGATCACGACTGCCAGGGCTGCGCCCTGTCCGGTGAAGCCACCCGCAGCCGCCGCGAATTCCTTCGCGAGGCCGCCGGGGCAGCCGCCGCCGCGCTCGTCACCCTCGGCGTCCTCCCCGCCGTCGCCCGCGCCCTCCCCCTTGGCCTCGCCGAGCCGGTGGGCGCCCGCACCGCCGCGGGGGAGAAGGGCTACGCGATCCCCGCGGCCGACGGCGTGTCGATCGACAAGGACGAGGAGATCATCATCGCGCGCTGGCAGGGAACGGTGTACGCCTTCGCCCTCTCCTGCCCGCACCAGAACACCGCGCTGCGCTGGATGGAGGGGGACCACCGCTTCCAGTGCCCCAAGCACAAGTCGAAGTACCGCCCCGACGGCACCTTCATCGAGGGGCGCGCGACGCGCAGCATGGACCGCTTCGCCGTCCGCAAGGCGGGGAATTCGGTGATGGTGAACCTCGATGCGCTCTTCCGCGAGGATGACGACCGGGCGGAGTGGGACAAGGCGTTCGTGAAGGTCTGACCACTCGACGGGCCCGAACGAGAAGAGCGACTGGCGACTAGCGAGTAGCGACTGGCGAGGCTCCGGTGCACCGGGGCCCGGCTGCCGGGCCTGGTGCAACACGGCCTCGCCAGCCCCTCGTCGCCCGTCGCGAGTCGCTCTTCTCGTTCGGGCCCGTCTGGAACTACCTTCCGCGAATGCTCCTCGGAATCGCCGGCATGGTCGGCGCCGGCAAGACCACCCTCGCCCGCGCCCTCGCCAGCCGCTTCGGCCTCCAGCTCGCCCTCGAGAGCGTGGACGACGACAATCCCTGGCTCGATCGCTTCTACGACGGCGACGAGGGGATGCGGCGGTACGCGCTCAACCTGCAGCTCCACTTCCTCGCCACGCGCTTCGAGGCCATGCGTCGCATGCGCGCCCTCGGCGGGAGCTGGGTGCTCGACCGCACCTGGTACGAGGACGCGGAGGTGTTCGCCCGCGGGCTGTACGAGCAGGAGCTGATGTCGCCCACGGAGTGGGAGCTCTACACCCGCCTCTATCGCGAGCTCCTCTACGCCCCCGCCGCGCGGCCGCCGAAGCTGCTCGTCTTCCTGCACGCCCCCCTCGAGGTGCTGGCGGAGCGCATCCAGCGCCGCGGGCGGACCAAGGAGAAGGACGTCGCGCTCGACTACTGGGCCACGCTGCATGCGCGGTACGAGCGGTGGATCGCCGGCTTCCGCCACTGTCCCGTGCTCACCCTCGACGTGCGCGAGTACGACCTCGTCGCCGACCCCGACGCGGTGGAGATGATCGCCGCGCGCGTTCGCGACCGGCTGGGCCCGGAGCTCCCGCAGACGGAGCTGTGGCCCGCGGTTCTCCCCACGGGAACGTCCGGGAAAAACGGAAGATCGGCGCGGGGGCTCGCGGCGCCGGGGTAGGCGCGGTATCGTCTCCGCCATGGCGACCTACCTCTACTGCGTCCTCCCGCACACCGAAGGGCTGGTGCCCCCGCCGAGTGGCGTGGGCGGTGCGCGCGTGCGCGTGGTGGCGGGGGAGGAGCTCGACCTGTGGGTGAGCGACGTGTCGCCCGAGCAATGCGCGGAAGGGGAGGCGGCGCGCGCGCACGAGGCGGTGCTCCTCGCCGCGCTGCAGGCGGGGCGCACCCCGCTCCCCGCGCGCTTCGGCTGCACCTTCGCCAGCGACGACGCCTGCCTCCGCGAGCTGTCGCGGCGACGCGAGGCGCTGCGTCCCCTGCTCCATCGCGTGCACGGGATGGTGGAGATGACGGTGACGACGATGGTGCCCTCGCTTCCCGTCCCCTCGGTGACCGCGGGGGGCGCGCAGCCCACGTCGCACCTGCAGCTCCGTGCCGACACCGAGCGCCGCACGCGCAGCGTGCTGGAGGCGGTGCGCGCGCGGCTCTCCCGCGCCCTGGGCCCGGTGTCGCGCAGCGAGGTGGCCACCATGCGCGGGAGCGATCCCCTCGCGCTCCGGGTCGCCTACCTGGTACCCCGGGAGATGGAGCAGGAGTTCCGCGCGGTGGTCTCCATGGTGGCGCACGAGACGGCGGCCGCCCTGGTGGTGGGGGGGCCGACGGCCCCCTACGACTTCGGGAACGTGGAGCCGGCCGGAGAGTAGGAAGGGGGGAGCAGCACCGCTCCAGTCACCGGACACCCGCCATGCGCAAGATCTCCCTCGTGCTCCTCGCCCTCGCCGCCGCCTGCAGCGGCGGGGAGAAGAAGGCCGCCGCCGGCGATGCCGACCTCGATCGCGACCTCGCCCTCGCCCAGAGCCAGGGACAGGCGCAGCCGCAGCTGCAGGACACCGCGATCGCGCCCGAGCCAGAGCCCGTCCCGCCCCCTCGTCGTGAGGTGCTGACGCGGGAGCCGGTCGCCGCGCCCCGTCCCGCGTCGCGCCCCGCCACGCCGCGCCCCCGCCCGGTGGCGGAGGAGCCGGCCCCCGCCCCCACGCCGGCGCCGGCGCCCGCGTCGGTGAAGCAGCCCGGCACGATCGCCGCCGGCACCACCCTCGCCCTCTCCGCCAACGACCGGGTCTGCACCCGCAGCTCGCGGCCGGGGGACAAGCTCGTCGCGACGGTCACCGAGGCAGTGGAGGGAGCGAACGGCGCGGAGATCCCCGCGGGGTCGAAGGTGCTCCTCGAGGTGGTGAGCGCGAGCGAGGGCACGTCGCCGGAGAGCGGCCAGATCACCTTCCGCATCCGCTCGGTGGAGCTCCCCGATGGCCCGGTGAGCGCGAGCGGGGAAGGGACGGTCAGCGGGGGCCTCGCGCGCACGAAGGTGAACGGCGGCGCGAACAGCGACAAGAAGAAGGTCGCCACCGGCGCGATCGCGGGCGCGATCCTGGGGCAGATCATGGGGCGCAGCACGAAGAGCACGGTGATCGGCGCCGCCGCCGGTGCCGCCGC
>DASWVQ010000071.1:0-2822 GCA_036401195.1 Gemmatimonadaceae bacterium
TTGCGGTACTGCGCGGGCGCGTTGACCTCCGTGTAGTACTCCACCGCGGCGAGGTCCCAGGTGCGCACGATCCAGAGGGCGTCGGTGACGTCCACCTCGTCCAGGAAGACGCGCACGGCGCAGGGGATCGCCGAGCAATCATCCCCCCCTGTGCCCCTCATCGCATCCTGGGAATGGAGGAGCGACGTAACCCGCGGCTGGCGAACGAGGCAGGGATTGTTGCCGACCAGGGTGGCTGCCATCACGCCGGGGAGGCGCGTGGACATGACCGTCGCGAAGTCGCGGTCACCCTCGACGCGGAGGTCGCGGTCGGTGATGAACTTCCCAAATCCGAGCGCCTGCCGCTGCCGGAAGCCGAGCGGCGCATCCACCGGCCCGTAGCGCCCCACGATGCGCACGGTGTCGAGGTTCACGACGCGGCGCTCGAGGATGAACATCGCGCCCACCGGCTTCTCCGCCACGCGCAGCGTGAGCTCGGCCGACACGTGTCCGAGGTGCCGCACCCGCACGCGGTGATCGCCGGCGGGCAGCGCGCCGAGCGTCGCCTCGCCATTCGCGTCGGCCCACGCCGAGCGGCGCAGCTCCGGCAGCACCACCTCCGCCCCCTCGATCGGCGCACCGGTCCCCGCTTCCACCACCGACGCCACGAGTCGCCCGCCCTGCGCGTGCAGCGCGCCACTCCCCGCCAGGAGGAGGGCGACGACGAGCCCCGACGCGTATCGCGACATGCCACGAAGATTGTATACAGCCGTCCGCGCCGCAACCTCACTGGAGGGGCAACGGGGGGGCTTTTCCGGACACGGCGCGCCGAGCCGCGAGTCGCTCCGGCCATCGCGGAGACCTCGCTTGGCTCCTGGTCGTCGGGAGGATGTTCCCCTCGAGCATCGTACGGACACCGATGACCACCCGACGAGCCTTGCGCGCCCTCCCTCCCGCCCTCGCCCTGTGCGCGGCGATCTCCCTGGGCGCGCAGCAGCCGGCGGCGCGCAAGGCGCCCACGCACCCTGCCCTCGCCTCGTGGCTCCTCGCATCGGACCGCGCGCACGACCTCGTACGCGCCGCCGACAGCGAGGCATCGCTCGTCCGTCGCCTGGGACCGCGCAACGTGCGATGGTCGAGGATCGAGCTGGAGGAGGGCGACAGCGTCGACGCGACGGTCCTCTTCCCCCACGACGCGTTGCGCCGCGTGGAGGTCGTCTGGGGAGACCCTGCAACACGTTCGCGCCCGGAGCGCGTGATCGTTCACCTTCCCGGCTCCCCCTGGCTCGTGTGGCCGGGGATCGGGATCGGGAGCTCGCTCGCGTCGCTCCAGCGACTGAACGACGGCCCCTTCGAACTCACGGGGATGGAAGGCCATTCGCCGGGGCTCGTCAGCAGCTGGCGCAACGGCGCCCTCTCCCCCCTCTCCGACCGGGTGTTCGTGCGCCTCGCGCCGGGGGACACGGTCGGCCACGACTGCCCGCGATACCCGGAGATCCAGTCGGGATGGAGCAATCGCTCCTCGCACCCGGCGATGGCCTGCCTCGCGCCGGTGGTCTACCGCATCGAATTCATTCCGCGCTGAGCTGCCCATGAGAAACCGCCTCTCCTTCACCTTCGCACTCGCGGCCCTCGCCCCCTGCGGCTCCACGCCGCTCGCCGCCCAGCGCCCCGCGCTGCGCCTGCACGTCGCCGTGAAGCCGCAGGTACAGGCGACCGCCCCGGGACAGCTTCGTGTGACCTACACCGTGGTGAACCTGCGAAGCAGCACCGACAGCCTGTTCTGGTTCATCGTCGACCGCCCGGTCGCCGCGACGACGCCCGCGGCGCAGCGCCAGCCTGGCGGGCGCGAGCTGCTCACCCTCGACCGGTTCGGGCACCACCGCATCGGCCATTGGGCGGCGCTCGATCCGCTGGTCGCGCCCGGCGACAGCCTCATTGGCCTGTCCATCGAGGGCCCGGGCATCGCGGGCCCGGTCCCGTACTGGATCTCGCGGGAGGAGATCCTCGATTCGGTGATCACCGACGACCCGGGCGACACCGTGGTGGTGGACGGCCCCATCGCGACCCCCGATCGCGACTCGGGATGGACGGTGGGAATCGTACCCGCCCCGCGCCCGCTCACCGCACCGAAGATGCGGGAGCTGCTCGCGCAGCACCTGTCCGTGATGTGCCGCGTGAACCTCATCGCGGACCGGGGCAGCTGCACGAGCCTCCGCGCGACGATCGAACGGGGCGACACGCGCGCGCTGCTCCAGGAGCTCGACGCACGACGCGCGCGGCAACTCCCGGAAGCGGCCTACGCAATCCTCGCCACCAACGCACGCCTGCTCCTCCGACTCGGCGGGAGCTGACGACGCCTACGCCGGCGTGAGCTTCCCCAGGATCCTCGCCCCCCGCGCCCCGGTCGCCCCCACCACGTTCCCCGGCTGCCCGTCCACGTGCAGCTTCGCGAGCAGCGCGAAGGCCACCGCCTCCTTCGCCTCCCCGTCGAAGTATTCGTCGTCGAAGGCGCGCACGGCGATCCCGGAGATCAGCTTTGTGATCTCCCGCACCAGCGCCGGGTTCTTCGCCCCACCCCCCGAGAGCAGCACCTCGGTGATCGGCTCGGGGAGGAAGCGCGCGTACGACATGGCGATGCTGCGCGCGGTGAGTGAAGTGGCGGTGGCGACGATGTCCGGCGTCGACGCGCCCGGGTGCACCTCGCGACAGCGCGCGATGAGCCGCGCGACGTAGGCGGCGTCGAACAGCTCGCGCCCCGTGGACTTGGGCGGGGGCGCGGAGAAGTAGGGCGCCTCGAGCAGCGCGTCCACCACCGGCGCGATCGCGGTGCCGGCCGACGC
>DASWVQ010000072.1:0-8411 GCA_036401195.1 Gemmatimonadaceae bacterium
GCCCTGGTGGCGCGCGTGGTGCGCGAGATGCGCTTCCGGGGGATGGTCGTGGCGGTCTACGACCGCGACTCGCGCGCGCTGGTCAGCGGCGAGCCGCTCCCCGGGTTCGAGCCACACCTCGCGCGCGCGCCGCGGGCGCGGGTGCTGCACGCCACCGAGGAGGGCGCGCGCTCCCCGGTGCGCTACGTCGCGATGCCCGCGCAGGTGGGTGGGCAGGAGCTGGTGATCGGGGTCGCGCATTCCCTGGCCAACCAGCGGCGCATCCTCGCGCGCTACCGCCTCGGGCTCGCGGCGGGGATCCCGATCGTGCTCCTGCTGGCGGCGGTCGGCGGGTGGGCGCTGGCGCGCAAGAACCTGCGCCCGGTCGCGGTCATGACGCAGCGGGCCGCGCAGATCGGCGCGACCACCCTGCACGAGCGCCTGCCCGTGGGCGACGCGAACGACGAACTGGGGCAGCTCGCCGACGTGTTCAACGACCTGCTCGCACGGCTCGACCAGGCGTTCGAGCAGCAGCGGCAGTTTATGGCCGACGCCTCGCACGAGCTGCGCACCCCGGTGGCCATCATCAGCGGCGAGGCGGAGCTGGCGCTCGCGCGCGAGGACCGCACCGCGGGTGAGCTGCGCGAGGCGATGGGGAACATCCGGCACGAGGCCCGGCGACTCACGCGCATCGTGGAGGACCTCTTCCTGCTCGCCAGGGGGCAGGCGGGCGAGCAGCTGCTGGTGCCCGCGGAGCTCTACCTCGGCGACCTGGTGGCGGACTGCGTGCGCGCGGTGCAGCCGCTGGCCAGGGCGCGGGAGATCACCCTGCGGTCGACGATCGGTGCCGCCCTGCCCTTCCGCGGCGACGAGGCGCTGCTCAAGCGGCTCGTGATCAACCTCCTCGACAACGCGATCAAGTACACGCCGGAGCATGGGGACGTCCGCGTGCATGCCAGCCGGTCCGGGGCCCACTACGAGGTCGCCGTCTCCGACAGCGGCCCCGGGGTCGCGCGCGAGGCGCAGCCGCGACTCTTCGATCGCTTCTTCCGGCTGCGACGCGCGCGGATGGCCGGCGACGATCCGGGCGGCGCGGGACTCGGGCTGGCCATCGCCCGCTGGGTCGCGGAGGCGCACGGCGGCACGCTCACGCTCGACGATTCCGGCGCGCAGGGGAGCACCTTCGTGGTGCGCCTCCCCGCCCCGCCGGCGGAACCGGCCTAGCCGACCAATCGCAGCGCCTTCGGCCGCACGCGCACCTCGAAGCGCCGCCCCGCGGCCATGCGGTCGCCGTCGGCGACGAACACCACGTCCTCGCGGGTCTCGATGGTGGCGCTGGTGGCGCGCAACACCTCGAAGGCGGCGTGCGGGATCGGCAGCCCCGCCGAGAGCCGCGCCAGGTTCACCGCGAGCGCCGCGCGGGAGCCGGCCGGCACCAAGCAGAGCTCCATCACGGCATCGTCGGCGCGGGAGCCCGAGGGCAGGCGAAGCCCCCCGCCGAGCGTGCGGTGGTTGCACGCGAACAGGGTGTGCAGCGTCACGCGCCGCTCGAGCACCGCGCCGCTGTCGGCGTCGGTCCAGCGCAGGTGCACCTCGTCGGAAATGTCGCGGCGCCCGACCACGATCGCCGTGGACGCGAGCCGGTAGATCCCCCCGCCGAGGGCGTTGGCCAGGCGCCGCTTCCAGGGGGCCCCGCCCTTCAGGGCCGCGACGCCGAGGGTGGCGTGCGAGATGATCCCGACGCCGCCGACGGTGCAGAAGTGCCGGCCGTTCACCACGCCGAGGTCCACGTCGCGCGCCGCCGAGGCGTCGGTGGCGGCGAGGTGCCGCGCCGCCGCCTCCACGTCGCGCGGGATCCCCAGCTCGCGCGCCAGGTCGTTCGCCGTGCCGAGAGGGAGGATGCCCATCGGCACCCCGGTGCCCGCGAGGCCGTGCGCCGCGGCGCTCACCGTGCCGTCCCCGCCCGCGACGATGACCACGTCGCCTCCCGCCGGTCCCGCGGTGCGCGCCGCCTCCGAGAGCTCGTCCGCGCTGCGCGGGTACGCGAGCTCCAGGTGGAACCGGCCGGCGAGGGAGGCGCGCACGCTCTCCAGCCACCCGTGTGCGTGCGCCCGCCGCGCCGTGTGGTTGATCAGGAGGAGGGCGAGCCGGCGGGGGAGGGACACGCGCGCAAGGTAGGACGGGGCTCGTGGCGCCGCCACTGGCTGCGCCCGGTTCCACGGCACGCGACGCGGCGCGAGCGCCCGCGATGTCCGCTGGAACGACTCCTGCGCCCCCACCCGACATGCTGATTCACGTGGGGGCACCGCTCGCCCCGCACGACCTTCCCGGCGCCTGGACCCTCGATCCACTCCTCCTCGCGACGCTCGCAGTGCCCGCCGCGCTGTACGGGAAGGGCGCGCGCGCCATGCCCGCCTTCACGCGCCGCCGGCAACGCTGGTTCTGGGGGGGGATGGCGGCGCTCGTGGTCGCGCTCGTGTCGCCGCTGGATCAGCTGGGGGACACGCTCTTCTCCGCGCACATGGTGCAGCACCTCGTGCTCATCGGGGTGGCGGCGCCGCTGCTCGCGCTCGCGGAGCCCCTCGCCCCCATGCTGCGCGCGCTGCCTCGGGGAGGGCGGCGCGCGGCGGCGCGCATGGGCCGGCGCGGTGAACCGCTGCGCCGGCTGCTCCGGCTGCTCGTCACCCCCGGCGTTGCCCTGCTCGCCCACCTGGCCGCGCTGTGGGCCTGGCACCTTCCCGGACCCTACGAAAGCGCGCTCCGGCACCAGGGGGTGCACGCGGCGGAGCACCTGAGCTTCATGGTCACCGCGCTCGCCTTCTGGTGGGCCGTGCTGCGACCGCTCCGGGGGGCGGGCGGGGAGGCGGCCGCGGTCGCCCTCGCCTTCGTCGCCATCGTGCAGTGCGGGGTGCTGGGGGCGCTGATCACCTTCGCGTCGCACCCCTGGTACGCGGCGCACGGCCCGGGCGCGCGCGCCTGGGGGCTGACCCTCCTCGAAGACCAGCAGCTCGCCGGCCTGCTCATGTGGGTGCCCGCGGGGATCCCCTATCTCTGGGTGGCGCTGGTGGTGCTGGGGCGGCGGCTCCAGCGCGGCGATCGGCCCCTCGCGCACGCCTGAGCGCGCCGGGCGGCCCCGTGGTTGCATTGCAGCCTCGGCATGGATGACGTGGTGAAGGCGGCAAACGAGGAGACGCGGGCGCTCCCGGACGAACAGGTCCGCGAGCGCATCGTGCAACTGGCGTTCGGGGGGAGCGAGGAGCGCTGGCAGGCGTTCGTGGAGGCGCTGCGCGCGGTGGTGCCCCGCGACGCGGCGGTGGTGCTGCGCGGCAGCGTGGTGACCGGGGTCCGCTGGGCCGACGGGGCCACCTTCGACGCCGAGGGGGTGGGGACGAGCGACCTCGACCTCACGCTCGTGGGGGGCGACATGCTCAAGCTCTTCGAGTCGCACTACATCCCGGGGCTGCACTCCGTCCCGCTCAGCGACGACAACCCGGAGGCCGCGCCCGCCCTCCTGCCCCTCCGCCGCGCGCTGTGCGCCCTCACCAACCGGCCGGTGAACATCCAGGCCACGTCGAGCATCGTGCAGTACGGGCGCGACGTGCTGATGGACCAGCCGTACTTCACGGTGCTGGAGAAGGAGGAGATGCCGGAGGACCACCCCGACGGCCGCATCCCCTGGCGTGAGGGGACCGTGCTCGACGAGGGTCCCGCGCGCGACGGCGGCGGCGAGGGCGACCCGGGCCGCTGATGCGCCTGCTGAGCTACAACATCCAGGATGGGGGACGCGGGCGCGAGGCGGCGATCGCCGCGGTGCTGCGCGACGTGCGCCCCGACCTGGTGCTGTTGCAGGAGGCGATCGATCCCGACGCGGTGGCGCGCATCGCCGAGGGCGCGGAGATGCCGCAGTGGGGGGCCCGCCGCGGGCTCTCCAACGGATTCCTCAGCCGCATCCCGCTCGCGGATCACTCCTGGTTCACCGCGCGCCGCACGCGGCACTCGTTCCTGGAAGTGGTGCTGGCCGACGGGCGCACGCGATGCTTCGGGCTGCACCTGCGCGCCTGGTTCTCCAACTGGGTGGAACGGCAGCGGGTGGTGGAGATCCGCGCCCTGCTCGAGGCGATCCGGGCGCACGACACGGGGCTGCACGTGGTGGCGGGCGACTTCAACTCCCTCGCTCCCGGGGCGCTGCTCGACACCACGCGGATGCCGGGATGGATCCGCGGGATGATCTCGCTGAGCGGGGGCGACATCGCGCGGACCACGATCCAGGCGATGACCGACGAACGGTACGTGGACGCGTGGCGCGCGCTGCACGACGGCGACGCGGGACTCACCTTCCCCACCTGGGATCCCCAGGTGCGCCTGGACTACGTGTTCGTTCCCGCGCGGGCCAGGGAACGGATCGTCGCCGCCGAGATCGTGCGCGGGGGGCGGGTGCGCGAGGCCTCGGATCACTTCCCGCTGCTCGTGGAACTGGCCCGGGACGACGCGCCCCTGCCCGCGCCGGCGGACTGACCGGACCGTCGCGGGCCCTTGACCCTGTACCATGGTACAGGGGCTAGCGTTGTCCGATGCAGGAGCGAGGGGCGCCGGTCGCGCGCCGCCTCGCATCGACCAGGGAGCGGGTGATGATCGGCGTTCAGGAGATCGAGGAAGCGCGGGACCGGATCGCGGGCGGGGTGGTCGGCACGCCCGCGGTGCCCGCCCTGGGCGTGCGCGACCTCCTCCCCTGCCCCGCCTGGCTCAAGCTCGAGAACCTGCAGCGGACCGGCTCCTTCAAGGACCGTGGCGCGCTCAACCGGCTCCTGCTGCTCACCGCCGCGGAGCGGTCCGGGGGGATCGTCACGGCGAGCGCGGGGAACCACGCGCAGGCGGTCGCCTACCATGGCACGCGGCTCGGCCTCGACGTCACCGTCGTGATGCCCGAGCACACCCCGCTCGTGAAGCGCACGAACACGGCGAACTTCGGGGCCACCGTGCACATGCACGGCGCCACGCTCGCGGAGTCGATCGTGGAGGCGCGCCGGCTCGAGGCCGTGGAGGGGCGCACCTTCGTGCACGCGTACGACGACCCCGGCGTGATCGCCGGCCAGGGGACGATCGGGCTCGAGCTGCTCGAGCAGGTCCCCGACGCGACGATCGTCGTGGTGCCCGTCGGCGGGGGCGGGCTGATCGCGGGGATCGCCACCGCGATCAGGGCGCGGCGACCCGGCCTGCGCATCGTGGGGGTCGAGGCCGCGGCCGCCGCGTCGGCGCGCGCCTCGCGCGACGCGGGCCACGTCGTGAGCCTCGAGAGCGTGGAGACGATCGCCGACGGCATCGCCGTGAAGCGCGTGGGCGACCTCACCTTCCCCATCATCGAGCGATACGTCGACGACATCGTCGTGGTGGACGACGCGGAGATCGCCGCGGCGGTGCACCTGCTGCTGGAGCGGCAGAAGCTCCTGGCGGAGGGCGCGGCGGCGACGGTGCTGGCGGCGCTGCTCCAGGGCCGCGTGGGGGCGCGCGCGGGCGACACCGTCGCCGCGGTCCTCAGCGGCGGGAACATCGACGTGACCATGCTCGAGCGCATCGTGAACCGCGGCCTGGTCGCCGACGGCCGGCTGGCCCGGCTGTCCGTCACCGTGAAGGACCGCCCGGGGCAGCTCGGCCGGCTCACCGCGCTCGTCGCCGCCGAGGGAGCGAACGTCCTCGAGGTCGCGCATCGCCGTGCCTTCGCCGACATCTCCGTCCGCGACGTGGACATCTCGCTCCATCTCGAGACCCGCGGCCGCGACCATGTCGGCGCGGTGCTCGCGCGGCTTCGCGCCGCCGGTTTCATCGTCCGGGAAGACGAATGACCCCTTCCCCCCCATGCCACACTATCCCCTCTCATAGCTCCTGATGCCCGTTCGCACCCCCCGCCTGAAGATCGTCCGTCGCCTCGGCACCCCGCTGCCCGGGCTCACCCGCAAGTCTGCCGACCGCAGGCCCGCCCCCCCGGGGCAGCACGGCGCCACCGGGGCGCGCCGCCGGCGCAGCGCCTATGCGCGGGCGCTGGAGGAGAAGCAGAAGCTGCGGCTCAACCACGGCGTGACCGAGGCCCAGCTCCGGCGCTATCTCGAGCGCGCGCGCGGGCTGGCGGGGGAGACGGGCACCACCCTGCGCATCCTCCTCGAGCGACGGCTGGACAACGTGGTGTTCCGGCTGCGGCTCGCGCGCACGATCCCCGCCGCGCGCCAGCTCGTGTCGCATGGGCACGTGCTGGTGAACGGCGCGCGCGTCGACCGCCCCGGCTTCGAGCTGTCGGCGGGCGATCTCGTCGCGCTCGCCCCCGGCGCACAGGAACGGCTCGCGCGCGCGGCGACCGCGGGCGGGCTGCCCGTGCCCGGATACCTCGCGGTGGACGACGTCGCGGGCGCCGGTCGGATGGTGCGCCTCCCCGAACCGGGCGACCTGGGGCTCCGGGTGGACGCGCAGATGATCGTCGAGTTCTACGCCCGCTGAGGCGGGGAGTGGGCGGTCGCGCGTCGCGACGCGACCGCCCCCCCGCCCCCGCCCCCCGCCCCGCGCGTCAGCGCTCGGCGCCGATCGGGCCGAGCGCGTCGAGCAGGGGGCACTCGCCCAGCGACCCGCTCCCCGCGGTGCACTCGCCCGCCAGGTGCGACAGCGCGTGCCGGATGCGCTCGAGGTCGCGCAGCCGCCCCTCGATCTCCCGGATCTTGGCCTGGGCGCGCGCCTTCACCCGGCCCGCGGTGGCGCCGCGGCCGAGGCGCAGGGCGAGCAGCTCGCTGATCTCGGCGAGGGTGAAGCCGAGGTCCTGCGCGCGCTTGATGAACCGGAGCCGCTCGAGGGTGGCCTCGCCATACTCGCGGTAGCCGCGTGCGCTCGCCCGCGGATCGGGGAGGAGGCCGCGGCGCTCGTAGTAGCGCACCGTCTGCACGTTCACCCCCGCGCGCCGGGCCAGCTCGCCGATGCGCATGCGGATGGGGGCGGTCACGCCGCCGGCGGCCCCGACAGCGTGAGGAGGAAGATGCCCCCGGCGCCGGAGCGCACCGCGTGCACGATGCCGGCATCGAGCGCGAGGAGCGACCCGGCGGCCAGGTGGTGCGCATGGCCCTGCGCCTCGAACTCGATCGCCCCCTCCAGCACGTGCACGGTGAGCGGGCCGGCGGCGGAGTGCGGGGCGAGCTCGCCCCCCGCGCTCACGCCGATGAGCGTCGCCCGGAGGGTGCCGTTCTTGACCAGCGTGCGCGCGGACCGCGAGCCGGCGGCGAGCTGCTCGCGGACGGTGCGCGTTTCGTCGGCGAGGGAGAACACGAGCGTGGGACCGTTGACCGGATGCTGGACCGGCGACATCGGGACCGCTCCTCCGTTCGGGTGATGGGGACGGCGCGCGGCCACCCGCGTGCCCGCGGCGGCGTGCGTCTCCTCGAAGGGTAACGCATGCGCGCCTCGCCGGCCCTGCGACGACCCGGCAAGGCTCCTATATTCCTGCCACCCCTCCCGAGGCCGCTCCCTCATGGAACTCGAGTTCTCCGGCGCCGCCAACGAAGTGACCGGCTCCTGTCACATCCTGCGGGTGGCGGGGAAGACCGTGGTGCTCGATTGCGGGATGTACCAGGGGCGGCGCAGCGAGGCGAACGCGAAGAACCGCCGCCTCCCCCTCCCCGTGGAGGCGATCGACGCGATCGTCGTGTCGCACGCGCACATCGACCACACGGGCCGGCTCCCCTTCCTCGTGAAGAGCGGGTACCGCGGCCCGATCTTCTGCACCCCCGCCACGCACGACCTGTCGGCGATCATGCTCGCCGACAGCGCGAACATCCAGGAGAAGGACGCCGCCTTCCTCGCGCGCCACGGCCGCGAGCACGCGGAGCCGCTGTACGGCGCCGCGGATGCCACGCGCACCGTGGGCCAGATGATCTGCATCCCGTACGGCCGCGACTTCGAGGTCGTCCCGGGGGTGCGCGCCAGCTACCACGACGCTGGGCACATCCTGGGCTCGGCCTCCGTGGTGCTGTCGTGCGAGGATGGGAGCACGCGCTCGCGGCTGGTGTTCTCCGGCGACGTGGGACGGTGGGGACTGCCGATCATCCGGGACCCGCAGCCCCCCGCGGGGGGCGCGGACGTGGTCCTCATGGAGTCGACCTACGGCAACCGCGACCACCCGCCCGCCGAGGATATGCGGGCGCGCCTCGCCGAGGTGGTCTCGGAGACGGCGGCGCGCGGGGGACGGGTGCTCATCCCCGCCTTCGCGGTGGGTCGCACGCAGGAGATCGTGTACGACCTGCATGCGCTGGCGCGCGAGCAGCGGATCCCCGCGCTCCCGATCTACATCGACTCCCCCCTCGCCAGCGCGGCGACGTCGGTGTTCGCGATGCACCCGGAGCTGTACGACGCGGGGGAGGACCTGGTGCACGCCGTGGAAGAGCTGTTCCAGTTCGGCCTCG
>DASWVQ010000073.1:0-12781 GCA_036401195.1 Gemmatimonadaceae bacterium
GGCACCGGTGCACCGGCCAGACGGGGTGATGATGAGGGGGTACCCACTGTACCTGCTGACCGCTCCTCTTCAATCCACCTTCCCGGCCGCGGTGCGGGGGATCATGGATGCTCTGGGAGGGACGAGGCGTGTTCCCTCTTATCGTAGTTTTCTCACCCAAACCGTCCGGCGCACGGAGACTCGCAGCTCCCGGGAACTGTCAGGTGGTACAGTTCGTACCCCCTCATCATCACCCCGTCTGGCCGGCGCGGCATGAGCGAGCCCCGCAACGCCCCCGCCGAAGTGAAGAAGCGCGAGCCGCGCGCGCTCCTGCGGCTTCGCCCCCTCGTGCGCCCCTACGCGGGGCGCCTCGCCTTCGCCGCGGTGGGGCTGCTCGTGGCGGCGGCGGTGGGGCTCGCGTTCCCGCAGATCGTGCGGCACCTGCTCGACGCCGCCTTCCAGCATGGCGACCGTGCGCAGCTCGACCGCATCGCCCTGGGCCTTGTGGGCCTCTTCCTGGTCCAGGGGCTGATGAACTTCATGCAGGTGTACATCCTCACCAGCACCACCGAGCGGGTGGTGGCGAAGCTGCGGGAGGACGTGTTCGCGCACCTGGTGTCGCTGTCGCCGGGGTTCTTCACCGAGCGCCGCACCGGCGAGCTCACGAGCCGCATCTCCTCGGACCTCGCGATCCTCCAGTCGCTCCTCAGCACCTGGATCTCCGAGCTCTCGCGGCAGCTGCTTTTCCTCGTGGGTGGCATCATCCTGCTCACCCTCACCCACCCGCGCCTCACCACCACCACGCTGGCGGTGGTGCCCGTGGTCGTGAGCGCGGCGTTCTTCTTCGGCCGCCGGCTGCGCCGCGCCAGCACCGGCGTGCAGGACCGCGTCGCCGAGGCGATGGGGACGGCCGACGAGGCGTTCTCACAGATCCGCACCGTGCAGAGCTTCCACCGCGAGGCCGAGGAGGTTCGGCGCTACGGCGCGCAGCTCGGCGACGTGGTGGAGGCGGCGGTGAAGCGCGCCTTCATCCGCGCCGTCTTCTTCGGCGTGGTGGGGTTCATCGCCTTCGCCGGCGTGGTGGCGGTGCTCTGGCAGGGCGGGCGCCTCGTGCTCGAGGGGCAACTCACCCCGGGCGCGCTCGTGTCCTTCCTGCTGTACGCGATCACCGTGGCCGCGGCGGTCGGGTCGCTCGCGTCGCTCTTCGGGAGCTGGCAGGAGGCGATCGGCGCGGCGACGCGCGTCTTCGAGCTGCTCGACGAGCGCCCCACCGTGGCCGAGCCGGCGACGCCGATGCCCCTGCGTCGCCCCGTGCAGGGCGCCGTGGCGCTCGAGGGCGTGTCGTTCCGGTATCACCCCGACCTCCCCGAGGCGCTCTCCGACGTGTCGCTCACCATCGCCCCGGGCGAGGTGGTGGCGCTGGTGGGCCCCTCCGGCGCGGGGAAGACGACGATCGCCTCGCTCCTCCCCCGCTTCTGGGACGTGACGGGGGGGCGCATCACCCTCGACGGGATCGACGTACGGGAGCTCAGCTTCGCCGACCTGCGCGGGGCGATCGGGATGGTGCCGCAGGAGCCGGCGCTCTTCAGCGGGAGCGTCCGCGAGAACATCGCGTACGCGCGCCCCGGCGCGAGCGAGGCCGACGTGATCGCCGCCGCGCGCGCCGCGCACGCGATGGAGTTCATCGAGCGCCTCCCGCAGGGGCTCGACACCACGGTGGGTGAGCGCGGCGTGAAGCTCTCCGGCGGCCAGCGCCAGCGGCTCGCGATCGCGCGAGTGTTCCTGAAGGATCCCGCGGTCGTGGTGCTCGACGAGGCGACGTCGAGCCTCGACACCGAGAGCGAGCAGCTGGTGGAGGCGGCGATGGAGGAGCTGCTGCGCGGCCGCTCGACGCTGATCATCGCCCACCGCCTGAGCACCGTGCGTCGCGCGAACCGGGTCGTGGCGCTGGAGCGCGGCCGCGTCGCCGAGATCGGGACCCACGACGCCCTCCTCGCCGCCGAGGGCCTGTACGCCCGCCTCTATCGCGGCCAGTTCCGCGACTAGTAGTCATCCTGACCCTGAGCGAAGCGAAGGGGAAGGATCTGGCCCCGGCGCACCGGACGTCGGGGGTTGGAAAACAGGAAAAGAGCGATACGAGCGATCGCTCCCTGCGCATCCGGACCTCGTCGCGCCGGCCAGACGAGGTGATGATGAGGGGGTACGACCTGTACCTGCTGACTGATCCTCGTCACTTCAGGGTTCCTGACCCGGGGCACGGGATGTTGGATGCCCTCGGAAGGAGGAGGCGTTTTCGCCCTTCTCCTCTTTTCTCACCCCATTCGGCCGGCGCACCGTCCCTCCGCGCTGCATGGAGCGATCAGGGGTTCCAGATGGTACCCCCTCATCATCACCCCGTCTGTCCGGCGCGCCGTGGCCAGGTCCTTCGCTTCGGTCAGGACGACTTCCAGGCCTTACTTCGCGGTGATGGTGACCGGCGCGCCGGCACCGGCGCTCACGGTCACCTTCTGCTCCGCGATCCCGGTCGGCGTCCATACGGCGAGGGTGTAGGATCCCGCCGGCACGTCGGTGAGCTCGAATTTGCCGTCGGCGCCCACCGTGGCGGCGTAGGGATGGTCGACCACCATGGCCCACCCGCGCAGCCCGTCCTTGTCGGACCGGATCTCCACGATCCCCGGCTCGGCGAGCACCTGCTCGTTGGGGATGAGCTGCCCGTCGGCGACGAAGGGCGCCGTGAACACCGGCGCGGGGCTCGTGCCGCGGATGAAGTCGAAGCGCTGCGCGTAGCCTTCGTCGTTGCGCACGTTCACCGTGCTGCGCGCGGGCGCGAGCTGGATGCGCGGCTCGATGCGGCACTTGCCGGTGGAGACCTCCACACGGTGCTCCACGTCGCCCACCGGCTTCCCGTGCTCGATGTCGGCGAGCCACACGATCGCGCGCGGCGTCTTCGGGGGGATCGGGCAGGCCCCCTCCGCGGCTGGCGCGGCCGCGGGGAGCACCACCGTGCCGGTGATCGTCCCCCCGCCGCTCACCGCCGCCGGCTGGTACGGGCCCCCCCGTCGCACCTGCGTGTCCACCACCAGCCCGTCGGCGGAGTCCACCGTCTTCCCCTTCCCGCGGCCGCCCCCCTCCTTCCCCTCCCCGCAGCCGGCGGCGAGGGCGAGGAACAGGCAGGCGGAGAGGGCGAGCGGGCGGCGCGGGAATCGGGACAGGCAGGGCATCGTGCCCCCCTCACCGCGCAAGGTGCGAGCCAGCATGGCGCCGGTCAGGACCCGGTGCGCCGCAGTATCCAACCACCATGAAGGGAATGAACTGAATGAAGCGAATCGCTCCATGCCACACGGGAGCCCGTGCCGCAGGGGACGATTCGCTTCATTCAGTTCATTCGCTTCATGGTGGTTGACACCGGCCGGCGCGAGCCGCCCCGCCCGACTCGGCCCCCCGCTCACGCGAGGATCAGGTCCCGCTGGTACTCCGCGGGCGTGACGATCGCGCGGCCGGGCTGCATGATGCAGTTCACCTCGCTCCGCACGCCGATCTCCCCCGGGATGTAGATCCCCGGCTCGATCGAGAAGACGAGCCCCGGGATGAGCGTGCGCTCCTCGCGCGACTCCAGGTTGTCCAGGTGCGGTCCCGCGCCGTGCAGCGAGCGCGCGTCGATCGAGTGCCCGGTGCGGTGGAAGAACTGGTCGCCGAAGCCGCGCGCGGTGATCACGCCGCGGGCCGCGTCGTCCACGTCGGCCCCGCGCAGCGACTCCCCCGCCTGTGCGGCGCCGAGCACCAGGTCGATCGCCGCGTCGCGCGCGTCGCGCACCGCGGTCCAGATCTCGGTCATGCGCGGCGTGGGGGTGCCGAGGACGCCCATCCAGGTCTGGTCGGCCCAGATCTTCGTGCCCTTGTCGAAGGCCCACAGGTCGATGAGCAGCATCATCCCCTGCTCGATGCGCGCCGAGTGGGCCTCGGTGGGCTCGTAGTGCGGGTTGGCGGCGTTGGGGGCGATGGCGACGTCGGGCCCATGGTCGGTGGTCATCCCACCGCGCTCGAAGGCCTCGCGGATCCACTGCGCCAGCGCGAACTCCGTGGTCGGCGTGCCGGCACGTGCCAGCTCCCCCGCGCGCTTGAACGCCTCGTGCGCGATCGTGCGGATCGCCTCGGCGGAGCGCTTGTGCGACTCGAGCTGCGGCTGCGTGAGCGTGGCGTAGAACTGCGTCACCAGCTCGCCCGAGCTCACCACCGTGGCCCCGGCGTTGCGCACCAGCTCCACCACGCCGGCGGGCACGCGGTCGACGTAGGGCACCGCGTCGCCCGGCGAGTACTCCATGGCCACCCGCTGGCCCTTCACCGCGCTGGCCACGTGCGCCTCGAGGGAGCGCCAGGAGGAGTAGACCTCCTTGCGCCAGTGCGAGGGCCAGAAGTGCCACGGCCCCTGCTCGATCGCGTGCGTGATCGCCACCGGCTCGCCGTCGGCGGGGACGTACACGAACCAGCGGCGGGTGGTCATCCCCTCGAGGGGGAACATGCCGCGCGCGATCGGGTTGATGCCGTGGAAGTCGAAGAGCAGCCAGCCGCCGAGCTTCGCGGCGCGGAGCGCCTCGCGAACGACGGGAAGCGAGTCGGGGGTGAGCATGGTCAGGCCGCGCGGTTGATGGTCGTCCAGTCGGCGCGCCACTCGCAGCTGCCCTCGCCGCGGTCGGCGCAGCGCACGTGCTCGATCGATCCGATGCTGCCGATGAGGCGGTTGAGCAGTTCCTTCACCGCCGCCTCGTAGAAGGTGCAGCCGATGCTCGCCGGCGCGGTGCCGATCGTGACGGAGCGGGGCACCTCGAGCATGAGGTAGCTCCCCACGCGGCGCGCGGTGCCGTTGACGTAGCGGGCGACGATGCGGCGCACTCGGCGCAGCGCGATCGGCCGCGCGATGGCGGCGGGGAGGATGCGCAGCGTCTTGCGCGTGACGATCGAGAGGGTGCCGTACGCCTCGCGCGCCAGGTAGCGCCCCGCGGTGCGGAACACCAGCTCCGCGTCGGGGCGGCGGCCGATGAGCCGCGCGAGGGCGATCGCGTCGTCCTGCGGGGTGCGCTGCCCCTTCCGCACCGCCTCGGTGTAGCGCTTGATCTGCACGTACACGGTGTCGCTCAGCCCGAAGCGCTTGTTCCGCAGCTCGTCCACCAGCTCGGCCTCGAACTGGTCCGCGGGGCGGTCCACGTCACGGACGGCTTCGAGCAGGCTGAGCGGGACGAGGGCGTCGACGGTGGCGAGCATGAGCGGCTGGGAGGGTCGAGGGGACAATCCTGAAACTTACCATCCCGGGCAAGTGCTTCAAGCACTGGCTCCTCGGAGGTCTCCCCTGACCACATCGGCACCCGCCCAGTTCAATTCTGTCCCCGCCACAGCTTCATCGGCGTGGGCCGCTTGTCGGGCATGAGTACCGGCGCCCCCCGTTCGTCGGCGGGTCGTGTGTAGCGGGACACGCCGCACAGATTGACGCCCACCACGAATCCCGGGAGGTCCGCCCCCTCGCGCCGCTCGAGAAGACCAGGATGAGAAAGCCGGAACGTGTCACGCCAGCGACCGGCCGCCACGCGCACTGGTGAACTTCCGAATTCCCACACCAGCCGAAACTGCTCACACACGAGCGCTTGCTGCAGCACCGAGTCCGCCGGCGACTCGGCCGCCGCAATCGACAGCTTGGCGAACGAGTCCAGTGAGATCTGGGCAACGACGCTCTCGACGCGAGCGGAATCCTCCAGCCAGCGGGCGAGCATGGAGTCGTAGCGCTGTTGTTCTGGGCCTGGCACGCGGGTGCCACAGGCACAAAGAACCAGAGCACCGAGAATGCACAAGAAGACCCTCAATGGCTCCCTTCGCATGTCGTCTTCAATTCCTCGATTGCTGTCCTAGGCTGCCTGCCCGGACGGCCCCGGGCCAATGGAAAAGGTGATCACGTCCACGGCGTTCGGCGGCATGACGGCACTCGCCGGGATCGGCCCGACATCCGGGGGACCGGCCTCCGCGGCCGCCGTGGAATCGAGTGGGGACGGCGCGGTCGGCAGATCGTGCTGGCAGCCAACGATGGCGAGCCATGCGATGATCGCGAGATGCCGCACCGCGCGAAGTGGACGGGACGACACGGCGTCGTGGCGCTCGATCATGAGTGGTCGCCGAGCGGGTGAGTGGTGCGATTTGTCGAGCGCACTCTCGCGGCGCGCGCCGCCTTGCGCAAGTTCTTTTCACCACGGCCGCGACCGATTCCCACAGGGTTAGGGTGGAAGTGATACATGCCGGGGATTTCCCCACCTCTCGCCCCTCCACGCTGTGGCAAAGTGCCAGCTAGCTTTCTCGCAATGACCCCACTTCTCCTGCGCGCGCTCGTGGGATCCGCGGCGGCTGCCGTCGCCGCGATCCTCTCGCGGCGCGTGGGGTCGTTGTCTGCGAATGGGGCGTTCACCGCGCTCATACTGGGCGCGGCCGCCAGTGCAGCGGGATGGTCGTGGGCGGTGCTCCTGGTCGCGTACTTCGCCGCATCGTCGGCGCTCTCGCACTGGAAGCGCGCGGCGAAGGAGGCGCGCACCGGCGCCGTGGTGGCGAAAGGGGGCGCGCGCGACGCATGGCAAGTGCTCGCCAACGGGGGCGTGTTCGGCGGGGCCGCGCTCGCGTCGATCGTCCTCCCTTACCCAGCGTGGTTGGCAGTGGCCGCCGGGGCCCTCGCCGCGTCCAGCGCCGACACCTGGGGCACGGAGATCGGCACGGCGGCCGGGGGCACGCCACGGTCGCTGCTCGGCGGGCGGGCGGTGCCGCCGGGCACCAGCGGGGCGATCAGCGTCGCGGGGAGTCTCGCCACCCTCGCGGGCGCCGCATTCATCGCGCTCCTCGCCTCGGCGCTCGGCTGGGTCGACGTAATGCTCCCCGCGCTCGTTGGCGGCACCGTGGGTGCATTCGTCGATTCCCTGCTCGGCGCCACGATCCAACAGCGACGCTGGTGCGACACATGTCAGGCGGCGACGGAACGGAGCGTGCACGGTTGCGGGTCCATTACGCGCGTGGCGGGGGGACTGGCATGGATGGACAACGACGTGGTGAACCTGCTCTGCACCCTGGCAGGAGCGGGGGTGGCGTGGTGGGTGTGACGCCGCCATCCCGAGCGCAAGCGAGGGACCTGGCGTCCCGAAAGAGTGACCACTCTGCCGGGACGCGAGGTCCCTCGTCGCTATCGCTCCTCGGGATGACGGCGTGATGACGGCGAACTTCGACCTCATCGTCGTCGGCGCGGGACCCGCCGGCTCGTGCACGGCCACCCTGGCCGCGCGCGCGGGGGCGCGCGTCCTGCTCCTCGACCGCGCGACCTTCCCGCGCCCCAAGCCCTGCGCGGAGTACCTGAGTCCCCAGGCGTCGCGCATCCTCGAGCGCCTCGGCGCGCTCTCGCTCGTGGAAGGGGCGGGCGCCGCGCATCTCGCGGGGATGCTCGTGCGCGCCCCCGGCGGGGCCTCGGCGCGCGGGGAGTTCGCCGCCGCGCACGGCTTCCGCGGCTTCCGCGACGAGGGGCTCGCGCTGCGGCGCACCATCCTCGACACGATCCTCCTGGAGCGCGCGCGCGACGCCGGCGCCGAGGTGCGCGAGGGGCTCCACGTCGCCGACGTGGTGCGCGACCGCCGCGGGCGCGTCACCGGCGTGCGCACCACCGGCGAGGGGGCGGGCGAGATCCGCGCGCGCATCGTCGTCGGCGCCGACGGACTCCGCTCGGTGGTGGCGCGGCGGCTGGGGCTCACGCATCGCGCGCGCTGGCCGCGTCGCCTCGCCCTCGTGGCGCACTATCGCGGCGTGCACGGGATGGACGGCGTGGGCGAGATGCACGTGGAGCGCGATGGCTACGTGGGGCTCGCCGACGTGGGCGACGGGCTCACCAACGTGGCGATGGTGGTCCCCGCCGCGCGCGCCGCGGGGATGGGCGGCGATCCCACCGGCTTCATGGAGCGGTGGCTCGCCACCCGCCCGCAGCTCGCGCCGCGCTTCGCCGGCGCGGTGCGCGAGGGAGCGGTGCGCGCCACGGGCCCCTTCGCGGTGCATGCCGCGCGCGCCACCGCGCCGGGCGCCGCGCTCGTGGGCGACGCCGCCGACTTCTTCGACCCCTTCACCGGCGAGGGGATCTACGCCGCGCTGCGCGGTGGCGAGCTGCTCGCCGATGCCCTGGCCGCCCACGACGCCTTCCTCTCCCCGCACCGCGCCGATCGCGCGCTCGCGGCCTACGAGGCGTCGCGTCGCCGCGAGTTCCGCGGGAAGTGGGCGGTGGAGCGCATCATCGGCAGCGTCGTCGCCTCGCCCCTCGCCATGAACCGCGCCATCGGGGCCCTGGGCCGGCGCAAGGACATGATCGACCTCCTCGTGGGCGTCACCGGCGACTTCGTCCCCGCGCGGAAGGTGCTCCACCCCTGGTGGCTCCTGCGCCTGGTGGGAGGCGCCCTGCGCCCCGGCGCCACGCCCCCGCGTGGTTAACTTCCCTGACATGCCCATCACCGCGGACAGCTTCCGGGCCGCCCTCGGCCGCTTCGCCAGCGGCGTCACCGTCGTGAGCGTGCGCGACGACGAGGGGCGCGACCACGGCATGACGGTGAGCGCCTTCGCCTCGCTCTCCCTCGAGCCCCCGCTGGTCATCGCCTGCATCGACCGGGCGGCGTCGATGTTCCCCCTGCTCGAGCGCGCCGACTGGTTCGGGGTGAGCGTGCTGGAGGAGGGCCAGGAGGAGGTGTCGCGCCGCATGGCCGACGGCGACGTGGACGGCCCCTCGCGCTTCGACGGCGTGGGGATGGTGCGGCGCGAGACCGGCATCGCCCTCGTCCCCGACGCGCTGGTCCACCTCGAGTGTCGCGCCGTCGCGCGGCACGAGGGCGGCGACCACCTGATCCTCATCGGCCAGGTGGAGCACGCGCAGGTGGGCGAGGGGAAGCCGCTCCTGTACTTCCGCGGCGGCTACGCCGCGCTGACGTAGGCCCCCCCCGGGGAAGCTGCACACGCCCGTTTGTTGACAGGCGGGGCCGGCGCTCGCAGTGTGGGGGCGTCGGATGCGGAGGGCACTCCGTGCAACGCGCATGTGGGCTGGTGTTCCTCGCGCTGCTCGTCGCGGGCTGCGGCGGCGGCGGGGGGCCGGACGATCCCGGCGTCACGCCTCCCGCCGGGGGGCCCACCGGGCCTGCGCCCACCCCCGTGCTGACCAGCATCGCGATCGCTCCCGCGTCGCTGGTGATCGACGTCGGCGCCGAGGGCACCCTCACCGCCACCCCCCGCGACGCCTCGGGAAACCCGATGACGGCCACCCTGGCGTGGTCCAGCTCCAACCCCGGGGTCGCGGCGGTGGCCTCGGGCGTGGTGCATGGCGTCGCCGCCGGCGCGGCAACGATCACCGCCCAGTCGGGGACGGTGAGCGCGACCGCCGCGGTGACGGTGAAGGCGGTCGTGCCCTCCGCGGCGTTCGACAGCCTCACGTACACGGAGCTGGTGGCCCTCGCCTACACGGCGCGCGACGGATCCACCATCGTCACGCAGGCACACTCGGGGCAGGTCGTGGTGCTCACCACGCCGGCCGCCGCCGTCCCGGCGATCTGGCAGCTCGTGCGCGACGCGGGCGGCGCGATCCGCGCCCAGGACCCGGCGGTCGGGTTGTACGTCGCCGTCGTCCCGCAACCAGCGATGCCGGCGTTCATCGCCACCATGCAGCAGAGCGCCCTCGTCGCCGACGCCTTCCCCAACGCGGCCATCGGCGTGCGGGCGCGCGGCGCGGGGATGGCGCCCGGCGGCATGCGCGCGGCGTTCGCGGGGGCGCTGGTGCAGACGATCGACCTCAATGCCCCGCTCCCGGGGTGCAGCATCACGCACCTGCAGGGCGTCGCCGCCGTGGCGGGACAGTCGGGGGTCGCCGTGCAGGCGAACGACAACGTCGTGTTCGGGGGGCTGAGCGCCTACCAGGCGGTGGCCACGCACCTCATGCAGCTCCTGCGCGCGGCGCACGCGGAGCAGCGCCCCGTGATCGTCAACATCTCCATGGGCCCCGCGGCCGACAACATGGCGAACGACCGCCAGTTCTACGCGCAGCTCGCCGCCCTCCTCACCGCGGCGGCCCGCCAGCAGCCTGGCATCCTCGATCGCGCGCTCGTCTATGTCGCCGGCTCCGACACCCCGATCGACGAGACGGCATCCTTCACCACCGCGCGGTCGCGCTTCCCCGACGCCCCGGTCTGGAAGAGCCTCTACTTCGTGGAGTCGTCGGAAGGGAACTCGCCGCTCGGCTGCGGCATCGGGCGCGCGGCGGCGGGCACGCCGAACGTGCTCGGCGCCCCCGGCTGCAACGTCCCCCTCGGGACGACCGGCTGCGTCTCCACCGGCACCTCGTTCTCCACCCCCGCCGTGGTCAACGCGGCGGCGCAGGCGTACACCGCCTCGGGGGGCGTGATGCCCCTGTCCGACGTGGGCAGCGCGGTCTGGGCCTTCCAGTCCACCAACGGCCGCCTGCCCACCGCCGGCGACCTGGGGATGTTCTCGCTGGTCCTCCTCGCCAGCGGCCCTGGCAGCGGGACGCTCGCGGCCACCCCCGCCGCCACGCGCTACCTCGCGGGCACCGACGTGCGCGTCACCGCCACCCCCGACGCACGCTCACGCTTCGACCACTGGGCGGGGGCGTGCACGGGCAACGGCGCGTGCGTCGTGCGGATGGACGGCAACCGCACGGTCACCGCCGTGTTCGAGCTGCGCACCTACGTGCTCACCGTGGGCACCGCCGGCACGGGGAGCGGCACCGTCGCGGCGAATCCCCCCGGCGGCACGCACGTGGTGGGCACCACGGTCACGCTCACCGCCACCCCCGCGACGGGGTCCACCTTCGCCGGATGGTCGGGGGCGTGCACCGGCACCGGCAGCTGCGTGGTGGTGATGAATTCGGACCGCGCGGTGACCGCCACCTTCACCGCCTCGGGAGGGGGCGTCACCACCTACGATGGCACGTACAGCGGGAGCTACTCCGGGACCGTCACCGCCGGCGGGTATTCCGCCGGGGTCAGCGGCGGCGTGGCCTTCACGGTGCGTGCCGGCGTCATCACCGTCACCGTGCCGGCGGCCGGGACGGGCACGGTGTCGGCCGCGGGGTCGAGCTCGTTCTCCGGGGGGCTGGTGTCCGGGTCGTGCAACGTGACCTTCAACGGGACGTTCGTCGTGACGGCGCAGGGAGGACTCGCGGCGTCGGGCGCCTGGAGCTGTTCCGGCGAGGCGACCGGCGGTGGCAGCTGGACGGCGGCGGGGGCGCGATCGCCCTGATGCGGCGACGGCGGGTTAGGTTCCGGGGTTCACGCACCCGGTGAACCCCCTGATGACCCGCCAACCGTGCTGACCCCCGCTCGCCGCTCCGGCCGCGAGGTCCTCGACGACCCCGCCACCGATGCCGCGCTGCGCCTGCGCTCGATCGGCGACGTGACGCGCGCGAACCGCTGGCTCGGCGGGATGCAGGCCGCGCTCTACCCGCTGCGGCTCACCTTCCGCACCCTCGTCGGCCGTCGCCGCACCGAGGCGACGCTGCTCGACGTGGGCACCGGGCTCGCCGACATCCCCGAGGCGGCGCGTCGCGAGGCGGCCGAGCTGGGGCTCACCCTCCAGGTGTTCGGCTGCGACGAGGCGCCGGCGCTCCTCGAGGCGGCGCGTGCACGGCTCGACGCGCCGGTCGCCGCGAGCGCGATCGCCCTTCCCTTCCGCGCGCGCAGCGTGGACGTCGCCATGTGCTCGCAGCTCCTGCATCACTTCGACTTCACCGACGCGCGCTACGTGCTGCGCGAGCTCGATCGCGTGGCGATCGTGCGCGTGGTGGTGAGCGACATCCGCCGCAGCTGGCTCCCGGTGTGGGGGCTCTGGCTCATGTCGTTCCTCCTGCGCTTCCACCCGGTGAGCCGCCGCGACGGGATGCTCTCGATCCTCAAGGGGTTCACCCCCGACGAGCTGGGGCAGCTCGTGCTCGACGCGACGGGGGTGCGCCCGGTGGTGGAGACGCACGCGGGGTGGCGGATCACGGCGAGCTGGGAGCCGAGCGGGGGGTTCGCGGAGCATCGGGGAGGGACGACGGGGCGGTGAACGGCAACTGACGGCTACCGGCTCTCGGCCCTCGGCCCTCGGCCCTCGGCTCCGGAATCGGAAGCGCGCCTGGGCGGCTGCGCCGCCCTTTAGCGCGCAAACCGCATGTGTTGAACTTCGCCGGGTAAGGAAATCGAGCGCGCGCGACCCCGCGCGCCGATCGCTTCCGGATTCGTGCCGAGAGCCGAGGGCCGAGGGCCGAGAGCCGGCGGCCGTCAGTTGCCGTTGATTGCCAGCGGAGCCCGCTTGCCGGATTCACCCCCGCGTGCGATAACCCGGCATGACCTCCGACGCCCCGCCCTTCGCCCTCGGCGAACTCCCCATCCGCCGCTTCCGCACCGAGGACGAGCACTTCGTGCGCGCCCCCCTCGACGCGATCTTCCCCCTCGCCGCCCGGGTCGGCGAGTGGCCGCGGCACCTCGCGCACTACCGCTACGTGCGCTTCCTGGAGCACCGGCGCGACGGCGGGGGGATCGTGGAGATGTCGGCCAACCGCCCCTTCGGGAGCTGGAACTGGCCGACGCGATGGACCTCCGAGATGGCCGTGTCGGCCCCGGGGGAAGGCGACGGCGATCCCTGGGTGCGCTTCCGCCACATCCACGGGATCACGCGCGGGATGGAAGTGGAATGGAGCTTCGCGCCGTCTGCTGAAGGGACGCTCGTCCGGATCGTGCATGTGTGGGACGGGCCGGGGTGGCCCCTC
>DASWVQ010000074.1:0-2778 GCA_036401195.1 Gemmatimonadaceae bacterium
TCGGTGCCCCTCGACGGCTCGGCGCAGCCGAAGCGGGTGGTGGTGCCGCGGGGAGAGCCGTCGGACATCCGCTTCGCGCCGGACGGGTCGCGATTCGCCTTCGTGGCGGGGCGCGGGGATCACGCCTTCATCGGCGTGTTCGCCGGGGACTCGCTTCCGATCCGGTGGCTGGCACCCTCCACCTCGCGCGACGCGAGCCCCCGCTGGTCCCCCGACGGCACGCGCATCGCCTTCGTGCGACGCGCGGGGTCCGGCGGCGCCCCCGACTCGATCCTCGTGCCGAGGCACCAGCCGTGGGCGATCATGGTGACCGACGCGAACACCGGCGCGGCGCGCGAGATCTGGCGCGCCCCGCGCACGCTGCGCGGGTCGCCCCCGTCGACGCATGGGGGCACGAACCTGCACTGGGCCGAGGGGCGGATCGTGTTCGCCTCGTACCAGGATGGGTGGCCGCACCTGTACTCGATCGCACCCGAGGGAGGCAGCGCGACGCTGCTCACCCCGGGGAGCTTCATGGTGGAGCACGTGTCGCTCGCCCCCGACCGGCGATCGCTGCTCTTCACGGCGAACGCGGGCCCCGACAAGCTCGACATCGACCGCCGGCACGTGGTGCGGGTCCCGGTGGACCGGGCGGCGCCGGAGGTGCTCACCCCCGGCGCGGGGCTGGAGTGGAGCCCTCTGCAGCTCGGGGACGGCTCGGTGGCGATGATCACCGCCACCGCGCAGCGGCCCCCGCTCGTCACGCTGCTCGACCCGGGCACGCGCGAGCCGCGGCTGCTCGGCGCCGAGCGCATCCCGGCCGACTTTCCCGCCGCGCAGCTGGTGACGCCGACGCAGGTGATCTTCCGCGCGGCCGATGGCACGCCGGTGCACGCGCAGCTCTTCGTGCGCCCGGAAGGCGCGGCGCGGAAGCCGGCGGTGATCTTCGTGCACGGCGGGCCGCCGCGACAGATGCTGCTGGGGTGGAACTACTCCGACTACTACGCGAACTCCTACGCCACCAAACAGTACCTCGCGTCGAAGGGGTTCGCGGTGCTCTCGGTGAACTACCGGCTGGGGATCGGCTACGGCTACGAGTTCCACCAGCCGGCCAACGGTGGCGCGCGCGGGGCGGTGGAGTACCAGGACGTGAAGGGGGCCGCCGAGTGGCTGGCGGCGCAGCCGGGGATCGACGCGAAGCGGATCGGAATCTACGGCGGGTCGTACGGCGGGTTCCTCACCGCACTCGCCCTCGCGCGCGACTCGCGGCTCTTCGCGGCCGGCGTGGACATTCACGGCGTGCACGACTGGACCACCGAGCGCGCGCGCGGGATGCTCAACCGCGACCGCTTCGAGGAGGCGCCCGACGTTCAGCGCGCACTGAACGTCGCCTGGCGGTCGTCGCCGGTGTCGGCGGTGGCCACGTGGACGTCGCCAGTGCTGCTCATCCACGCCGACGACGATCGCAACGTGCGCTTCTCGCAGACGGTGGACTTGGCGCGGCGGCTGGAGAAGCGAGGGGTGCCCTTCGAGGAGCTGATCATTCCCGACGACACGCACCACATGATGTACGCGAACTGGGTGCGGGTTGGCGAGGCCGTTGCCGATTTCTTCGTTCGTCGGCTGAAGCCTTAGGGCTGTCGCGCCGAGCGAGCCTCGAGGGGGCCTCCCCGGGACCTATCAACACACACGGTCCCGGGGAGGCCCCCCTCGGCGCTCGCTCCCGGGCGGCGTGGTGAAGTCGAGGGCGCGAAGGCCGTGCGAGATCGCTTCCGGTCGCCGCCGCGGCCCACCGGCGCACCGCCGCACGTGCGGGGAGGGGCTCCTGGAGACCGTGTGTGTTGCTAGGTCTCCAGGAGCCCCTCCCCGCACGCGCGGCCCCGAGCGCCACCACGATGCTACAGCAGCGCGACCGGATCGCGATCGAGCGCGAGGCGGAGCTGGTGCTCCTTGGGCACCGGGAACCGCTGCACGAGGTAGCGGCACACCTTGGTCATCTCCCGCGGGTGCTCGGCCTTGAGGAGGAGGTGCCACCGCCAGCGGTTCTTGATCCGCTCCACCGGCGCGGGGGCGGGGCCGATCACCTGGACGCCGATCTTCTTCGTATCGACCAGCCGGTGCAGCCAGGCGGCGCACCGCGTCGCCAGGGTGACCACCGCGTCCTCGGTGACGCCGCTGAACACCACGTTCGCGAGGCGCACCACCGGGGGATATGGCGGCGAGTCGCGCCCCTCCAGCTCCTCGCGCACGAAGGCGTGGTAGTCGTGCGTGAGCGCGCAGCGCACCGCGTGGTGCCCGGGGACGCGCGTCTGGATGAGCACTTCCCCCCCCTTCGGCCCGCGCCCGGCGCGACCCGCCACCTGCGCGAGGAGCTGGAAGCACCGCTCGCTGGCGCGGAAGTCGGGGAGGTTGATCCCGACGTCGGCGTCGACGACGCCCACCAGGGTGACGTTGGGGAAGTCGAGCCCCTTGGCGATCATCTGCGTGCCGAGGAGGATGTCCACCTCCCCCGCGCCCACGCGATCCAGGATGGTGGCGTGCGCCCACTTCCCGCTGGTGGTGTCCACGTCCATGCGCGCGATGCGCGCGGCGGGGAAGCGGTCCGACAGGAGCCGCTCCACCTGCTGCGTCCCCAGCCCGCGCTGCTTCATCACCTCGCCCCCGCAGCGGCGGCACTTCCCCTGCGGCAGCTCGTCGTGCTGGCAGTAGTGGCACACCAGCCGCTCCGGGGAGCGGTGATAGGTGAGGGAGATCGAGCAGTTGGGGCAGGTGGCGACGTCGCCGCAGGCGGCGCACTGC
>DASWVQ010000075.1:0-4794 GCA_036401195.1 Gemmatimonadaceae bacterium
ATGGATGGCAATGGCCGCTGGGCCACGGCGCGGGGGCTCCCCCGCACCGCCGGCCATCACGCGGGGCTCAAGACCGCCCGCCGCATCGTGGAAGCGGCGGTGCGCGAGGGGCTGGGCACCCTGACCCTCTACGCCTTCTCCTCAGACAACTGGCAGCGTCCGCAGCGCGAAGTGAACGCGTTGATGACGCTCTTCCGCCGCGCCCTCGCCAGCGAGGCGCGCCGCTGCCTCGAGAACGGCGTCCGCCTCACCATCCTGGGGCGGCGCGACCGGCTCCCTTCGTCGCTGCGGATGGCCATCGACGACGCGGAGCGGGTGACGCGCCACGGGAAGCACCTGCACCTGCGCGTGGCGGTCGATTACTCCGCGCGCGACGCGATCGTGCGCGCGGCGCAGGCGGCAGTCGCCTCCGGGACGCCCCCCTGCGACGCCACCTTCGCCCGCCTGCTCGGCGAGGTGCACCACGACGCCGGCGCCCCGAACGTGGACCTGCTGATCCGCACCGGGGGCGAGCAGCGGCTGAGCGACTTCCTCCTCTGGGAATGCGCGTACGCGGAGCTGCACTTCACGCGGCGCATGTGGCCCGACTTCAGCGAGGACGACCTGCGCTCGGCGCTGGACGACTTCCGCTCGCGCGAGCGGCGCTTCGGGCGGGTGCTCACCGAGGCAGCTGCGAGCTGACGTTATCGTTTTACCCCCTTGTGGGGTGGGTGCGGAGGATCACATTGACGCGACGGGGGAGGGCCGGGTTCGGGTGCACTGAATCCTCCCGCCCCCGTCGTGCGTAGGGCGCCCCAGGATCCAGTACCCGAACACCCCACACCCCCCCACATCCATGCGTTGGTTCAAACGACTCGGCCTCGCGGCCGGTGCGCTGGTCGCGTTGGTGCTCCTGGCGGTGAGCGCGATCTACGGGCTCACCGAGACCCGCTTCCGGAAGACCTATGCGATCTCGGGGATCGCGCTCCAGGTGCCCACCGATGCCGCGTCGATCGCGCGCGGCGAGCACGTGGTGAAGGCCCTCACGAAGTGCGTGGACTGCCATGGCGCCGACCTCGGGGGCGGGATGGTGGTGGACCAGCCCGGGGTGGGCCGCATCCCCGCGCCGAACCTCACGCGAGGGAAGGGGGGGGTGATGGCGCAGCACGACGACGAGAGCCTCGTGCGCGCGATCCGCTACGGCATCGGCCGCGACGGCCACGGCATGCGGGTGATGCCTTCCGCGGAGTACCGCTACCTGAGCGACGCCGACCTCGGGGCGGTGATCGCCTACGTGAAGTCGGTGCCGCCGGTGGATCGCGAGATGCCGTCCATGCGCATCGACGTGATCCCGCGGATGCTGATGACCGCGGGGTCGCTCGACGCGATCGCGGCGGAAGTGATCCCGCAGGTGCCGGTGAAGCACGCGAGCGTGCCCGCGGGGCCCACGCCGGAGTACGGGCGGTACCTGGCGTCGATCGGCTGCCAGGGATGTCATGGGGAGCATTTTTCCGGGGGCCCCATTCCCGGCGGCCCCCCCGACTGGGCGCCGGCGTCGAACCTCACGCCGGCGGGGATCGGGCACTACACCGAGGCCGACTTCTTCCGCGTGCTGCGCGACGGGGTGAAGCCGGGCGGGGCCAAGGTCCGGCCTCCCATGCCGATCGGCGGCACGAAGCAGATGACCGACGACGAGATCCGCGCGGTGTACGCCTACCTGAAGACGGTGCCGGCGCGGGAGTTCGGGGGGCGGTGAACGGCCACTGACGGCCACTGACGGCCGCCGGCCCTCGGCTCTCGGCCCTCGGTTCTCGGCACGGAATTCGGAAGCGGCGTGAGCGCCCTGCGGGCGCCACGCCGATTTCCTTTTCCGGCGAAGTTCACCTTCATGCGGTTTGCGCGCAAAAGGGCGGCGCAGCCGCCCAGGCGCGCTTCCGGATTCGTGCCGAGGCCCGACGCCCGAAGCCCGGCGCCCTTGCCTGTCGATCACGAAACCCGTGCCGGAGGTTGACGTTCACCAACCAACGGCCAACTGAAACGGCAAGGGCGGGGGCCTCGGCCGTCAGGCGTCAGGCCTCGGGCCCGGATGCGGAAGCGAGCGACGCGCGAGGGCGCGCGCGCTCGATCGCCTCGGCGGGTATCCTCACGAGGTTTGCGCGCTGAAGGGCCGCGAAGCGGCCGAGGCGCGCTTCCGATCCCGGAGCCGAGGGCCGAGCGCCGAGAGCCGGAAGCCGGCAGCCGTCAGTGGCCCCTCACTCGATGTGCTCGATCGCCCACGTCCAGTAGATCACGTCCTCCGGCGTCATGTTCCCCCGAGGCTGGAGGCGGGCGTCGGCATAGCCGTAGCGGCCGATGTCGAGCAGGTACTGCGCGCGCGACACGAGCGTGCCCTGGCACACCTTCTCCTCCGAGTGCGGCGAGTCGAGGTGCGCGCGCATCCGCTCGAAGAGCGCGTCGAACACGTGCCGCGGGATCTTGTCCTTCTCGCAGGGATACACGAAGGTGAAGAGCACCAGGTGCGAGAGGAGCAGGTTCCAGTAGCGGTCGAAGCGCTGCACGAGGCGGTCCCAGTCGAGCGTTTGCGCCTGCAGGCGCAGCATGTGCGCGATGTCGGCCCCATCGAACCGGTCGCGCTCCATGATGAACGACTTCTGCCAGATCAGCTCCTCCACCGGCACCAGCTTCACCGGCATGCCGAGCACCGAGGCCTCCACGGCGTTGTCGAACCAGGCCTGGTCCACGTGGCACACGCCGTTGCCGCTGGCGAAGACGAGATCCACGAAGTCGTCGCCCTGCATCGCCTTCCCCAGCCAGTGCGGAAAGGTGGTCTCGGTGCGGTAGCCGCCGAGGCTGAGGGCCTCGATCGCCCGGTCGTAATGCTCGCGGGCCACGAAGAGGTCGAAGTCCTTCGTGTTCCGCACGATCCCCGTGTAGTGCAGGAAGGCGTGCGAGCCCCCCACGAGGAAAGGCACCTGCGCGTCGCTCAGGACGTGGAGCGTGCGCCGGTAGAAGGTGTTGGTGTTCTGTGCGCCCTCATCGAGGGTGGACTGGTACGCCATGGGATGGGGTTCGGTTTGACCGCCCCAAGTGCAAGAGTGGGGCTACGCGGGATCCTGGTCGGCCTGGGGTGGCGGCCGAGTTCGCCTCTCCACGTCGCGCTGGCCCGATTCTGTCAGTTGGCGGGGGCGACATGAACGGGGAGCGCAGGGGGATGGCCACGGTTGGCGACACGGTCCGCATCGCGGCGATGAGCGACGTCCACTACGGGAAGGCGTCGTCGGGCGCCCTCACCTCGGTGTTCCGGGAGGCGGCGGAGCAGGCCGACGTGCTCGTGCTGTGCGGCGACCTCACCGACTTCGGCCTCCCCGAGGAGGTGCGGCTCCTCGCAAAGGACCTCACCACCGCGGTCAACATCCCGATCGTGGCGGTGCTCGGGAACCACGACTTCGAGTCGGGGATGCAGGACGAGCTGACGCGCATCCTGAGCGAGTCGGGGGTGCACATGCTCGACGGCGACAGCGTGGAGATCCACGGGATCGGCTTCGCCGGGATCCGCGGCTTCTGCGGAGGCTTCGGGCGCGGCGCGCTGGGCGCGTGGGGGGAGAAGATCATCAAGGACTTCGTGCACGAGACGGTGCAGGAGTCGCTCAAGCTCGAGTCGGCGCTCGCGCGGCTGCGCACGGAGCAGCGGATCGCGATCATCCATTACGCGCCGATCCGCGAGACCGTCGAGGGGGAGCCGCTGGAGATCTATCCCTTCCTGGGCTCGAGCCGCATGGAGGAGCCGCTGGCCCGGTACCAGGTGACCGCGGTCTTCCACGGCCATGCGCACAAGGGGAAGCCCGAGGGGACGACGAACGCCGGCATCCCCGTGTACAACGTGGCGCTGCCGCTGCTGAAGGAGGTCTATCCCGACCAGGCCCCGTACCGCATCCTCGAGGTGCCCCGCGTGCGCCCCGTGGAGCCGGAGCACGACATCACCGAGCGCCGCCACCCCGGCGGGCGCCGGGCGGACGACCGGATCCTGAAGTCGTCCTGAGCAGGGCGAAGGACCTGGCGGGTTCACCGATCAGTGCACCACCGAACATCCACGCAACATCAACTGCATCGACGCACCATCGACTGCAACAACGCGAAGGTCGCGAAGGAGCGAAGGTCGCCAGGGGGCTCACGGAGCCGTTGCGACCTTGCTCCCCTTCGCGACCTTCGCGTTTCCGGCTGTTGGTCGTGGGGTGTTGCGACGACCCCCACAACCCACCGCTCGCTCGGGTACGCCGGAGCCAGGTCCCTGACTTCAGGTGCGCCAGGGCCAGGTCCTTCGGCTGCGCCTCAGGATGACTTCAGGATCTCGCCCGCCTCGGCGAGCGCCTTGAAGCGACGGAGCGACTCGCGCACCATCTGGTCCGGATCGGCGCCGAGGAGCTTCGCGATGTTGTTCCCGATCCGCCCCGCCGGGGGCTCGTAGTCCATCACGAGCCGCACCTCGGTCGCGCGCCCGCCGGGGAGTGCGTCGAAGTGGACGGAGCCGGCATTCGGCACCTCGCTCCCCTCCTCGCTCTTCCACGCGATGCGCGCGTCGGGCACGTCCACGATCACCTCCGCCACCCAGGTGATCAGGCGCCCGGCGGGGCCGCGCATCGTCCACCGCGCGTGCCGGTCGTCGATCGGTTCCACCGACTCCACGTGGTCCATGAACCGCGCGACGTTGGCGGGGTCGCGCCAGAGCGCGTAGAGCTCCGCTGGCTGGCGCGACACCGCGATGGAGCGCTCGACCTTCACCGACTTGCTCGCGCGCACCGTGGCGGAGGGGCCGGC
>DASWVQ010000076.1:0-2671 GCA_036401195.1 Gemmatimonadaceae bacterium
CGCACGCGGCCCTTCTTCATGAAGCCGTCGTACTTCCGCAGCAGCAGGTGCTGCTGCATCTGCGCCAGCGTGTCCAGCGCCACGCCCACCACGATCAGCAGCGACGTCCCGCCGAAGCGGAAGGGCACGTTGATCAGGTCGGTGATCCAGATCGGGAGGATGAAGATCAGGGTGAGGAAGATCGCCCCCGGGAGGGTGATCCGCGACACCACCGCGTCGATGTACTCCGCCGTCTTCGCCCCCGGCTTCACGCCGGGAATGAAGCCGCCCTGCTTCTTCAGGTTCTCCGCCAGGTCGATCGGGTTGAAGATGATCGACGTGTAGAAGTAGGTGAAGAAGAGGATGAGGAGCGCCGAGAGGATGTAGTACAGCGCCGTGCCGGGATTGAACATCTCGGCGAACGCCTGGAGGCGCGGCCCGCCCATGAACTGGGCGATGGCGCCCGGCACCACGATCACCGACTGCGCGAACACGATCGGCATCACGCCGGCCGAGACCATGCGCAGCGGGATGAAGCTCCGCGACGCCTCGCGCTGCCGCCCCCGCGCCATCGTGCGCTGCGGGATCTGGATCAGCACCTTGCGCGCGGCCATCGTCACGTAGACCACGGCCGCCACCACGGCGACCATGATGACCGCCAGCACCGCGAGCGAGAACGGCCCGATCGAGCCGGTGCTCACGAACTTGAAGGTCTGGCCGATGCTCGGCCACATGCGCTCCACGATCGAGAAGAAGATCAGCAGCGAGGCGCCGTTGCCGAGGCCGCGCTCCGTGATCTGCTCGCCGAGCCACATCACGAACATCGCGCCCGTGGTGAGGAAGAACGCCATCTGCATGCGGAAGGCGAAGCCCGGCGTGGCCACCGCCCCCTGGAGGGACTCGGTGAACAGCGCGAAGCCCCAGCCCTGCACCCAGGCGAGGAGCAGGGTCAGGTAGCGCGTCCACTGGTTCACGCGCTTCCGCCCCTCCTCCTCCTTGTTCATCTTGTCGACCTGCGGGAGCACCGCCCCGGCGATCTGGATGAAGATCGACGCCGAGATGTACGGCATGATCCCCAGCGCGAACACCGTGGCGCGCGAGAGTTGCCCGCCGGTGAAGAGGTCATACAGACCGAGCAGCCCTGCGCCGCCCTGCCCCGAATTGCGGAAGAAATCCTGCAGCGCGAGGATGTCGATCCCGGGCGACGTGATCGTCGCGCCCACCCGGTAGATCAGCAGGCACAGGAGCGTCCAGACGATCTTGTCCTTCAGCTCCGGCGTGCGGAAGATGTTCGACACCGCCGCGGCTGCGGCGTTTTGCTGGGCCATGGGTTGTCCCGATGGGGGCCGTGAGGCCCGTTACTCCTCGACCGTGCCGCCGGCCGCGAGGATCTTCTCGCGGGCGCCGGCGCTCACCTTGATCCCCTTCACGTTCACCGCCTGCGCGATGCTGCCGTTGGCGAGGAGCTTCACCGGGCCCTTGCGGGACCGGGTCAGCCCGGCCGCCGCCAGCGTCTCCGGGGTGATCTCGCCGCCGACCTTGGCCAGCTGGTCGAGGCGCACCACCTGCGACTCCACGCGGAACGGGTTGGTGAAGCCCCGCTTCGGGAGCCGGCGGGTGAGGGGCATCTGGCCCCCCTCGAACCCGGGCTTGCCGCCGCCCGGGCCGCCGTGGCCCGCGCGGGCCTTGGAGCCCTTGTGTCCCTTGCCGGCCGTCTTCCCCTTCCCCGACCCCGGGCCGCGACCGAGGCGCTTGCGCTCCCGGTGCGAGCCCGGCGCCGCGGCCAGGTTGTGCAGCCCGATCTTCTCGTTGTTGTCAGCCACGGTTCACTCCTCGACCGGGGTCACCTGAACCAGGTGACGCACCTGCTTGAGCTGTCCGGCGAGACCCGGGGAGACCTCGTGCACGACCTCGGCCTGATGATGCCGCAGGCCGAGCGCCTCGAGGGTCGCCCGCATCCGCCACGTCTGTCCGATCCCGCTCTTCACCTGCTTGATCCGCACCTTCCCGCTGGCGGGCAGGTTCTGCTTCTCGGTCTGCTTCGGCCCCCGCTTGGGGTGCCACACGAACGTCCGCGGCATGTTACACGGCCTCCTTCATCTTCCCGCGCGAGCGGAAGGGCACGGCGCTGGGCTCGATGCCGCGCTCGCGCGCGACCTGGTCCCGCGTGGTGAGCTGCTGCAGCCCGTTCATCGCGGCGCGTACCATGTTGTGCGGGTTCGTCGAGCCGAGGCTCTTCGTGAGGATGTCGGTGATGCCGGCGCATTCCATGATGGCGCGCACCGCACCGCCCGCGATCGCCCCGGTCCCGGGGGCCGCCGGCTTCATCACGACCTTCCCCGCGCCGTGATGCCCGAACACCTCGTGCGGGATCGTGTTCCCCTCGAGGGGGATCGCGATCATGTGGCGACGCGCGGCCTCCACGGCCTTGCGGACCGCCTCGGAGACTTCGTTCGCCTTCCCCGACGCGTAGCCCACCTTGCCCTTCCCGTCGCCGACGGCGACGAGGGCATTGAAGGAGAAGCGCCGGCCGCCCTTCACGACCTTGGCCACGCGGTTGATCGCGATCACGTTCTCGACGAGATCGCTCCCCTCGCGCCCGCGCTCGTCCCCCGGGCCGCCACGGCCGCCGCGACGGTCACCGTCGCGCCCCCCGCGCTCGCCCCCGGGACCGCCGGGGCCCCCGGGGCCG
>DASWVQ010000077.1:0-1870 GCA_036401195.1 Gemmatimonadaceae bacterium
GGGGGGCCAGCTCAGCTCCGGCCGCACCTCCGCCAGCGTGCGCGGCGCCTCGGTGAGCCGCATGATCAGCGACTCCTGCGCGCTCGCCGCGGGGAAGGGGAGCGACCCGGTGAGCATGTTGAAGGCGACCAGCGCCAGCGAGTACAGGTCGGAGCGGCCGTCGAGCTTGTCCCCCGCGATCTGCTCCGGCGACATGTACTCCGGCGTCCCCACGATGAGCCCCGTCTTCGTGACGTTCTGCCCCTCGCTGTCCGCCGCCTTCGCGATCCCGAAGTCCACCACCTTCACCACGTCGGCGCCGTCGCGCGAGCGCCCCACCATGATGTTGTCGGGCTTCAGGTCGCGGTGCACGATCCCCATGTCGTGGGCGACGTTGAGCGCCTCCGCCGTCTGCCGCACGATCTCCGCCGCGCGCATCGCCGCCAGCCCGCCCGCCCCCGAGCGCGCGATGATGTTCGTGAGGGGCTCCCCCTCCACGAACTCCATCGCCAGGTAGATGATCCCCTCGGGCGTCTCCCCGAAGTCGTAGATGGCGGCGACGTTCGGATGGTTGATCCGCGACGCGTTCGACGCCTCGCGGTTGAAGCGCGCGATCGCGTCGGCGTCCTGCACCATCCGCGGGTGCATCACCTTGAGCGCGCTCTTCCGCCCCATCTTCACGTGCTCGGCGAGGTACACCTGCCCCATCCCCCCCTCGCCCAGCTTCTTCATCACGTGGTAGCGGTCCGCGACGACGCTCCCCACCAGGTCGGCCTCACCCCCCTGCGTGCGCAGGGTGGTGCCATCCTTGGGGCAGAAGCGCTGGTCCAGCTCGTACTCGTTCCCGCACTGCGGGCAGATCTTCATCGACGCCACTACACACTCTCCACGCGCAGGATCTGGTCGCCGAGGAGGAGGCGCTGGCCGGGCTTCAGCGCGCGCTCCCCGCGAACGGCCACCGCGACGCCGTTCCGGCTCCCCACATCCTGGATATAGAAGTCACTGTCCTCGGAGCGCACCTCGGCGTGACGCGCGCTCATGGTCTGGTCGTACGGGAAGATCCAGTCCCCCGTTTCGCGCCCGAGGGTCACCTGCCGGCCGGGGGATAGATGATAGACGTCCCGCACGCTCCCATCGGCACGAAGCTGCTCCATGACGGCCACGTCGGCCACCGGGGTGAGCGACCCCATCCGGCGGGTCGCGTCGGCCTCCGGCGGGTAGGGGCCGGGGTAGCCGAGCCGGCGGAAGCGGAGCACCTGCGACCCCACCAGGACCACGTCCCCGTCGGAGAGCTTGCAGGGACCATCCATGAAGGTCCAGCTCAGGTTCCGTGACCCCAGGTCGCGCAGCCAGAGCACCCCCTCGCGCAGCTCGAGGCGCGCGTGCAGGGGGGAGAGGTATACGTCGTCGGGGAAGCGGATGTCCGCGTCGCCCCGCCCGATCACCGCGTCCCCCCGCTCGAGGGTGAAGGTGCTGGCCACCTCCCCGTCGTCGCCCAGGGAGGAGAGCCGGGGTCCCACCGCCTGGCGGGTGGCGCTGAACACCGCGGTCTGGGTGGTCTGCACCGACACGCGCGACCCCACGCGGTTCCCGCACCGGGCGCAGAAGAGGTCCACCCCCTCGGTGTAGGTCGCCCCGCAGCTCCGGCAGGCCTGGGGGGAGGAGTCGTCGCGGACGCGGGTGCCGCAGTGGCCGCAGAAGGGGAGGGCGGGGTCGGTGTCCTTCCCGCAGCGGGGGCAGGGGGCGGCCTGGGTGCCCGGGCTCGCGTGCGCCGCGGGGACCCGCTGCTGGGGGGCGGTGATCGGGCGGGCCCCCTGGCCGCCATGACCGAGCGGGCCGGGGATCGCGCCTCCCGATCCGGGGGCCGACGCGGCCGGTGCCGGGGCGCCCG
>DASWVQ010000078.1:0-4190 GCA_036401195.1 Gemmatimonadaceae bacterium
GGCCGCGTCGCCCGGTCACCCACCGTGGTGACGACGTCGCGCATCAGCGTCGCGATCCGCGCCATCTTCTCGTACTCGATCTTCTCCGGCGAGTCGGTCACGCGGTGGTAGTCCGGGTGCAGCCCCGTCGTGAGGAACACGATCGGGATCCCCTTCTTCGCGTAGTTGTAATGGTCGCTGCGGAAGTAGATCCGCTCGGGATCGTTCGTCGTGTCCCACTGGTGGTCGATGCGGAAGGGGCGCGCCGACGCCGCGTTCACCGAGTCCACCAGCGCGCCCAGCACCCGGCTCTGGTTGTTCGGCGCCGCCTGCGGCCCCACGATGTAGAACGCATTCGACGCGTCGGGCGCCGGCGTCGCCGTCTCCGACGCCGCCCCGTTGCGCCCGATCATGTCGGCGTTCACCTGTGCCACGATCGAGTCGATCGGCACCGTGGGATGCTCCACGAAGTACGAGGACCCGAGCAACCCCTTCTCCTCCCCCGTGTGCCACACGAACAGCGTGGAGCGGCGCGGCTTCACCGGCATCGCCGCCATCGAGCGCGCGATCGCGAGCAGCCCGATCGAGCCGGAGCCGTCGTCGTCGGCGCCATTCGCGATCGAGTCACCCGCCACCGGGGCCTGGATCCCGATGTGGTCGAGGTGCGCCCCCAGCGCCACGTAGCTGCTGGCCATCGCCGCGTCGCGGCCGCGCAGGATCGCCACCACGTTCTGCCCGTTGAAGGTGCTCCGCACCTGGCGGATGTCGGCGCTGAGCCGCACCCCCGCCATCGCCCGCGAGCTGTCCACCGCGGGGAAGTCCGCGGGCACCAGCGCCCCCGCGCGCGCCAGCGGCGCGAGCAGGATCAGCGGCACCTGCCGCTGCGCCTCCCCCTCGGGCGACGCGTCGCTCGCCAGGGCGACCGACTTGAGCAGCTCCGGCGAGGCCTTCCCGTACAGCTCCGCCCCCGCCCCCGTGAGCAGCGCCACGATCGCCGCGGGCCGGCGCGAGAGGATGCCGCCCAGGCGCAGGCCGATCGCCTCGAAGCCCTCGAGCCGCGCCCGCATCGTGCTGTCGGTGCCGGCGGGCGCGCCATTCACGAACACCACCACCTTCCCCGCGAGGTCCTGCCCCTTGAAGTCGTCGCGGCCGTTCATCGCGAGCCCGTACGACACGAACACCACGTCGCCCTCCGCCGCGCGCTTCGCATACATCCCCTGCCCCAGCGAGAGCAGCGGGGCCACGTCGGCCCCGAGCGCCAGCTCGGTCGTCGAGCCGCCGCGCGTCACGCGCAGGTGCGACTGCCCCGGGTCCACGTACTCGCGCACCATCGGCACCCGCTGGAAGTACCCGGAATCCCCCGCCGGGGAGAGTCCGAGCGTGGCGAGGTGGTCCGCCAGCCAGGTCGCGGCCCGCGTGGCGTCCGCGGTGCCCGTTTCCCGGCCGCGGAAGGAGTCGGCGGCGAAGACGTACAGGTCCCGGCGCAGGTCGGCCGCGCTGATCGCCGTCGGGCCCGGGAGCACCGCGGGCGACGGGGTGGTCTGTGGCGCGGGTGCGGCGCAGGCAGCCGCCCCCAGCAGCAGGAGGGAAAGACGACGCATGAGGTTCCTCGGGTCTCTGGCACCCGCCCCGGCGGGGCGGCGCACGGAGCGTAAGGCGCGGCCAACACGGCGGCAACCCCGGGCCCGTCCCCCTCGAATACCCCACCAGTCCGAAACCCGCCTCCCCCTCAGGGGTACGACTTCCCCTCACCCCCCCGCTAACTTCCCCACGTGCTCTACGTCTGCATCCCCGTTCACGACGAAGCGCCCACCATCGGGCTGCTCCTCTGGCGCCTCCGCAAGGTGTTCCAGGAGTACTCGCGCGAGTATGAAGTGCTCGTCTACGACGACGGCAGCACCGACTCCACCGCCGAGACCCTGAAGCCCTACACCAAGGTGCTCCCGCTCGTCCTGCTCGGCGGACGGGAGCGCATCGGCTACGCCCGGGCCCTCGACACCCTGCTCCGCGCCGCCGCGAAGCGCACCCGCTACCCGCGACGCGACGCCGTCATCACCCTCCAGGGCGACTTCACCGACCAGCCGGAGCACCTGCCCGAGCTGGTGAAGCGCTTCGAGGGAGGGGCCGACATCGTCGTGGGCGAGCGCCCGCGCGATCCGAAGGCCCCCGCCGAGGTGCGGCGGCTCCAGCGGGTCGCCCCCTGGGTGATGCGCCCCTTCGTCGCCGTCCCGGGGGTGGCCGACCCCTTCGGCGCCCTCCGCCTGTACCGCGTGTCGGTCATCCGCGACCTGATCGCCGCCGCCGGCAGCGACCCGGTGGTCCAGGGCGCCGGATGGGGCGCCAACGTCGACCTGCTCGTCCGCGCCGCCCCCCTCGCCAGGCGCATCGAGACCGTCGAGGTGGCGCCCCGGTGGGACGTTCGCGCCCGCCCCAGCCGCGTGCGCCCCTGGACCGACGCGCTCGACCTGTTCCGCTTCGGCCGCGCCGCGCGCGGCCGGTGGGCGAGGGCGCAGTGACGGCTCGCGCCGCCGCGGCGCTCCGCCGCGCTGCCCTCGCCGCGTCGCTCCTCCTTCCCCTTCCCCTCCTCGCCCAGCCCCGTCCCTTCGACGTGGGTGAGAAGATGGAGTACGACGTGAAGTTCGGGGCCATCTCCGTGGGCAAGGGCTACATGGAGATCGTGGGGCGCGAGACGGTGCGCGGGCGTGACGCGCTCCATACCGTCTTCACCGTGCGCGGCGGCGTTCCCTTCTACCGCGTGCGTGATCGCTACGAGAGCTGGATCGACGCGCAGCGCCTCGTGTCGCTCCGCTACGTGCAGGACATCAACGAGGGGCGCTACGACCGCGAGCGCCGCTTCGAGATGTATCCCGAGCGCGCCGTGTTCATCGAGGACGGCGAGGAGTTCCCCAGCGTCTCGGAGCCCCTCGACGACGGCGCCTTCCTCTACTGGATCCGCACCATCCCGCTCGAGGTGGGGCAGTCGTACACCTTCAACCGGTACTTCCGCCCCGACCGCAACCCGGTCACGATCCGCGTGCTGCGACGCGAGCCGGTGACCGTCCCCGCCGGCCGCTTCGACGCGATCGTCATCCAGCCGGTGATCAAGTCCCGCGGGATCTTCTCCGAGAACGGGCGCGCCGAGATCTGGCTTTCCGACGACGACCGCCGCATCATGCTGCAGATGAAGTCGCGGCTCTCCTTCGGATCCCTCAACCTCTACCTGAAATCGTACCGCCCGCCGACGGCCCAGTAGCGCCGGGCCCAGACGATTCGCGCACCCCGCCGGCGGAGGCCGACCTCGCCGCCGTGCGCACCGTCCCCGTGGGACGCCGCCCCAACAAGGTGCGGGCCGGGGAGTTCTGCCAGCCCCCCGGAAGCGACCGCTCCTTCGCCGCCTTCCTGGGCGCGCTTCCCGACATCCTCGTCGCCCGCGACCTGCTCGCGGTGATCGACGCCGTGGTCGCCGCGACGCGCACCGATCGCGGCGTGGTCGTGATGCTGGGCGGGCACGTGGTGAAGACCGGGCTGGCCCCGGTGCTCATCGACCTGATGCGGCGCGGGATCATCACGCACCTGGCGATGAACGGCTCGGCGGCCATCCACGACTACGAGATCGCGCGCTTCGGCGGCACCTCGGAAGACGTGGCGGCCGGCCTGCGCGACGGCACCTTCGGCATGGCCGAGGAGACCGGGCGGGGGATGAACGAGGCGTTCGTGCGCGGGATGCGCGCTGGGTGGGGGATGGGCGAGTCGGTCGCGCGCGACCTCGAGGCCCGCGACGACCTCGTGCACCCCGAGCTCTCGGTGCTCCTCGCCGCCTGGCGACTCGGCGTCCCCGCCACGGTGCACGCCGCCCTCGGCGCCGAGATCATCCACCAGCACCCCGCCGCCAGCGGCGCGGCCATCGGCGACACCAGCCACCGCGACTTCCGCCGCCTCGCGCATTCCCTCCAGCGCCTGCACGACGGGGGGGTGGTGCTCAACCTGGGGAGCGCGGTGATCATGCCCGAGGTGTTCCTCAAGGCGCTCACCATCGCGCGCAACCTGCACGAGGGGCGGCCGCAGGGCTTCGTGACGGCGGACCTCGACATGCACCGCCACTACCGCCCGCGGATGAATGTCGTGCAGCGCCCCACCCTGCAGAGCGGGAAGGGCTACGAGATCACGGGGCACCACGAGATCATGGTGCCGCTGCTGGCGTGGGGGATCGT
>DASWVQ010000079.1:0-38919 GCA_036401195.1 Gemmatimonadaceae bacterium
CGATTTCGTGCCGAGAGCCGAGGGCCGAGAGCCGAGGGCCGGCGGCCGTCAGTGGCAGTTCCTGGCCGGCAGTTGCCGTTGACAGCCGGGTTGTTACCTGCCATGTTCGCCCCCCGTCCATACGTTTGGTGACGCGGACCACAAACGGCCTTGCCCGTTTACGGTCCGTCCATAAGTTTCTCGCCGGCGCCAGTGCCCCGGCGCTTCCCGCCGTCCTGCCGTACTTGCCGGTCCGCCGGTCCCACCGAAGTACCAAGCAGCCCTCCCAAGGACGATGATCCCCGCCTTCCTGGCCCTCGCCGTACTGACCCATCCCGCTCCCCCGGCCGCGCGTCCCGACGACAGCGTGGCGGTGAAGACCACCTTCGTGGTCGAGAAGGGGCGCGGGAACGGGGCTGCCCGGGTCGCGCCGGCCGCCGACTCGGTGGTCGTGGAGAAGGCCGCCCGCCGGCTCACGCTCTTCTTCCAGGGGATGCCCCTCAAGAGCTACATCGTCGCCCTCGGCCGCAACCCGGTCGGTGACAAGGTGAAGATCGGCGACAACCGCACCCCCGAGGGCGTCTTCCACATCGCCATGCGCAACCCCACGAGCAAGTACTATCGCTCGCTGCGCATCTCCTACCCCGACGTCGCCCACCAGCAGCGGGCCGACGCGATGGGCGTCTCGCCGGGCGGCGACATCATGATCCACGGGCTGCCGAAGGGAAGGGAGCAGGTGGGCGTGTCGCACCGGAAGACCGACTGGACCGAGGGGTGCATCGCCCTCACCAACCAGGAGATCGACGAGATCTGGTCGCTCGTGCCCGAGGGCGTGCCGATCCAGATCAAGCCCTGATCGCGCGCGTCGCGCCGGCCACGGCCCCCACGTCCATGGAGCGAATGAAGTAAATGAAGCGAATCCCCCTCGGGCGATTCGCTTCATTTTTTACTTCATTCGCTCCATGGCGGTTCGTCAGTTCGAGGCGGAACGCACCCCGCGTCAGTCCCCCAGGTACGACGTGGAGGGGGACGACACCGCGGCCACGTTCACGTCGATGGGCAGCCGCACCCCGTTGTGCGTCTCATGCACGTCGAGGATCCCCTGCCACACGCTGGCGAAGGCGTGTCCCACCCCGGTGGGCTCGCGGTCCTTGTCGAAGTCGCGTCCCCCGGCGATCCAGAAGCTCGGCTCGCCCGTGATCCCGGCGCCGGCGAAGAGGGGCTTCACGTCGTCGTAGACGAGCTTCGCGTTCCCCTTGTGCACGTAGTAGCCGGGGCGGTAGCGGCCATCCTCGAGCACCCGCCGCGTCCAGGCCTTGTAGTAGTCGCGCATCCGCTGCGGCACGATGTCCATCTGCTCCAGGTCCAGGAAGATCACCGTGCCGGGCTTGAACCCCTCGGCGAGGGTGTGCTGGATCGCGTCGTTCCCCTCGAGCGTGCCGCGCGCGCCGGACACGAGATTCGTGTTGCAGGCGTCGAGGGGATACTTCGAGGCATCGAAGCGCACCCGCACCGGCACGCTCACCGTCCGGCGCACCTTCACCTGCTTCGTGGTGTACCGGGTGCGCAGCTTCCCGTTCACGCGCACCTTGCGGTACACGCGCTTCGACTCCGTGCGCAGCACGGTGCGTCGCACGTACTTCGTCTCGAAGTCCGACGGGGTGCGGTCCCACGTCTGCTGGCCCACGTAGACCACCGCCATCCCCCAGCCCATGCTCGCGAGGCGATCGCGCTTCCCCGCCCAGGTGCTCCCCTTGTGGCAGGGCGTAGTGGGGAGGTAGTAGCCCACCCACTCGTAGGGGACGCTCGCCGTGCGCCAGGCGCGCATCGCCTCGTCGCCCGGGTAGGCATACGTGTCGAAGCCGAGGTGCCGTCCCTCACGCTCCGCGAGGCGCAGCGCGGCCTCCGAGGCGGTGGCCACGGCAGCGGGAATGCGGGAGAGCGGATCGGAGAAGGCCTGCGCTTCGTCGCTGAAGGCGTTGGGGCCGCGGGTCAAGCCGAACACGGCCGCAACGAGCAGGACGGACGCATCCCTCAGCAGGTGGCGGGAGGGGCGGGGCATGTGGTGGCATACCCCCGAGATCCGTGGATGTTTCGCGGTAACTCGTTGCCAATCCGTGTCTTACCCATGAGCCCGTCGACTTGGGACCTGTTCCGCCGGACAAATGGGTTAGAAAAGGGCAAGAACGACGATACCAGCAAAATTCCCCCTCCAACCTTTTCATCGCTCAGGCCGCGCTGGAATCGGAGCCCTCAGCGCCGAGGATCGATTGGTGGTATCGCCCTTTCGTGGCTTTCTCACCTGAAACGCCCGGCGCAACGAAGCCGCACAGCGAAGCCGCCCGGGGCCGCGTACATTCTCATCCCACACCTGAACCGGACCCGATGCGCACCTCGCCCTTCCTGCTCGGCTCGCTCGCCCTGATCGCCGGCTGCCAGTCGCGCCCTGCCGCCCCGGCGCCGGCTCCCGCACCGACCGCGGCCCAGGCCCCCGCCCCCGCCGGTGGCACTCCCGGCCAGGCTCCCCGCCCACGCCGCCCGCGCCCCACGCCGCTCCAGCTCGACTCCGCGCGCCAGAACATGCTCGCGCAGCTTCGCGCCCGCGTCGCCGGGCACGAGAACGAGAAGGCGGGGCGCTACTTCAGGAACGTGCAGGTCCTGAAGGACCTCACCGTGGCCGAGCTGCTGCGGACGATGGACGAGCAGTACGGGCGCGGACTCGGGCAGGGATGCGGCGGCTGCCACGTGACCACCGACTTCTCCGACGACTCGCGGAAGAACAAGAAGGTCGCCCGGCAGATGCAGCGGGTGCAGGACCAGCTCAACACGCGGCAGCTCCCCGCGATCAAGGAGCTGGGGAACGAGTTCGACCGCGTCAGCTGCGTCACCTGCCATCGCGGGAGCGAGCATCCGGCGAACACGATGGACGTTCCCGGGGCGCCGGCGGCCCGCCCGGTCACTCCGTAGCGGCCGGTCCCGGGAGGGGGAGCCGCAGCAGGAAGGTGGCCCCCTGCCCGGCCTCGCTGGTCGCCGACAGGTCACCCCCCATGGCGCGCGCCAGGGTGCGCGAGATGGCGAGCCCCAGTCCCACGCCGTTCTGCACCGCGCTGCGCGAACGCCCCACCTGGTAGAACGCCTCGAAGATCGTCTCGAGCTTGTCGGCGGGAATGCCCGGGCCGTTGTCCGCGATGCGGATGGCCGGGCTGTCCCCCTCGTGCACGCAGGCGATGCGGATCGTCCCCCCCTCCGGGGTGAACTTCACCGCGTTGGTGAGGATGTTGAGCAGGATCTGCTGGAGCTTGTCCTCGTCGGCGAGCACCACCAGGTCGTCGGCGCACGGGGTCCGCTCCACCGCCACCCCCTTGCTCCGTGCCTGGTTCTCGATCATCTCCTGGGCGAGCACGAGCGCGCGTTCCACATGCACCGGCCCCACGTCCAGCTCGAGCCGGCCGCTCTCGATGCGCGCGAAGTTGAGGATGTCGTCGATGAGGGTGAGCAGGTGGTGCTGGCTGCGCCGCACCCGCTCCAGGTCGAGCCGCTGCTCCTGGTTCAGCGTGCCGCGCACGTCCATGAGCAGCAGGTCCACGTAGCCGGCGATCGCGTTGAGCGGGGTGCGCAGCTCGTGGCTCATCGTCGCGAGGAACTCGCTCTTGGCGCGGTTCGCCTCCTCGGCCGCCTGCCGCTCGTGCTCCGCGCGGGCGAGGAGCACCTCGCGCTCCTCGGCGGCGGCGCGCAGCCGGCGCTCCACGTCGCCGATGCGCAGCAGCGCGCGCACCGTGGCCACGAGCACGGCCGGCTCCACCGGGTGCGTGAGGTAGGCGTCGGCGCCCAGCTCGAGCCCGTACGCGCGGTCGGCGGCGGCCACGTAGCTCGCCGAGAGGTGCAGCACCGGGATCGACGCGGTCGCGTCGTCGCTCTTGATGCGGCGGCACACCTCGTAGCCGGTGATGTCGGGAAGGTTGATGTCGAGCACCACCAGCGCCGGGGCCTCGCGCACCCGCTCCAGCGCGTCCATCCCCGACTCCGCCTCGATCACGTCCATCCCCGCGGAGCGGAGCATGCGCGACACGGCGTAGCGGTTCCCCTCGGTGTCGTCGACGACCAGCACCACCGGGCGCGCCGCGGGCGGCGTCGCCGCGGGCCCGCCGAAGAGGACCGCCGGCTCAGGCATGTGCCACCGCCGGGAGGTCGTGCGCCGCGTCGGCGCTGGCCGGGAGCACGCGGGGGACGACGACCGCGAAGGTGGCCCCCTCGCCGAGGGCGCTGCGCAGGTGCACCGCCCCCCCGAGGAGGGCGGCGAGCTTGCGGGTGAGGGGGAGGCCGAGGCCCGTGCCGGTCACCTTCCGCTGTCGCGGCGAGTCCACCTGCTCGAAGTCCTCGAAGATCCGCTCCTGGTCCTCCGGGGCGATCCCGATGCCGGTGTCCTGCACCTCGAAGCGGATCATGTCGTCCGGCTCGGCCATGGCACGCACCCGGATCTCCCCGTGCTCGGTGAACTTGATCGCGTTGCTGAGGAAGTTGCGCAGCACCTGCGCGAGCCGCTGCTCGTCGGTGTGGAGGGCGCCGAGGTCGTCGGCGTCCTCGAAGACGAGGGTCACGGCATCGCTGGTGACGAGGGGGCGCACGAGGCCGCGCAGGCCGGCGAAGAGGTCGTGCACGGTGAAGTGCGCCGGCCGGAGCTGCACGCGCCCGGACTCGATGCGCGAGAGGTCGAGCAGGTCGTTCACGAGCTCCACCGCCGCGTCGGCGGCCCGGCGGATCATCGACACCTGGCGGTCCTGCTCGGGGGTGAGGTCGCCGTCGGTGCGGTCGAGGAGCAGGCGCGCCAGGTTCACCATCGACGCGAGCGGGGTGCGCAGCTCGTGGCCGATGTCGGAGAGGAAGCGTGACTTCACCTCGGAGAGCCGCTTCAGCTCGAGCGCGCGGTCGTCGAGCTCCGCGTACAACGCGAGCACGCCGCGATTGGTCTCCTCCAGCTCCGAATTCAGCCGCTCCACCTCGGCCTGCCGGGCGCGCAGCGCCTCGAGGGTGCGCAGCAGCTCCTGGTTCTGCTCCCGGATCTCGTCGATCGGGTCGGTGGGCCGGCGTCGCGCCAGCTCCGCGCTCACCTGGCCGGCAAGCGCGGCGCCCGCGACGGTTCCCGGAGGAAGCCCCTTCGCGAGCTCCACCACCGTGCCCCCGCCCGGCGCGCTCTCCACCCGCATGGAGTCCGCCAGCCGACGCGCGCCGGCCAGCCCCAGGCCGACCCCCGTCTGCGAGGGGATGCGTCCCGCGAGCACCCCCTCCACGTCGGGGATCCCGGGCCCCGAATCCACCACGCGACAGGTGAGCTGTCCCCGTCCCCCCGACGCGGCGAGGAGGAACTCCACCCGGCCGCCCCCCGCGTACTGGAAGGCGTTGCGCGCCAGCTCCGACACCGCCGTGGCGACGCGCGCCTGCTCCTGCGTGTCGAACCCCACCGCCGCGGCGACCTGGCGCGCCCGCTGCCGCGCGAGCACGACGTCCTGCTCGTAGCGGATCTCGTGCGTGGCGAGGGGGAAGCGGCCGCTCATGCGCGTCTGGGTCACGGGATGGGGCGGATGGCGATCACGGTGGCGTCGTCGCGGCCCCGGGCGTGGTCGCGGTAGAGCACCCCGGCGAGCAGGGCCGGATCACGCGTCACCAGGCCAGGGTACTGGTCGGCGCGCCACCGCATGCTCAGCCCGTCGGAATGCATCACCAGGGTGGCCCCGGCGGGCCAGGGCGAGGTGAACGCCTGCACCTTCCGCACCTGATGCCCCAGGATGCCGTTGTGCGACACGAGGGCCCGCTGGTCCGCGGCGGCCACGATCGCCCCGGCCACGTTGCCGATCCCCGCGAATTCGATCGTGCCGGCGGCGCGGTCGATCGCCGCCACCGAGGCGGCCGCGCCGCGCGTGGAGCGCAGCGCCCCGTGCATCGCCTCGAGGAGGGTGGCGGCCGAGGTGCGCGGCGTGACCGCGAGGATGCGGATCACCTCTTCGCGCGCGGCGTGCGCGGCCACGGCCGCCGAGGCGCCATGCCCCAGCCCGTCGATGAGCGCCACGGTGCACTGCTGCCCCTCGTCCCGCACCAGCCACGCGTCGCCACAGTGCGACTCGCCCGGATAGGGCACGCACACCACGCCGAGCGTGGAGGCCTGCGGCTGGCGGGCGCTGGCGCCCACGCGCACCACGATCGCCGAGCCGACGCCGGCGCCCGTCTGGACGTCGAACTCCTGCGCCACGCGCCGCACCGCCCCGAGGCCGGCACCCCGCGTCCCCCCGGTGGAGTAGCCGTCGGACAGCGCGCTGCCGAGGTCCGCGATGCCGGGGCCCCGGTCGAGCGAGAGCACTTCCACCGCGTCGCGCGACTCGGTCGCGCGCAGCAGGAGCATGCCGTCGCGCGCATGGCGGGCCAGGTTCGTGGCCAGCTCGGTGACCACCAGGGCGAGGCGTCCGCCGGCGTCCTCGCCGAGGCGCACGCGGTCGGCGAGCGCCACCGCGGCCCGCCGCGCCTCCCCCACCCGCGTGGCGTCCTCCACCGGGAGCACGAGCGACATCGGGCCGCCCTGCGGGTAGATCCCGGCGCCGTCCCCGTGCAGCAGCACGTCCATGCCAACCCCCTCGGTCACCTGCATCATCTCCACCGCGTGACGGTCACGCGCGTGCCCTGGCCGGGAACCGAGTGGATCTCGAACTCGTTCACCAGTCGCCTGGAGCCGCCCAGCCCCAGGCCCATCCCATTCCCCGAGGTGTAGCCGTCGCGCATGGCCTGCGCCACGTCGGCGATCCCCGGGCCCTGGTCCTCGAAGGTGAGCCGCAGCCCCTTGCGCAGCCCGTCGCTCAGCGCCTCGAGGGTGCAGGTCCCGCCCCCCCCGTATTCGACCGTGTTGCGCGCCAGCTCGCTCGCCGCCGTCACGATCTTCGTCTGGTCCACCAGGCCGAGCCCCTGCGCCACCGCCCACTGGCGGACCACCTGGCGGGTGATGACGATGTCGGCCTGCGTCCGGAGCGGGGTGACCTCACGCCTGGTCGTCAGTGGCATCGCCCGCGGGCTCGAGGTCGGGGACGGTCCCGTCGTGGACGGTGGCGTCGCGCAGCAGCGCCATCCCCCGCTCCACGCTGAGCGCGGTGCGCACGCCGGGGAGCGAGAGCCCCAGTTCCACCAGGGTGATCGCCACGGCGGGCTGCATCCCCGTGACCACGGTCTGCGCGTCGAGCACCCGCGCCATCCCCGCGATGTTCGCCAGCATCCGGCCGATGAAGGAATCGACGATCTCCAGCGACGAGATGTCGATGAGCACGCCCCGCGCGCCCGTCTCGCTGATGCGCTGCGTCAGGTCGTCCTGCAGCGCCATGGCAAGCCGGTCGTGCATGTCCACCTGGATGGTCACCAGGAGGTAGGGCCCCATGCGGAGGATGGGGATCCGCTCCATGGGCGGCGCCTCAGGCGAGGGGAGCGATCGGCGCCGCGGGGGCGGGCGCGCCGCGCTTCACCACGGCCAGCCCGCCACGCTGCAGCGCGACGCGGAAGGCGTCGGCGAGCGTCGCCTTCGTGATCACGTTCCCCAGGTCCACCCCCAGGTGCACGATCGTCTGCGCGATCTGCGGGCGGATGCCGCTGATGATGCACTCGGCCCCCATCAGGCGCGCCGCCGTCACCGTCTTGATGAGGTGCTGCGCGGTGAGGGTGTCCACCGTGGGGACGCCGGTGATGTCGATGATCGCCACCTCCGCCCCCGTCTCCACGATCCGCTGCAGCAGCGACTCCATCACCACCTGCGTGCGCGCGCTGTCGAGGGTGCCGATCATGGGCAGGGCGAGCACCCCCTCCCACAGCTTCACCACGGGAGTGGACAGCTCCAGCAGGTCCTGCTGCTGGCGGCTGATCACTTCCTCCCGCCCCTTCTGGTACATCTCGGCGGTGTAGAGGCCGAGGCGATCGATGAGGTCGGAGGCGGCCAGGATCGCGTCGGAGGCGCCGTCGCCGCCCCCGGCGCGGAGCCGCTCGAACAGCACCGGCTTGAGCGAGAAGATGAACATCGCCGTGTCCGTGGGCGACACCCCCTGCACCGCGCGGCTGCGCGAGATCCCGGCGAGGAACTCGCGCACGCGCGTGAAGGCCTGGCCTGCCGTGTCGAGCCCCTGCGACGCCGCCTCGCCCAGCAGGCGGAGGAACTCCGCGCACTGCTCGCGCACCTCGGCCTCGCTCATGGCGCCGGTCCGTGCCGCCGCCCGGACCTGGGTGGGCGCCCACTCCTGGACGATGGACTGCTGCTGGTCGCGCAGGAGCGCGGCGAGCGCGGTGGAGGACGGCGCGGGGTTGGTCATGGGAACGGGCGGCTGGGGCGAAAAAAGGGCGGGAACGAAGACCGCCTCCAGCGTGCAGGATTCACGCCAGAGGCCGCTTCTACGATCGTCCACGCGGTTCGGATCCCGCCACGGGGGGCGGTTGCCGAAGATCACCCCCCACGGGCGCCACCGCCACCCCGTGGGCCCTCGCGCCACCTGGGCGCGTCCGTCAGTCCCTGCGGGCCTCGCTGTCCCCCGCTGCGCCCCGGGAGGCCACGGTGGGTGCCCCGATCTCCGGATGACGGATCTGCCCCCCGAGGTTCGCCGTCCACGCCATGAGCCCGCTCGTGACGATGGCACCGACGAGGAGCCCCGCGGTCACCCCCTGCGGCAGCTCCCGCCGCCAGCGGAGGAGCGCCCCCGCCGACAGCACCGCGAGGATGCCCGCGCCCCAGAGCGCCGCCTCCGCGGCTTCCTCGTGCGCGGAGATCGACTGCTCCGCCACCTTCCCTTCCACCGCCTCCTCCGCCGGCTCGCCGGTGAAGAAGGCCGCGCCCGCCGTCACCCCGGCGAGCACGAGCAGCGCGAGCCCGGTGCGGCGCAGCGTGTCGTTGCGCCGCCAGAGCGCCATGGCGAGAATGCCAAGACCGAACACCGTGCCCAGGACGGGCAGGTGGTTGAGCAGCAGGTGCAGGTGTGCGCCGTTCACGGGAGCCTCCTTGTCATGCGTGGTCGCGGTGGTCGCGGGGTGCGCGGCCCGGAACAATCGGGGGCGGCGCGGGTCTTCACGCCTCGAGGGTAGCGCGGAGAGATGACACCACGATGAACGGCGCCCCGGCGTGCGGATGACGGTCTCGCGTGGTGCCGGGTCGTGACGCCGCGCGCACCCACTTTCGCCCCTCCTCCCCTCGCGATGCCCCGGTCGTTCCGCACCTCCCTGCTCTCCCTCGCCGGCATCGTGGTGCTGGGGAGCTGCCATCCCCCCGCGCCGCCGGGTCCCCCGCCCGCGCCCGCGCGCGCCGATTCGGCGGTCGTAGAGGAGGGCGCGCGGGCGATCCCACCGGCGCCGGTTGTCCCGGCGGCCGCGCCGCCCCCGGTGGCGCGGGAGTTCCGCGGCGCCTGGGTCACCCCGCTTTCCGGCGGCCACCTCCCCGACTGGCCCTCGCGCCCCGGCCTTCCCGCCGCGGCGCAGCAGGCGGAGCTCCGTGAGCTGCTCGACGCGGCCCGCGACATCGGCCTGAACGCGGTGATCCTCCACGTGCGCACCGCGGGCGACGCGATGTATCCCTCGCCGTACGCGCCCTGGTCGGCGTTCCTCAGCGGCCGCTCGGGGGAAGCTCCCACCCCCGGGTACGACCCGCTGGCCTTCGCCATCGCCGAGGCGCATGCGCGCGGCCTGCAGCTCCACGCCTGGTTCAACCCCTTCCGCGCGCTGCTGCCGAACATCGCCAACGGTCGCGCGGCCGCGACGCACGTGACGCGCACCCACCCCGAGTGGATCCGGACCTACGGGACGCAGACGTGGATCGATCCGGGCGACCCGAACGCGCGCGAGTTCGTGGTGGCCTCCATCGCCGACGTGGTGCGCCGCTACGACGTGGACGGCATCCACATCGACGACTACTTCTACCCGTACCGCGAGCAGGAGCGGGTGCGCGTGGGCACGGGCCGGCGTCGCCGCACGGTGACGCGCGACATCGACTTCCCCGACGACCGCACCTGGGAGCGGTTCGGGCGGTTGCGCGGCTTCGGCAGCCGCGCCGACTGGCGCCGCGCGAACGTGGACGCCTTCGTGGAGCGGATGTACGAGACGGTGAAGGCGGAGAAGCCCTGGGTGCTGGTGGGCATCAGCCCCTTCGGCATCTGGCGCTCCGGGCACCCCGCCGGGGTCACGGGGCTCGACGCGTACGCCGAGATCTACGCCGACTCCCGCAAGTGGCTGCAGCGCGGCTGGGTGGACTACCTGGTGCCGCAGCTGTACTGGGAACTGGACGGCGCGCAGCGCCGCTTCACCCGGCTGTACGCGTGGTGGATGCAGCAGGACACCCTGGGCCGCCACATCTGGCCGGGGGTGCACACCGACCGCGAGGTGATCCGCAGCGGGCAGTGGGGACCGCGCGCGGTGGAGGACGAGGTGACCTGGCTTCGCTCGCGCGTGGACGCCGACGGATCCACGGGGCACGTGCACTTCACCCTCGGCGCCCTGCGCCCCGGCACGCGCGACGTGGGCGCGGGGATGCGCGAGCGCGTCTACGACACCCCGGCGCTGGTGCCGCCCTCGCCCTGGCTCGGCGCGCGGGGGCCGCTCGCCGCGCCGGCCGTGCACTGGCGCGCCGACACCCTGGTGGCGACGCCGGCCACCGCCTATCCCCTCGCCTGGTGGCTGGTGCAGCGGCGGGTGGCAGGGGGCGCGTGGGATTCGCGGCTGATCCGCGCGGGAGAGGGGGCGCTGGTGCTGCGGCCGCATGAGCTGCGGGGGGCGAGCGCGGTGGCGGTGACCGCGGTGGCGAGGGACATGGTGGCGAGTGCGGCCACGTCGGTGAACGTCAACGGCCACTGACGGCCGCCGGCTCTCGGCCCTCGGCCCTCGGCTCTCGGCACGAATCCGGAAGGCGCCGCGGCTGCCTGCGGCAGCGCGGCGATTCCTTATCCGGCGGGTCCTGACGCACGCCTGACGCGGCCGCGCAGCTTCGGGGGCATGGCAGACTACAGAAAACTCGACGTGTTTGCGGCCGCTCACGAACTGGCCGTTGAACTCCATCACATGACCCGGGAGATGCCCCGCGGGTATCGAGGGGAGCTGGGTGACCAGCTCCGGCGAGCTTCCATGTCGGTGGCGGCGAACATCGTGGAGGGTTGCGGGCGCGACTCCGACGGGGACATGCGACGTCACTTCCGGATCGCCCTGGGTGCCGCGGCGGAGGTGGAGTATCTCCTCATCTATGCCCGCGACACCGGGATATCACCGAAGCCCCGTGTCGAACCCCTGGTTTCGAAGGCGGCGTCGGTCCGTCGCATGACCGCCGGCTTCATCAAGCGAGTCTCGAAAGACACCGACGGAGACGAATGAGGATATCGCCGCGCTGCCGCAGGCAGCCGCGGCGCCCTTCCGAATCCGTGCCGAGGGCCGAGAGCCGAGAGCCGGCAGCCGGCAGCCGTCAGTTGACGTTGCCTCAGTGCCTCCTCTCTCTCCGCTCACTGTCCCCGCCCCCCTCCCCCCTCCCTCCCCGGTGACACGCGAGGCAGTCGTCGAGGTTCGTCCGTCGCACCTCGCCGCGATGCTCCGCCGCCACCCGCTCGCGCGAGTGCTCGTGGCAGTTGTAGCAGGTGTACGACTTGTAGTTGGCGGCATCCTCGTGGCAGGTGCGGCAGGCGATCCGGCCCTCACCGCCGTGATCGAGGGGGAAGGCTTCGTGCGCGAAGGTCGCGTCGTCCCATCGCGCGGTGCCATGACAGCTCCCGCAGTCGGTGCCCATCTCGCCGCGGTGCGTGTCGTCCTTCTCGTGACAGCCGATGCAGGTGACCGGCGCCTTCCGGAAGCCGGCCAGCGTGCGCGTGCCCGTGTGACAGCCGTCGCAGGTGGCGCGGAGGTGGGCGCCGTCGAGCGGGAAGGCGGTGGTGTCGTGCGCGAAGGCGCCGCGCGAGAAGCGGTCGGTGCCGTCGTGGCACGCGCGGCAATCGCTTCCCCACGCGGCCACGTGGGTGGTGACGAAGCGGTCCTGGTACTCGCGATGGCACGACTCGCACCGCGCGTCGTCGAAGGCGAAGCGCCCCCCCTCGTGGCACGCGGCGCAGGCGAAGGGGGCGCCGTCGCTCGTGCGACGGTGCGCGTCGAGCGCGAACCCCAGGCGGCCGTGCGCGGCATCGAATCCCTTCACGCGGGTGATCGCCGCCGTCGGGCCCGCGTGATCGGTGTGGCACCCCTGGCACCGGTCCCCGGCGGTGAGCACGCCGTGCACCGACGCGGTGTCGCGCGCCGCGACCTCGCGCCCCACGTCGCGATGGCAGGCCACGCATCCCGCGCTCATCCCCTCGGCGCTCCACGGTGCCGCGTGGCAGGCGCCGCACCGCCCCGCGAGCTCGGCGTGCGACCGCACGCTCCCGAGCACGCGCGGCGTGCTGTCCCCCGCGTGAAGGTCGCCGGGGGAGAAGATCTCCCCGTGCGAGAGCCCCCACGCCGCGAGCACCGCCGCGAGCGCGACGGCGGCGGCGATCCCGCCGAGCCGGGTTGGGGCGGTGGGGAACACCATCAGCGGGAGAGGGTGGCGTACCAGAGCGCGGCGACGACGTGCGTCGCCGCGAGCATCCACAGCGCGTAGCTCAGCGGGACGTGCAGGTACCACCAGCCGCTCAGCGCCCGCCGCCAGGCAGCCGAGGCGGGAGCCTGCTCCCAGTGCGCGCGCAGGTGCTCCTGCTCGTGCCGCAGTGCCACCATGCGCGCGCGGAGCGACGCGTCGGCCGTGGGATCGTCCTCGCCGGCGCGCGCGCGGTCGGCGGCGAGCACCTCGAGGCGCGCCAGCTCCGCGTCGAGCATCGCCGCGCGCACCGGGTCCGACACCGACACCGCCCGCGGCGCGGCCGTGAACACCACGCGGCCGAGCGCCCCACTCGCCGCCACCACCACGGTCACCAGCGTCAGCGCGCCCGCGAGCCCGCGGAACGCGAGCCCCGAGTGCAGCAGCACGAGCAACGGGCCGAGCGACCCGGCGATCACGTGCCACCGCATCGCCCGCTGCATCGCGCCCCCCGCCGGCGCGCGACGCTTGCGCCACGAGTAGCCGAATCCGGCCCAGAGCATGAGCGCGAGCCCGGTCGCGCCGAGCAGGTGCCCGGCCAGCGTGGAGGGGAAGCGCGGTGCCTCCCCCCCAGCCAGGAGGAAGGCGGCGATCCCCGCGGCGGCGCCCGCGAGGGCGAGCGCCAGGTCAGCGGTGCGCTGCCGTCCGGTCGCCGACATGGTCCGCACAGAAGTCGAGCAGGATGTCCATCGCCCGCTCGGGGCTCGCGTCGAGCGCCGGGCGCAGCGCCGAGATGTCCACCGCCTCGCCGATCAGGTGCGCGAGGGGACGCGAGAGCCCCTGGTCGCCCATCACTACCGCGCCAACGATCGCGCGCCCGCTCACTACCACGCGCAGCCGGTCGCCCGCGCGCGCCCCGCCGATCGACCAGCTGCCCTCGCCCCCCGCCCAGCGCTCGCTCTGCCCGCGCGTGAGGGTGAGCAGGTCGGGATCCGACCCCGCCCCGCCCACGCGCCCCACGATCGTCGCGGTGATCCCGCCCAGGCGCGTGACGTTGATCGGCGGCCGCGTGCGGTGGGGCACGCGCTGGCCGGCCATGTTCATCCCGGCGATCGTCCCCTGCGACTGCGCGCTCGCCCACAGCGTGTCCAGCTCCGAGCGGCGCGTCACCGGGTCGTGCACCTGCGCGGCATCCCCCGCGGCGTACACGTCGGGCACGCTCGTCTCCATGAACTCGCTGGTGAGGATCCCGCGATCGGTGGCGATCCCCGCCTCCCGGGCCAGCGCCACGTTCGGGCGCACGCCCACCGCCACCGCCACGAGGTCGCAGGGGAGGTGGCGGCCGTCCTCGGTGTCCACACCGGTCACCTGGTCGCGCGCGTCGCCGGTGACCGCGCGGATCGCGGTGTGGCGATGCAGCTGCACCCCGTCGGCCAGCAGTCGCGCCTCCACCATCGCCGACTCCACCGGGTCGAGCACGCGCGACCAGTAGCGCGCGCCGCGCATGAGGTAGTGCGTCTCCATCCCGCGGGCGTGCAGGCCCTCCACCAGTTCGAGCGCGGTGCTCCCTCCACCCGCCACCACCGCCACGCCCCCCGGCCGCGCCCGCGCGAGCAGCTCGCGTGCGTCGTCCCAGGCATCCAGCCGCATCACCCCGCGCAACGACGCCCCGGGAAACGGCGGCGTGATCGACGCAGCCCCGGTCGCGAGCAGCAACCGGTCGTAGTGCACGCGGTCGCCGCCATCGAGCACCACCCACCGGTTGGCCGGCTCGATGCGCACCACCCGCGCGCTCACCTGCGTCACGCCCAGCCGCGTCACTTCGGCCGGCGTGCGGATCATGAGCCCCTCTGCGGGGATCTCCCCCGTGAGCAGGTAGGCGAGGCCGGGGCGTGAATACCAGTGGCCGGCCTCGGAGCCGATCATGGTGATGGAGACGCGCGGGTCGGTGCGCCGGATCGCCTCCGCCGCGCTGATCGCGGCGATCCCCGTGCCCACCAGCACGTGCCGCGTCGTCGTCACCGGTCCTCCCCCAGCAGCTCGAAGCGGAGCGTCCCGCGCGGGCAGCGCGCCACGCAGCTCCCGCAGAGGGTGCAGCGGCGGTCGGTGACGGCCGCGCCCGCGCGCCCCACCGCGCGCACGTCGATCCCCATCGGACAGTTGTGGTTGCAGATCCCGCACTGCACGCACCGCCCCGGCTCCGCCACCACGAGCCCGCGCGCCAGCAGCTGCACGCGGCGGCGGTCGGAGGGAAGGACGGCGGGATGCTCGGCGGTCGTGGTCACGGGCCCAAGATGGGAAGGCGACGTGAATGCACGATGAACGCGGGCCGGGTACTGTCCCGAGGGACGAGGGCTCCGGCCCCGCGGTTGCAGGTCGCCGGGAACGTCAACGACAGGCATGGGTCCGGGGACCGACAGCCAAGGGCGTGGGGCTTCGGGCTTCGGGCCTCGGCACGCAACCGGAAGCGCGTTTGGCCGCTACGCGGCCTCTAACGCGCAAACCTCGTGAGGTTACCCGCCGAGGCAATCGAGCGCGTGCGACCCCGCGCGTCGCTCGCTTCCGAATTCGTGCCGAGGCCTGACGCCTGACGGCCGAGGCCCCCGCCCTCGCCGTTGCGGTTCGCCGTTGGCTGGGGGAACGGCAACGACAGGCACGGGGCCCTGGCAACGATGGGCACGGGGCCCTGGCAACGACAGGTACGGGGCGCTGGCAACGACAGGCACGGGGCCCCGGCAACGACAGGCAAGGGCGTCGGGCTTCGGGCGTCGGGCCTCGGCACGAATCCGGAAGCGCGCCTGGGCGGCTTCGCCGCCCTCTAGCGCGCGAACCGCATGGGTTGACCTGCGCCGGAAAAGGAAATCGGCGTGGCGCCCGCAGGGCGCTCACGCCGCTTCCGATTTCGTGCCGAGGGCCGAGGGCCGAGGGCCCTCAGTGGCCGTCGATCAGTTCAGCACCCAGCTCACCTCGTACCCCACCTCCCACTTCCCGTCCCCCCCCGCCCTGCGATCGATTTCCCGCACCCGCACCCCCGTCCCCCCCGCCAGCTGCACCGCCTTGCTCGAGTACCCGAGGCAGGCGGGGCCCAGCCAGTCGAGGAAGATCTGGGGTACGCTGAACCGCAGCTCCGCGCGGTCGCGCGACACATTTTCCACGCGCACCTCGCCCGCGGTGAAGAATCGCGGCCAGAGCTTGGGGAAGTTCCCGATGACGAACGCCGGGTTGGCGAGCCGGAAGAACACCTTGTACAGGGTGTTGAGGCTCTGGTCCGCCGCGTACTCGTACATCGCGGCCAGCGCCCGGTCGCCCGCTCCCGTTTCCTCCCCCACCGCGGCCGCCGTCGCCTTGAAGGCACCGAAATCGTAGGTGCCGATCAGCATCAGCGGCGATTCCCAGAGCCGCCGGTGCTCGGGAGACAGGCGGGCGAGCACGCGGGCCCACGCCTCGGGGCCGTAGTGCTGGTGCACGAAGTTGCGCGCGAACACGAAGTTGGCGCCGCGCGCCACGATGGTCGACTGCTGCGTCATGGGAGGTGGAAAGGAGGGGACGTCGTCGTCTCACCGCCCGGAAGACGCCCCAGCGGAATCCCGGCAACCGCTCACCACCCCTCGGGACCCCCGCCTTCCTCATGCGTGCCCATGCGTCGTCGGGCAAACCCTTGCCCGGCCGGAAGGAGGCCGATCCACCATCCCGCGATCACCGCCCGGCGGTCATGATCGCCGCCATGCTCGCGATCCCCTCCCACAGGTTCCCGAGCCGGAGGTTCTCGTTCTCGGCGTGCTGGTTGTTGTCGTGGTTCGCCACCGGCACGGTGAGCGTCGTGGCACCGAGCACCTGGCGGAAGGTCACGAGGGGAAGCGAACCGCCGAGCGTCGGCACGCGCACGAGGGGCGCCGGGTCCATGCGCCGCAGCGCCGCCACCACGCTGCGCGCCACCGGGTGGTCCATGGGGGTGCGCTCCGCGTCGTATCCCCCGGGCCGCACCGTGAGGGTCGCGATCGGGTAGTGCGCGGCGCGCTCGGTGGCGCTGGGCTCGTGGTCGAGCACGTGGAACCCCCGCGCGCGCACGTGCTGCTCGAGCCGCGCCACCTGTCGCTGCACGTCGTTCCCCTGAACCAGTCGCAGGTCGAGCACCGCGCTCGCCACGGTGGGGATCACGTTGCGCGCGGCGGCGCCCACGTCGCCGGAACGGATCCCGTTCACGTTGAGCGAGGGGAGGTTGATCGCCTCGGCGAGGCTCGTCGCGCGCGCGCCGGCACCCGGCGCGACGCCGGTCTCGCTCGTGAACCCCGCGCCCAGGCCGAGCTCCTCGCGCAGCGCCGAATCGGGGGCGGGCGCTTCCGCGATGGCGCGCAGCTCCTCGGCGCCGAGGGGCACCACGTCGTCGTACCACCCCGCGATCCGCACCCTGCCCGTGGAGTCCTTCATCGACGCGAGCAGCTGCGCGAGCATCATCGCCGGATTGGGCGCCCAGTTGCCGTAATGGCCGCTGTGCAGGGGACGCGTGGCCCCGTACACCGTGAGGTCCACGTTCACGTCGCCGCGCACGCCGAACACCACCTGCCGCAGCCCCGACGGGTGACGCGGCCCGTCCACCATGATCCAGGCATCGGCCCCCGCGAGCAGGGCACGATGGCGGTCCAGCATGCGCGCCAGGTGCGGCGACCCGGCCTCTTCCTCCCCCTCGAAGAAGAAGCGCAGGTTGCTCGTGGGTCGCGCGCCCGCCGCGCGGAGCGCGTCCACCGCGCCGAGGATCGCCATCACGCCCGCCTTGTCGTCCGACGCGGAGCGCGCGTACAGCCGCCATTCGTCCACGACGTTCCCGGTGCGGATCGCGCTCTCGAGATCCACCGCCCTGCCCCCGCGCTCCGCCGGTCCGGTGAGCAGCGTGGGCGTCCAGGGATCGGTGCGCCATCCGCCCGCGGCAGGCTGGCCGTCGTAGTGCGCATAGAAGACGAGGGTGCGCGTCGCACCGGGTACGCGCCATTCCCCGTAGACGGCCGGCGGCGTGGCCGAGTCGGCGTCCTCGAGGAAGCGGGGCGCGAGCCCGCGCGCGGTCATCATCGCGCGAATCGCCTCCGCGTTGCGCCGGATGGCGACGCGGTCGCTGGCGGGATTGGGCAGCCGCAGCAGCGAGGTGAGCTCGCCGAGGAGGCGCCCCCGGTTCGCCTGCACGTACCGGCGGATCGCCTGGTCCGTCGCCGAGTCGTGTGCCTGGGGCGGCGCCTGCGCCGCGCCGGCGAGCGGGAGGAGGAGGGCGAGCGCGAGTGGGGCCAGCTGGCCCGCGAACCAAGGGAGCGTCATGTCACGGAAGATGCCGCGCGCCGGGGCCGGCGGGGAGGCTGCCGGCACCGGAGTCCGCGCGCACCGGGCTGTTGCTTCGGCGCCGACGTCCGCCCGCGCCGGCGCGAGGGTCAGCCGTCGCTGAACTCCGCGCGGGCCGCCGCGATCCCCCCCGCGTCGGTGACCCGCTTGTACCCCATCCGCTTCATGATCGCCGCGGCCTGCGCCGATCGGGCTCCGCTGGCGCAGTAGACGAGGATGGCCTTGCCGGTGCCGATGTCCTCCCGGCGGGGCAGCTGCTCCTCGAGCGCATCGACGGGGATCTGGATCGCCCCCGGAAGGTGCCCCATCCAGTACTCCAGCTTCGTGCGGACGTCCAGGACGATGTCGACAGGTCGGTTGCGGAAATAGGGCACGCGCGGGCTCCTTTGCATTCCTTTATTGATGCGCAGGAATCTATCGGCGCCCGGGCCCTCGTGGAACCCTTCCGGGTTTTCGCGCCGGGCCGTTCGCACTGCCGATCGAGCGGACGAAGCGGGTCGAGCGGACAAGACCCAACGGTTGGAACCACCATGAAGCAAATGAAGGGCATGAAGGGAATCTCCCGGTGGGGAGCGGGGCTCCGTCCGCCAGGGGAGCCATTCCCTTCATGCCCCTCATTTGCTTCATGTTCGGTCGAGCAGGGCCCGCGCCACGATCTCGTCGTTGCCGTTACCGCTCGACCCGCTCCATCCGATTGATCGTCAGTGCGACCGTTCAGGCGCGTCCTGCCCCGGGCCGTTCGCACTGCCGATCGAGCGGACGAAGCGGGTCGAGCGGACAAGACCCAACGGCTGGAACCACCATGAAGCAAATGAAGGGCATGAAGGGAATGGCTCTCATGGCGGCCGGAACGCGGCCGCCACCCGGAGGATTCCCTTCATGCCCCTCATTTGCTTCATGTTCGTTCGAGCAGGGCCCGCGCCACGATCTCGTCGTTGCCGTTACCGCTCGACCCGCTCCATCCGATTGATCGTCAGTGCGACCGTTCAGGCGCGTCCTGCCCCTGGCCGTTTGCACTGCCGATCGAGCGGACGCAGCGGGTCGAGCGGACAAGACCCAACGGTTGGAACCACCATGAAGCAAATGAAGGGCATGAAGGGAATCTCCCGGTGGGGAGCGGGGCTCCGTCCGCCAGGGGAGCCATGCCCTTCATGCCCCTCATTTGCTTCATGTTCGGTCGAGCAGGGCCCGCGCCACGATCTCGTCGTTGCCGTTACCGCTCGACCCGCTCCATCCGATTGATCGTCAGTGCGACCGTTCAGGCGCGTCCTGCCCGCTCACGGCCGCGCCGAGAGGGAGATCCGCACCGCGCGCCGCGCGCCGGGCATGATGTTGTCGTTGCCGTGCGAGGTGGCGATGTAGCGCGTATCGAGCAGGTTCTCCACGTTCACCTGCGCGGTGAGCCCGCGCCCGAGGGCGAGGAAGGCGGCCGCGTCGTAGCGGGTGAAGCCGGGGAGGGTGACCTTGTTGTCGATCGCGGCGTACATCCGCGCCTGGTGCACCACGCCGGCCCCCAGCGCGAGCGGCCCGGCGACCTGCACGCGATTCCAGAGCGAGAGCGTCGTGCGCGGCACCAGCGGCACCGTGGCCCCCTCGCGCGCCGCCTTCGTGCGGCTCACCACCGTGGCCGACTGCGAGGCGAACCCCGCGGCGAGCTGCCAGCGGCTGGTGATGCTGCCGCTCGCGTCGAGCTCGAATCCCGTGGTGCGCTGCCGGCCGGTCTGCACCACCAGCGAGGGGTCCACCGGATCTGGGGCGGTGGTGTTCGAGCGCTCGAGCTGGTAGGCGGCCGCCTGCAGGGTGAGCGTGCGCAGGGGCTCCCACTTCACCCCCGCCTCGCGATTCGTGAAGCGCTCCGGCTCGAGCGCGGTGGTGCTCACCGAGAGGGTGGTGAACTGGTCGCCGGAGCTCGGGAGCGCCGACACGCTGTACGTGCCGTACAGGGAGAGGGCGCGCACCGGCTTCACCACCAGCCCGGCGCGGGGCGACACCATGCGATCGGTGCGCGAGAGGCGCTCGCCGGTGCGCCGGTTCTCGAAGTCGAGGGCGAACCGGTCGAAGCGAAGCCCCGCGATCGCCTGGACGTGGGCGCCGAGCTCCACGTGCTCCTGCACGTACGCTGCGGCGACGTGCCCGATGGCGCGCGTGTCGCCGTCGGTCGCGCTCTGCCGCCACTGCACCGGCGCGGTCACCCGGCCCTCGCTCACGGGCACCGTCATCGACGTCGCCGTGGGTGCGGCCCCGCTCCCGAAGTAGCCGGTGTGGCGCACCTGCTCCGTGTTCTGCCGGCCGACCTCCGCGCCCACCAGCAGCGTCTGGCGAAACGCCCCCTGCCCGGCGGCCCAGGTGAGGTCCGTCTGGTTGAAGGCGTTGTGCCGCTGGATCGCGTGGTTGTAGCCGGCGAGGGTCACCTCGGTGCCGGCCGCGTTCACGCTCCGCGGAAAGACGTTCTGGTAGAACTTGTCGTAGCTGGCCAGGCGGGTGGCGTTGCGCAGGCGAACGCCGCCGGCGTCGCCCCGCTCGATCGTCGCCGCGCCCGCACTCACGATGGAGAAGGCGTGGCTCGCGTCGGGATCGCCGAAGAAGGCATCGGGCGCCGCGTCGAGCGGCCGCCCGAGGTACGACGGGATCCCGCGATCCACCGTCCGCCGGTCGGCGGCGTACTCGTAGCCGGCGCGGAGCGTCGTGCCCCCGAGCACGATCGCGCCGGTCGGATTGAAGGCATGGCGCGACAGCGTGCCTGTGCCACGGGTGAGTCCCGAGCGCTCCGCCATCCCGTTGAAGCGGCCCGCGATCAGTCCCGCGGAGCTGCCCAGGTCGATCGTGGCCCGGCGGTGGTCGAAGGACCCCCCCTCGGCGGTGAAGCCGCGGACGTCGTTCCACTCCGCCTGCTTGGTGACGCGATTGAGCACGCCGCCGCCGCCCCCGCGCCCGAAGGTCATGGCGTTGGCCCCCTTGAGGGCCTCCACCCGCTCCACGTTGTACAGGTCGCGCAGGTACTGGGCGTCGTCGCGCACGCCGTCCACGAAGAAGTCCGCCGTGGAGGCGTTGCCCCGGATGGTGGGGGCGTCGCGATGTCCCTCCCCGGCGCCGAAGCTCACCCCGGGGAGGTAGCGGGCGACGTCGGCCATGCTCTGCATCCCCTGGTCGGCGATGACGGCCCGGGAGACGACCGACACCGCCTGCGGGGTGTTGAGCAGGGGAAGGTCGATCTTCGCGGCGGTGGCGGTGCGCTGGACGCCGTATCCCGAGCGGCCCTGCCGACCGGCCCGGGAGTGAACCGCGTCGAGGTGGGCGACGGTGTCGCGGGCTGCCGGCCGGCGACGAGAGGTGTCAGCCGCGGCCGTTGGGACACCCGGGTCGCGGGCGGCCGTCGGGGCGGGCACGGGGGTAGCGCTGGCAACCGAAGCGGACTGGGCCGCAGCGATGGTTCCAACGAGCGACGCGCACAGGGCGCAGGTGAGCGGAAGGCGCATTAAAGGGGAGTTTAGAAGTCGGGATTCCACCGCGCGAACTATCATACGGCCGAATCCCGAGCGCAATAGTCGGCATTAATCCCATTCTTTCGAACGGGCTCCCCTCACACCGCCGTGCGCGTTTCCCCGTGGCGCGATCGTGCACACCGACTAAGTTTTTAGTTAACAGAAACCCCGACGTTCCCCCCGCCGTACGCTCTCCCGGACCCCGTCACCCGCCAATGACCAACCTGCACCTCACCCGGCGCGAGCTCGACATCATGAGCGTGCTCTGGGAGCTCGGCGAAGCCACCGTGAACGAGATCCGCGAGCGCGTCGACCCGGCGCTCGCGTATACCAGCATCTCCACCATGGTCCGCATGCTCGAGATGAAGGGCTACGTCGGTCACCGCCGCGGCGAGGGGAAGACGCACCTGTACTTCCCGGTCATCGAGGCCGAAGCCGCGGGCGAATCCGCGCTCGGCCGCGTGCTCGACAAGATCTACGGCGGTTCGCCGATCAAGCTGCTCGCCCACCTCGTCGAGCAGCGGCGCATCCCGGAGTCCGAGCTGGCACGGATGCGCCAGCTGCTCGACGGTGCGCCCGGCGCCAGCGAGGACGAGGAATAGGAGGGAGCACGACGTGGCGATCCTGTGCATGGCGTACTTCGTCGCCTTCGGCGCGGTGCTCGGCGCCGTGGGGCTGCTCGTGGAGCGAAGCCTCCCCGCCCGCGCGTCGCGACGCTGGCTGTGGCTCGCCTTGATCACGTCATCGATCGCCCTCCCCATCCTCACCGCGTTCCAGCGCTCCTCGCCCGAGCTCTCCGTGCTCGGCCACCACGTCGTGGCGGTACCGGGGGCGACGCACGCATCCGGCGCCTGGTTCGCCGGCGCGGGGAGCGCGTGGCTCCACTGCGACGCGCCCAACGCGGCGCTGTTCGTGCGCCTCTCCTGGGGAGCTGCCGCGCTGTTCCTCGCCTGGGGACTCGCCGGCGGCTGGCGCGCCGCGCGCCTCGCCGGCGTGGGCGACGAAGGGCGGGAGCGTCCCGTGGACGGCGCTCGCGTGCTCCTCACCGATTCGGTGGGCCCGGCGACGATCGGCGTCGTGCGGCCACGAGTCGTCGTCCCGCGGTGGGTGCTCGCCCTTCCCGAGAACCGGCGCCGGTACGTGATCCGGCACGAGGAGGAGCACCGGCGTGCGCACGACGTGCGGCTCCTCGCGCTGGCCGCGCTGCTCGTGTGCCTGATGCCCTGGAACCTCGCGCTCTGGTGGCAGCTTCGCCGGCTGCGCCTGGCGGTGGAGCTCGACTGCGACGCGCGCGTCGTGGCGGCGCTCGGCTCCCCCCGCACCTACGGCGAGCTCCTGCTGCGCGTCGCCGAGGCGTCGCGCCGGGGGCCACGACTGCAGCCCGCCCTCGAGGGACGCGCCGGGATGCTGGAGCGGCGACTCGTCGCCCTCGTCGGCCCCTCGCGGCTCACCCCCTTCGGGCGGCTGGTCTCGGTGTCGGCCGCGGTCGCCCTGCTCGTCGCCCTCCTGTCCATTCCCCATCCCGCTCCGCCGCGGGGGCCCGCCACGAGCGGCCCGATGGCGGCCGCCCACCCCGCGCACTGAGCCCCGCCGGGGGCTGGTCCGGGACGCGAAGAACCTCCAGCTCCGCGCCCGGTGGGCCCCTGTCAGTATTAACTAGAAACTTCGTTTTGTAGTTGTTCGTAGTGACTGGCGACGGTGGCTCGACAACCCAATTCCAGGAGGTGCGACATGAGAACCCCACTCACGCAGGTCGGCATCGCGGCATTTCTGGCCATCCTCGCCATCCCTCGCGCGCAGGGCCAGGCCGCGCCGGCCACAGCGGTTCCGGACCCGATGCTGGGCGCGGCGAAGGCGGCGTCGAATTACATGCGCGCGATGCTCACCACCGCCGGGGAGCAGATGTCGGACGCGGACTACGCGTTCCGCCCCACCCCCGACGTCCGCACCTTCGGCCAGCTGCTCGCGCACGTCGCCGAGTCCAACTACCAGTTCTGCTCGTCGGTGCTGGGGGAGACGCAGCCGGTGCGCGACGTGGAGAAGACCGTGACCGCGCGCGACGACATCCGGCGGGTGCTGGCCGGATCCTTCGATTACTGCGACCGGGCCCATGCCGCCGTGGAGGGGAACCGGACCGGCCCGACCGCCTCGTTCCATGGCGAATCGCTCCCCGTGCTCGTCGTACTGGTCTTCCGCACCCATCACGCCGCGCTGCACTACGGCAACGTCATCACCTACATGCGGCTCCGCGGCAAGGTGCCCCCGTCCACCACCCCCTCCACCGCGTCGTCCAGCGAGCGAGGCGACCAGTGAGCGACGTGGGGGCGGTACCCGCCGGGGCGGAGGTCTCGATCGCGCGGCTGTACGTGCTGCGCGCCACGTACCTGCTGCTCGTCGTGGGGCTCGGGTCGATGATCTGGCCGCTCATCCTCACCCACGCGAGCACCCCGGAGCACATGCGCGGGGTCACCTGGAGCCTGCTCGGCGCGCTCTCGCTGCTGGCGGTGCTGGGCATCCGCCATCCGCTGCGGATGCTCCCCCTCCTGCTCTTCGAGTTCGCGTGGAAGGTCATCTGGGTCGTCGCGATGGGGCTGCCGCTATGGTCGGCGGGGCAGCTCGACGCGGCCACGCGCGACACGTGGCACTCGTGCCTGGCCGGCGTGGTGCTCATGCCGCTCGTGATCCCGTGGGGATACGTGTGGCGGCAGTGGATCCGGGGGCGCGGGGAGCCGTGGCGCCGGGGCCGCGCGTGAGCCGCGGCGGGTCCGGGGGGGGACCCGCGGCGACCCCGGGAACGGAAAAGCCCGGCACCACGCAACGTGGTGCCGGGCTTCACCATTGCCCCTCCTGGGATCGAACCAGGAACCTTCTGATCCAGAGTCAGACGCTCTGCCAGTTGAGCTAAGGGGCAGTACACCCTGCCGCGAGGGCAGAGTCCATAAATATAAGCAGGAGCATGCCTTCCTCAACCCCCGCCCGGTGGCCCCTCCCCCTACTTCCTCTGCTCCTTCGCCCAGGAGTCGCGCAGCGACACGATCCGGTTGAACACCAGCCGGTCGGGGCGCGAATCCTCGGGATCCTGCCAGAAGTAGCCCACCCGCTCGAACTGGTACCGCTGGTCGGCGGGGTCCTTCGCCACGCTCGGCTCCACGTACCCCTGCCGCACCACCAGCGACCCGGGATTCAGCGCGCTCAGGAAGTCCTGCCCCTCGGGCACGTCGTCGGGATCGGGGATGGAGAAGAGGCGGTCGTAGAGCCGCACCTCGCAGGGGAGGGCGTGCTGCGCCGACACCCAGTGGATCGTCCCCTGCACCTTCCGGCCGTCGGGGGCATTGCCCCCCCGCGTCTCCGGGTCGTAGGTGCAGCGCAGCTCCACCACCTGGCCCGCGTCGTCCTTCACCACCTCCTGGCAGGTGATGAAGTAGCCGAAGCGCAGCCGCACCTCCCGCCCGGGCGCGAGGCGGAAGAACTTCCTCGGCGGGTCCTCCATGAAGTCGTCGCGGTCGATCCACAGCTCGCGCGAGAAGGGGAGCTTCCGCGACCCCTCCTTCGGCACGTCGTGCGGGTAGTACGACGCGTCCAGCTCGTCGGTCGTCCCCTCCTCCCAGTTGGTGATCACCACCTTGAGGGGATTCACCACGCAGAGCACGCGGGGCACCTCCATGTTCAGGTCGTCGCGCACCGCGTGCTCGAACTGGCCGATCTCGACGCGCGCCTCCTTGCGGGCCACCCCCACCGACTCGGCGAAGGCGACGAGCCCCTGCGGGCGCACCCCGCGCCGGCGGATCCCCGCGATCGTGGGCATGCGCGGGTCGTCCCACCCGCTCACGTGCCCGTCGTTCACGAGGCGCAGCAGCTTCCGCTTCGACAGCACCGTGTAGTCGAGCTCGAGGCGCGCGAACTCCACCTGCCGGGGCGGGTTCTCGAAGCCGGCCTCGCGCACGAGCCAGTCGTAGATGTCGCGGTTGTCCTTGAACTCGAGGGTGCAGAGCGAGCGGGTGATCCCCTCGATCGCGTCCGAGAGCCCGTGCGCGAAGTCGTAGAGGGGGAAGATGTTCCACTCGGTCCCGCGCCGGTAATGATGCGCGCCCCGGCGGATGCGCAGCAGCAGCGGGTCGCGCATGATCATGTTCGGGTGCGCCATGTCCACCTTCGCGCGCAGCACGTGCGCCCCGTCCTCGAACTCGCCGGCCTTCATCCGGCGCAGCAGGTCGAGGTTCTCCGCCGGCGTGCGGTCGCGGTACGGGCTGGGCGTTCCCGGGGTGGTCACGGTGCCGCGCCCCTCGCGGATCTGCTCCTCGCTCTGCGAGTCCACGTACGCCCTGCCGCGCTCCACCAGCGACTCCGCGATCTCGTACAGCTTCTCGAAGTAGTCGCTCGCGTAGAGCTCGTGGTCCCAGCGGAAGCCCAGCCACTGGACGTCGCGCTTGATCGCCTCCACGTACTTCATGTCTTCCGTGAAGGGATTGGTGTCGTCGAAGCGCAGGTTGCAGTGGCCACCGAACTCCGTCGCGATCCCGAAGTTCAGGCAGATCGACTTGGCGTGGCCGATGTGCAGGAACCCGTTGGGCTCGGGAGGAAAGCGCGTCGTGGGGGCGCGGTTGAAGCGCCCGGTGGCGACGTCGTCGGCGACCATCTCACGGATGAAGTCGCGGCGGGGAGCGGAAGTGGTGTCTGACACGGTCGTTGGGATCGGATCGAGTCCTTCAACTTAACGGGCGTGGTGCTGGCCGGGGGCGGTGGCGCCGCCGCCGGGGTTTCCCCGAAATCCGATCTTCCGGGATTCGCCGCCGGCCCCGATCCCCTTCCCCGACTGCGCGTTTTGCCGCGCGGCGGCACCATGCATCCGGGAGGGTTCCATCATGCCTGCTGGCAGGCCGGATCTCCTCGAGTCGCCGCCTGAGGCGGTGCTCCTGCCACCGTTCCCGACGGGGAGCGGCGCCGGGAACGATGCCGGCCCCGGCCCGGCCCCGCCGGTGCCCCGGCTCCTGCTGCTCGTGTTCGGCGCGCTGATCGTCGTCGCCCTCTTCCCCTGGCTGTCGGGGCTCGTGGGCGCGCTGATCCTCGCCGTCCCCCTCGGCCCGCTGCACCGCCGGCTCAGCCGGCGCATTCCCCCGCGGTGGTCCGCCGGCGTGATCGCCGTGGCCGTCGTGCTCGTGATCGCCGTGCCGGGGAGCTGGCTGGTGGCCACCACGATTGGCGAGGCGGCCGACGCCATCCGCGCACTCCAGGGGAGCGACGTCATGACCCGGCTCGAGGGGGTGCGCCTCGGCGGCATCGACGTCGCGCGGCAGGTGGAGACCGCCGGCGCCTCCCTCGTGTCCTGGCTCTCCGGGCGCGCGCTCGCCCTGTTCGGCAGCGCCACCCGCGCCACCCTCAACCTCTTCATCGCCCTCTTCGGCCTCTATTACCTCCTGATCGACGGCGGACGATTCGCCGCGCGCGTTGCCGCGCTCCTGCACCTCCCCCCCGCCCACTCGGCACTCCTGGCGGCGCGCTTCCGCGCGGTGACCGACGCCCTCCTCCTCGGCACCCTCCTCACCGCCGTGGTGCAGGGCGTGATCGTGGGAACCGGCTTCGCCGTGGTCGGGCTGCGCGGGCCGGTGCTGTGGGGAGTCATCACCGCCTGCGTGAGCGTGCTCCCCGTGCTCGGGAGCGCCATCGTCTGGCTCCCCGGCGTGGCGGTGCTCGCCCTGGGGCATCGCCCCGGTGCGGCCCTCCTCCTCGCGCTCATCGGCGGCGGCCTCGCCGCCAACATGGACAACGTCGTGCGGCTCGTCGCCTTCCGGCATATCTCCGGCATCCACCCCATGCTCACTCTCGTGGGGGCGGTGGCCGGCGTGGGGATCTTCGGCATGCTCGGCGTGCTGATCGGGCCGCTCGTGCTCTCGTACTTCTTCGAGCTGCTCCGCCTGTACGAGGCGGGGCGCCGCACGTCACCGGGGTGAGCCCCAGGGAGGGAACCATGCAGCTCAGGCGCATCGTGATCGGGATGGACTTCAGCGACACCGCCATCGCCGCGGCCCGCTGGGTGGCGTCGGACTTCGCCCCCGGTGCGGAGCTCGTGTTCGTGCACGTGGTGGACCCGCCCCCGCGCACCCGCTTCGGCCGCGCCGCCGCCCCGCCCGCGACCACGGTGGTCGACGCGGCCGCCGACTTCGCCCGCCACCGCCTCGACGAAGTCACCACCTTCGTCACGAACCTGGCGACGAAGCGCGTCGTGCGCGTGGGGCACCCGCACGACGGGCTGATCGCCGCCGCGCGCGAGCTCGACGCGGAGCTGGTCGTGGTGGGCCAGCATGGCGACCGCCCGCGGCCCTGGAAGCCCCTCGGCACCACCGCCGACCGCCTCGTGCGCGGCTCCCCAATCCCCGTGCTCGTGGTGGCCTCGCCCCCCGCGCACCCCCCGCGCGAGATCCTCGCCGCGGTCGACGACGCCGACATCAGCACCTGCGTGCTGCAATGGACGCGTGAGCTGGCCCGCGCCTTCGACGCCGACGTCACCCTCATGCACGTGCTGAGCAACGCCGTGTACAGCCACGTGACCTCGATGGCGCACGCCCACCACGCCCACTCCGAGGAGGAGGCGCAGGCGGAGGTGCGCCACGAGATGGAGGAGGAGGGGGTGCGCTGGATCGAGTCGCTGGCCCACGAGGGGTTCGCCGAGGGGCGCGCGAACGCCGCCGTCACCTTCGGCGATCCCGCCGACGCGCTCCTCACCATGGCCGCGTCGGTGCACACCGAGCTGATGGTCCTCGGCCGTCACGGCTCGGGAGCGGTCGCGCCCGCGCTCCTCGGGAGCACCCTCGGCACCGTGCTCGCCGGCGCGCCCTGCCCCGTGCTCGTGGTCACGTGCCCGCCGCGCACCTGATGACCGCCACCTCCTGGCACGCGCTTCCCACGGAGGAGGTGCTCGCGCGAGCGGGCACCTCCCTCGAGGAGGGGCTCGCCCCGGAGGAGGCGGAGCGACGGCTGGCCGCGGAGGGGCCCAACCTCATCGCGCGCGGCCGCCGCCGCGGCTGGTGGGCGATGCTCGGCTCGCAGCTCGGCGACGCGATGGTGCTCCTCCTCATCGCGGCCGCCATCCTCTCCGCGGTGGTGGGCGAGCCGGCCGACACGATCGCCATCATCGTCATCGTGCTGGTGAACGCGGCGCTCGGCGTGGTGCAGGAGTATCGCGCGGGGCGCGCCCTGGAGGCGCTGAGCCAGATGGCCGCCCCCAGCGCGCAGGTGCGCCGGGGGAGCGTGGTGGAGCGCATCCCCGCCGCGGCCCTGGTGCCCGGCGACCTCGTGCTGCTCGAGGCGGGGAACGTGGTCCCCGCCGACCTGCGACTCGTGCGCGTGGCGCGCCTCGGCGTGGACGAGGCGGCGCTCACCGGCGAATCCATGCCGGTCGACAAGCTCGTATCCCCCCTCGCGCCCGACGTGCCGGTCGCCGACCGCCGCAACATGGCGCATCAGGGGACCACCGTCACCACGGGGCGGGGAGCGGGGGTGGTGACGGCCACCGGCATGCGCACGGAGCTTGGGCGCATCGCCGCATTGCTGCACGGCGCGGAGGAGGTGCAGACCCCCCTCCAGCGGCGCCTCGCCGCCTTCGCGCGGCGCATCGCCCTCGCGGTGATCGTCATCTGCGCACTCGTCTTCGGCCTCGGGATCCTCCGCGGCGAGCAGCCGGTGCGCATGTTCATGACCGCCCTCAGCCTCGCCGTGGCCGCGGTCCCCGAGGCGCTGCCGGCGGTGGTGACGCTCGCCCTCGCCTTCGGCGCGCGCATCCTCGCCCGCAACCGCGCCCTCGTGCGGCGGCTCCCCGCGGTGGAGACGCTCGGCTCCGTCACCTGCATCTGCGCCGACAAGACGGGGACGCTCACCGAGAACCGGATGCGGGTGGAGCGCCTCTGCGGCTCCGGCGGCGTGGCCATCGACGAGGCGACGCTCGCCTCCCCCGTGGCGGGCCGGCTGCTCGATGCCCTCACCCTCAACAACGACGCGTGGATCTCGCCGAGCGGGGTGGTACTCGGCGATCCCACCGAGGTGGCCCTCTCCGAGGCGGCGGCGGCACTGGGCGTCACGCGCGCCATGCGCGAGCCGCTCCTGCCGCGCGTGGCCGAGCTTCCCTTCGCCGCGGAGCGCGGGCGCATGACCACCTTGCACCGCGGCGAGGAGGGGCTGGTGGCCTTCACCAAGGGAGCGCCGGAGCGCGTCCTGCCGCACTGCGTGGACCGCGCGACCGACGACGACCCCGCGCCCCTCGACCGCGCGGCGGTGCTGGCCTCCGCGCGCCAGATGGCGTCGCAGGGACTCCGCGTCCTCGCCTTCGCCATGCGCCGGCTCGACGCGATCCCCGGGGAGCTGGAGCAGGTGGAGGACTCGCTCACCTTCCTGGGCCTCGCGGGGCTGCTCGATCCTCCGCGCGCCGAGGCCCCCGACGCGGTGGCCACCTGCCGCGCGGCGGGGATCCGCGTGATGATGATCACCGGCGACCATCCCGACACGGCGCGCGCGATCGCCGCGCGCGTGGGGATCGCGGGCCCCGAGGCGCCGGTGCTCACCGGCGCGGAGCTGCGCCACATGCCCGCGGACGTGCTCGCGTCGCGCCTCGCGGAGGTGCGGGTGTTCGCGCGCGTGGCGCCGGAGGACAAGATCCGCCTCGTGCGCGCCCTCCAGGCGCGCGGCGACTTCGTCGCCATGACGGGGGACGGGGTGAACGACGCCCCCGCCCTCCGCCGCGCCGACATCGGCGTCGCCATGGGCCAGGGGGGCACCGACGTGGCCCGCGAGGCCTCGGCGATGGTGCTGCTCGACGACAACTTCGCCACCATCGTGCGCGCGGTGCGCGAGGGGCGGCGCATCTACGACAACATCCGCCGCTTCGCGCGCTACGTGCTCACCGGGAACAGCGGGGAGATCTGGGTGCTGCTCCTCGCGCCGCTCATCGGCCTCCCCATGCCACTGCTGCCCATCCACATCCTCTGGGTGAACCTGCTCACCGACGGGCTGCCGGGGCTCGCCCTCACCGCCGAGCGCGCGGAGCGCGACGTCATGCGCCGCCCGCCGCGTCCCCCCGGGGAAAGCCTCTTCGCGCACGGCCTCTGGCAGCACGTGGTGTGGGCGGGGCTGCTGATCGGGGGCGTGACGCTCGGCGTGCAGGCCTGGGCCTGGACCACCGGCGACGCGCACTGGCAGAGCATGACCTTCACCACGCTCACCCTCGCGCAGATGGCGCACGTGATGGCGATCCGCTCGGAGCGGGAGTCGCTGTTCACTCAGGGGGTGTTCAGCAACCGGGCGCTGGTGGGGGCGGTGGCGCTCACCTTTGCCCTCCAGATGGCGACGCTGTACTTCGCGCCGCTGCACGCGATCTTCCGCACCGACACGCTGACCGCGGGGGAGCTCGCGATCGCGATCGGGGCGGCGGTGCTGGTGTTCGTGGGGGTGGAGGTCGAGAAGTGGATGGTGCGGCGGGGGTGGCTGTACCGGAAGTCATCCTGAGGCGAAGCCGAAGGACCTGGCCCCGCGACGCCGATTCTCGTCCCTCGCCTCGCCCGGTCGCCCCGCGAACCGGAACGATCCCCCCGGTCGCGGGTGGTATAGCTTTGTCTTCCCCCCATCACCACGACGTGCGCCGCTTCCCCGCCCTCCTCGCCCTCCTCCTCGCCTCCTCGCTTGGCGCCTGCCGCGCCGGCGTCGCTCCGCTGATGGATGGCGGGTCGCCGGCGGGCGCGGGCGCGCTGCGGAACGGCGCCGACGAGTTCCTCGCGTCGCTCGCCGGCCGCTACGGCGTGATCGAGCGCGCGCCGCGCTATGCGCGCGCCCGCCAGCGCATCGGGCAGATGGCGCTCATCCCCTCGCGGGTCTTCGACGACACCGCCCTCTGGAGCGTGCGCCCCACCCCCGCGGTGCGCATCCTCATCGCCGAGGGCGCGGTCGACGGGACGCACTATCGCCTCCGCCAGGTGGCGACCGCGCCGCCGGTGGATCGCCCCGGCGACGGACGGCATGCGGTGGTGCTCACCCGCCTCGGCGACGGCGAGTACCGCTGGGACACCAGCGTCGACTACTCCATGGGCGGGATTGGCGCGCGCCATGCCTCGGCGGTGCTCGGCGCCTTCCTCGCCAGCGCCGACGCGCGCGACGGCGGCGGGAGCGCGCTGCGCGCCGACTACCGCGCCGCCTTCCCGCGCACCACGGCGGCGCTCGGCGCCCTCTTCTCGGTGGACTCGCTGCACGCGCTGCCGCTGCGCGACGGCTCGTCGGCGGTCACGCTGGGGGTGCGCATGCACACGGAGGGGATCCGCGCACGATTCCCGCAGCTCGCCGGCTACCTGGACCGCTACGTGGTCCAGGGGAAGTGGCGCGCCACCTATCGCGATGCCTCGGGCGCGCCGTGGATCACGGGGAATGCGGGGAACGGCCGCATGCTGCTGTCGTTCCGCACCGCGGGCGGGCGCCTCGCGCCGCAGGCCGGCGCGGTGCGCGCGATGCCCGACACCCTGCTCCTCGACCTCGACTTCTCGATGAAGGTGGGGCCCTTCACCATCGGCTTCGACCGGTTGCACGGGACGATGGCGCGGCACAACACCGCGGGCGAGGCGACGTGGGAGTTCATCGCGCAGCAGGAGCCCGAGTGGCGGCTGCCGCCGCTCGCCGAGCGGCTGATCCACTCGCCCCTGCGCCGTCCCTTCCAGGGGGATGGCGCGCGCTTCCGCATCGGGTTCCGCGACGAGGGGGACCAGACGCTGCTGGCGCGGCACGTGACGCTCACCGTGCAGGAATCGGCGGTGATGCGCTTCATCGGCCGCCTCGGGGCGACCGCCTTCGGCGACATCTCCGACGCGGTCGAGCAGCAGGAAGCGCAGTTCCTGCGCGGGGTGTTCACGGCGATGCGCGCCGACCTCGCGGCATTGCCGTCGTCCTGAGCGTAGCGAAGGACCTGGCCCCGGCGCCGCGCCACCAATCCTGGAACCACCAGAAAGAAAACGGGGCCCTCGCATCGCGAGTGCCCCGAGCTACCTGCTGGCCCTGGCAGTACCATCACACCATGGCCCGACTTAGCTTGCCGCGCGCGCCGTCATTGGAACTCTCCGTCCTACCGAACGGCGGCGGGCATTCTCATCCATTGGCCACTTTCGTGCCAACGATTCAATGGAGCTGACCGGGATCGAACCGGTGACCTCTGCAGTGCGATTGCAGCGCTCTCCCAGCTGAGCTACAGCCCCGAGTCTGGGTACGCTCTGGTGCGAAGACGAGCCACGCGCCGGGGCGTCACGGAAACGGCCCCGCGATGCGGAGCCGCTCTCCAGATCACCTAATCTAGTGCAGCACAGGCAGTTGTCAACGGCCACGCCCCTCCCCTCACCATGAAATACCCCCTCGGCGCCGGCTGGGTCCGCGACCAGCTGGCGCTCCGCGTCTCCCCCGCCAACGTCCGCCGCGTCCAGCCGGATGGGGAGTTCGTGCTGTACTGGATGCAGGCCACCCAGCGCCTCGACGAGAACTGGGCGCTCCGCTTCGCCATCCTCGAGGCCGACCGCCTCGGGCGCCCCCTCCTCATCCATCACGAGCCCCTCCCCTCCGCGCCCTACGCCTGCGACCGCTTCCTCCTCTTCGAGCTCCAGGGGGCGCGCGAGATCGCCCGGGAGGCGGCACGGCGCGGGCTGCCCTACCAGCTCGTCCTCCCCCGCGCCCTCGGCGCCCCCGAGGCGGTCGTCGCCCTCGCCGAGCGCGCGCTGCTCGTGGTCACCGACCGCTTCCCCACCGCGGGAGTCGCCGAGCGCACGGCGCGCGTGGCGGAGTCGGCGCCCTGCCGCGTGGTCGCCGTGGACTCGGCGGGGATCGTCCCCGCCGCGAGCTTCCCGCGGGAGGAGTACGCCGCCCGCACCATCCGCCCGAAGCTCGCGAAGCTGCTCGACTTCTCCCTCGCGGAGGTGGAGGAGCAGCCGCCGGCGCGCGAGCTCCCCGCGTCGACGTGGGACTCGCTCGACGTGGAGCGGCTCCCCGTGGCATCGCTCGACGACGACGCCCTCCGTGCCGAGGTGGCGCGCTGCGACGTGGACCACGACGTCGCCCCGGTGGCGTGCGCCGGCGGAGTGATCGCGGCCCGTGCGCGGCTCGACGCCTTCCTCCACGACGGGCTGGCGGGATACGCCGAGCGTCGCCGCCATCCCGACGACGAGGAGGGATCGAGCCGGCTCTCCCCCTGGCTGCACCACGGGCAGATCGCTCCCGCCGAGGTGGCGCGCGCCGTCCGTGCCCACGGCCCGGCGGGGGAGGCCGCCGCCTTCCTCGACGAGATGGTGACCTGGCGCGAGCTGGCGCTCAACTGCTGCACGCGCAATCCGCGCTTCGCGTCGCTCGCCGCGCTTCCCGACTGGGTGCACCAGACGATGCGTCGCCATGCCGGCGACCGACGCGAGCCGCGCTACACCCTGCGCCAGCTCGAGCGGGGGGAGACGCACGACGCGCTCTGGAACGCGGGGCAGCGCGAGCTGCGGGCGACGGGCCGCATGCACAACGTGGTGCGCATGCTCTGGGGGAAGTCGGTGCTCACCTGGGCCCCGACGTACGGCGACGCACTGCGCTGGCTCGTGCACCTGAACGATCGATGGGCGCTCGACGGGCGCGATCCGTCGAGCTACGCGGGGATCCTCTGGTGCTTCGGGAAGTTCGATCGCCCCTTCGCGGAGCGCCCGGTGTGGGGGACGATCCGCCCGATGTCGCTCGAGCGCGCGCGGGTGAAGTACGATGTGAAGGGATACATCGCGCGGTGGTCCTGAAGTCATCCTGAGCAGCAGACGTCATCCTGAGCGCAGCGAAGGATCTGGCCCCCGTGCGCCATGGCCGGATCCTCCGGCTGCGCCTCAGGATGACGGCGACGTGCGCCATGGCCGGATCCTTCGGCTGCGCCTCAGCATGACGGCAACGTGCGCCAGGCCAGATCCTTCGACTGCGCCTCAGGATGACTTCCCGGTGGGACTGTCGGGCCGCCGGGCCACCCATCATCTTGGAACGCATGTTCCGTGACCTGCGCCCCGCCGACGTCCTCGCCGCCGCCGAGCGGATCCGCCCCATCGTGCGCCGCACGCGGCTGCTGCATTCGCCGCGACTGAGCGAGGTGGCGCGCGGCGACGTGTGGCTCAAGCTCGAGAACGAGCAGGTTACCGGCTCCTTCAAGGTGCGCGGCGCCTACAACGCGATGGCGTCGCTGCGCCCCGAGGAGCGGGCGCGCGGGGTGGTCGCCTCGTCGGCGGGGAACCATGGCCTCGGCGTGGCCCACGCGGCGAAGACGCTGGGGATCCGCGCCACGATCTTCGTCCCCTCCACCGCCCCCGCGGTGAAGCGCGAGGGAATCGCGGCGCTCGGCGCCACACTCGACACCACGCAGCCCGACTACGACGCGGCGATGGTCGCGGCGAAGGCCTTCGCCGCCACGCACGGGGCGATGTTCATCAACCCCTGCCTCGGCGCCGCCTTGCTCGCGGGCCAGGGGACGGTGGGGATGGAAATCCTTGCCGACCTCCCCTCCGTCGCGTCGATCGTGGTGCCGGTGGGCGGGGGCGGGCTGCTGGGCGGGATCGGCTCGATCGTGCGCGCCGTGTCGCCCGACGTTCGCATACTCGGCGCGCAGTCGGAGCACACCGCGGCCATGTCGCTGTCGGTGGCGGCGGGCCGGGTGGTGGAGATCCCCTCGGCGGCCACCCTCGCCGACGGCCTCGCGGGGCAGATCGACGAGGAAGCGCTCGACATCGGGTTCAACGCGCTCGACGAGATCACCGCCGTGAATGAAGCGGCGATCGCGCGGGCCATCACCTGGCTGTCGCGCACCCACGGGCTCACGGTCGAGGGCTCGGGCGCGGTGGGGGTGGCGGCGCTGCTCGAGGGGGCCCTATCGAAGGTGAAGGGACCGGTCGCGGTCGTGGTGAGCGGGGCGAACATCGACGCCGCGCGTCACGCGTCCGTGCTGCGCGGGGCGAACGTCAACTGACGGCTGCCGGCTCTCGGCTCTCGGCTCTCGGCTCTCGGCCCGGAAGCGGAATCGGCGTGAGCGCCCGGTGGGCGCCACGCCGATTTCTTCGTTTGGCGAAGTTCAGACCGGAAAATCGCCGCGCTGCGCGAAGCGCAGCGGCGGCGTTTCCGTATTCGGGCCGAGAGCCGAGGGCCGAGAGCCGAGAGCCGGCAACCGTCGGTTGCCGTTGTCGGTCCTAGATCCGGTCGGAGTTGTCGCGCGCGTCCTGCGGGTTGGTGCCGCGACGCGCCTCGCCGCCGAAGCTCGAGCCGGAGGTGCCGCCGGTGTTCTGGGAGGCTCCCTGCGCGCCGACCTCGCGGTCGGTGGTGAGCGCCGGACGGGCGCCGGTGTTCTGCCCCGCGCCGCGCACGGTGCCGGTGGTGCCCTGGCTGGCGGCGCGACGCGCGGCCCCGCGGGCCTCGCCCCCCTTCCGCCCGATCGCCGCCATGTGCTCGCGGTTGCGGCTCACCGCCTGCCCGCCCTTGCGGCCGGCGTTGCGCGCCTCGTCGGAGTTGAACTCGTGCGCCGTGCCCTTGGCATGCGCCGCGCGGCCGCCCTTGCTGGCGATCTCACGCTGCTTGCCCTGGTCCATCGAGGCGAAGCCCCGGTTGCTGCGGCCACCGCGCGAGCGCGCCTGGCCCTGCGAGCCCCCCTGGGCCTCGCCGTTCCCCTGGCCCGCGTCGAAGCCGCGGTTCTCGTTCTGGTTCGCCATGCTGCCTCCTCCTGAAGTGTTGGGCCGGTGCTGCCGAGTGGCTGGACGCCTCCCGCATCCGTGCCAGGGCCGACGCCGTCTCTCCAGCAACACCGGACTGTGCAAATAGTGCGCCGCTAGCCAGCTCTTGTGTCTCCCCCGAGCAGGGTCAGGACCTCCCCCGTGACGTAGCTGCTGTCGGCGTTCGAGGCGAAATACACGAAGGCCGGGGCCACCTCCTCGGGCTGCCCCGGGCGCCCCATGGGCGCATCGGCCCCGTGCTTCCCCGCCTTCCTCGCCGGCTTGTCCGCCACGTTCAGGGGCGTCCAGATCGGGCCCGGGGCGACGCAGTTCACCCGGATCCCACGGTCCACCAGCTGCTGGGCGAGCGACTTGGTGAAGGCGTGGATCGCCCCCTTCGTCGCCGAATAGTCGAGGAGCGACTTGTTCCCCTCGAGCCCAGTGATCGACCCGGTGTTCACGATCGCGCTCCCCGCGGGGAGGTGGCGAAGCGCGGCGCGGGCCATGTAGAAGTAGCCGAAGATGTTCGTGCGGAAGGTCCGCTCGAACTGCTCGTCGGTGAGGTCGTCGATCGCATCCTGCCGCTCCTGGTAGGCGGCGTTGTTCACCAGGATGTCGAGCCGCCCGAACTCCTTCACGGTGCGCGCGACCGCGCGCTCGCAGAAGGCGGCGCGGCGCACGTCGCCCGCGACCAGGAGGCAGCGTCGCCCCTCGTCCTCCACCGCGCGGCGTGTCTCCTCCGCGTCGCGCTGCTCCTGCGGCAGGTACACCAGCGCGACGTCCGCGCCCTCGCGCGCATAGAGCACGGCGACGGCGCGACCGATCCCCGAGTCGCCGCCGGTAATCAGCGCTACCTTCCCCGCGAGCTTCGCGGCCCCGCGATAGGCGGGGGCGAGGTACCGGGGGCGCGGCACCATCTTCGCCTCGAGACCGGGGCGCGGCTGGTGCTGCGCCGGGAAGGGCGGCTCCGGGTGGCGACCGCGCGCGGGGGCGGGACGCGCGCCGCGCGGACGACGCGCACGCGCGCCGCTCGTTCGCTTCGCCGATCCTCGCCCGCCTCGCGTAGCCGCCATGATCGCTCCTCAGGGTGCACGGGTGGGTTTGGCAAGCTGCGGGCCGCGGCTGCCGCGCACGCCGGGAGATTCGCAGGGGGCGGGCTATATTCCGGCGCATGTCGCTCGCCATCCGCCTGCTCGGCACCTCCGCCTCGCGCCCCACCGTGGAGCGCAACGTCGCCAGCGCCGCCATCGTGCGCGAAGGGGAGACGCTGCTCTTCGACTGCGGCGAGGGAACGCAGCGCCAGATGATGCGCTACGGGGTGTCGTTCAACGTGGGCGACATCTTCTTCACCCACTTCCACGCCGATCACCTCATCGGCGTGATCGGGTTGATGCGCACGATGGCGCTGCAGGGACGCACCGAGCCGCTGCGCCTGTGGGGGCCGCGCGGCGCCGAGCGATGGCTGAAGCGGGCGGAGAGCTTCGGCGCCGACCGGCTCACCTTCCCGGTCGACATCCGCGAACTGGCCCCCGAGGAACGGGTGGCGCGCGCGGGATATGCCATCGTCCCCTTCCCCGTGGAGCATGGGGGGGCGATCGCCGTGGGGTACGCCCTGGTGGAGGAGGAGCGGAAGGGACGCTTCAATCCCGAGCTGGCGCGCGAGCTGGGGATCCCGGAGGGCCCGCTCTGGGGGCGCATCCACCGCGGGGAGGCGGTGACCCTCGACGACGGCCGCGTCATCGAGCCCCGCGTGCTGGTGGGGGACCGGCGCCCCGGCCGCACGATCGTGCTCACCGGCGACACGCGACCCTGCGCCGCCACGATCGCGATGGCGCGCGGCGCCGACCTGCTGGTGCACGAGTCCACCTTCGGCGAGGAGGAGGCGGAGCGCGCGAAGGAAACGGGGCACTCCACCGCGCGGGAGGCGGCGGAGGTGGCGCGCGAGGCCGGCGTGTCGCGCCTCCTCCTCACCCACTTCTCGGCGCGCTACTCGCGCGACGCGGGGGAGCTGGAGCGCGAGGCCCGCGCCGTGTTCCCCGCCACCGTGGCGGGGAAGGACGGCCTGGAGCTGGAGGTGCCCTTCAGCACGGAAGCGGGGAGCGAGGCGGCGGAAACCACCGCCTGACCCACCCCCGCCCAGCCCCCGGTCCCGCCGTCAGCTGCGGTGGAGGGGCTCCCGCCGCGACACCGGCATGGAGCGCTCGAAGAGCTTCCGCACCTGCGCCTCGGTGAGCTGCTTCCGCACCTTCTCCGGGTCGAGTCGCGACGTCACGCTTCGCGCCTCCGGCCCCTGGCTGATGATCCAGTTGTACCGATCGCTCCCCGAGGCCTGGCCGTCGGGGTGCCGGAAGATGATCATCGCGTTGCTGGATCCAGGGAGGGTCACCTGGAAGGCCCAGTTCACGCCATTGGAATCGCGGTAGCTGTTCATCGGGGAATGGAGGTTCGTACGGCTGGCGCGGACCGGGTCACATCGCCCCGGAGGGGGCAAGTGGCTGCCTGCCGGCGAATCCGGCGTCTACGTCGTGCCAGTATTGCACTTCCGGCTCACCAAGGCGCCAGCATAGCAGGATCTCCCTGCCGTCCAGCTCCGATGGGAAGTCCACGAGGCCGAGCCGACGGTCCTTGAGGACGATGCCCAGCGCGCCGAGCTCGCGCTCGAAGGCGTCGATCTCGCGGGCGAGGGCCTGCACCTCCCGCTCGAGCGCCACCTGCCGTTCGTCGGGGGCGGCCGCGCCGGAGGCGGAGGCGACCAGGTCGAGCTCGAGGATCTTCTCGCGCCACACCCGGTGACTGTCCACGATGTCCCGGACGATCTTCCGCACCAGCGGGAGGGTGCGATTGGCCTGCTCGACGGTGAAGCTCGACATGCCCAAAAGCTAATCGAGAC
>DASWVQ010000080.1:0-3224 GCA_036401195.1 Gemmatimonadaceae bacterium
ACCCTGCTGCGTCCCACGCAGCGCGGCGCCATCGACCTGCCCACGCGCTCCAGCTCGCGCGGCGGGAACGCGCGCGCCGAGTACGCGCTCGCGGCCGACCGCACCGTGTACGCCAGCGCCACCCTGCTCGACGAGGAGCGCGACCTCGGCACCCCGCTCACCGGGAGCGACCGTCGCATCGGCGCGCTCTCCGCGGGCGCCGACGTCGGCACGCTCGCGACCGGCCGGGTGAGCGCGAACCTCTTCGCGTCGAGCCAGGGCTACCACAGCCGGCAGGCGCGCCCGGGCACCGCGCGCGCCACCGAGTCGCGCGCCGCCGACCAGTCGATTCCCAGCCACGACGCCGGCGCCTCGCTGCAGTGGATGCGCGGCAGCGCCGAGGGCGCGGTGCTCTCCGCCGGCGCCGACGTGCGCTACATGGTGGGCCGCATGGACGAGGTGGTGTACGGCGCCACCGGCACCACCACCGGCACGCGCACCGCGGGGGGGAAGCAGGTGGTGGGTGGGGTGTTCGCGCAGGCCGCCGTCGTGCCGCTCGCTCCGCTGCGCGTGGAGGCGAGCGTGCGCGTGGACGGGTGGCGCAACTGGAACGGCACGCGCCACGACGCGACGGCGAATCCCGCGCGCGACACGAGCTACGCCGAGCGCTCCGACGTGGCGCTGTCGCCGCGGCTCGGCGTCCGCTGGACGGCGCTCCCCGGGCTCGCCTTCCGCGCCTCGGGATCCAAGGCCTTCCGCGCGCCGACCCTCTCCGAGCAGTACCGCACCTTCTTCTCCGGTCCCCTCACCTTCCAGGGCAACCCCGACCTCGGCGCGGAGCGCCTCACCGGCGCCGACGCGGGCTTCGACTGGCAGCTGCACCCGCGCGTGGAGCTGCGCGCCACCGCCTTCTGGAACGAGATGCGCGACCTCGCCGGCTTCGTGGACGTGGGGAACAACACCCGCCGCCGCCTCAACCAGGGGTACGCGCGGAGCCGCGGCGCGGAGGGTGAAGTCGCGCTGCGCCCGGCGGATGCGATCACGATCGTGGGGAGCTACAACTACGACGACGCGCGCGTCACGCACGTGGCGAAGGAAACGCGCATCGCGCGCGTGCCGATGCAGCGCGCCGCGGCGCGGGTGCGCTGGGCCCCCGGCGCGCGCGGCGCCCTCAGCGCGGTGTGGCGCTACGAGGGATCGAACATCGCCCTCGGCGGCGCCCCCCTCCCGCACTTCGGCGTGGTGGACCTCGACGCGCGCTGGGCGCCGCGCGCGGGGGCGGAGCTCTACGCCAGCGTGCAGAACGTGGGCGACCGCGCGTACGTCGCGAACCGCTCGGGCGCCCTCGAGTACCTGGGGCTCCCGCGCACGATCGTGGTGGGCGTCGCCCTGCGCTGAGGGGCGGCGGCGCGCCGCCGCGCGGTCCCGCGTGGCAGCGCCTAGTTCGAGCGCATGAAGGTGCACCCCGCTTCCTGCGCGCGGGTGGTGGCGTAGACCCCCGAGGGCTGCACGAGCACTCCCGGGATCACCCCCGCGCGCAGCTCGGCGAAGATGGCGGGCGCGTCGCCCTTCACCTTCTTCGCCAGCATGCGCGAGAACGACTTCATCGCCACCTCGCAGGCGAGCACGACCCCGCCCATCGCCAGGACGCCGGCCACGGTGGGATCGACCGGACCGCCGAGCACCGCCTCGAAGGTGGGGTCGGGCGTCTCCCCCTCACGGCGACGCGCCCACGGGTTCCGCTCCGCCGGCTTGCCGGTGGCGGGATCGGTGACCTTGCGGTCGGTGCCGAAGGCGTACTTCGCCCAGATCGCGTCGTCCATGGCGAGCGCGGTCCCCTGGTGGCGCAGCACCACCACCGGCACGATCTCCTCGGGCGCGGCCTGCAATGCCGCGCGATAGCCGCTGCGGAAGATCCAGGGCTGCAGCAGCGCGAGGCCGTCGTTCACGTCGGGGCTGTCGAACACCGCCTTGTGCTTCGCGGCGCGCACCCGGTCGGTCCAGCGGTCGTCGTACGGGGAATCGGCGGCGTCGCGACCGGGGCCGGCCGGGGCGCCGGCATCCCCCGCGAGCAGGGTGGCGGCGCGCGCGGTGCCCGCGTCGAGGGAGGCGAGGCCGGCGAGGGCGAGGGCGCCACTGGCCAGGCGGCCGAGGAAGCCGCGGCGGTGTTCGTCGAAGATGGGCATCCCGATAAGGTGGTGCGCCCGCCCCGCCGGAGCAATCCGTGGGAGCCCTTGCGATAAAGTGACACTCGGCTGGCGGCGCCCGGGCGCGTAGAATTTGCCCCTGACCTCGAGACCCGACGATCGGAACCTCATGACCGGAGCGCAGGTGCGAGACCCCCAGCCCCTGGGTGAGCCACGGCGCGGCCTCCGCGTCGGGGCTGCCGCGGTCGCGCTCGGTCTCTATCTCGTGTCGGACTGGCTGCTCCAGGCGGTGGCGATGCCGGGGACGCGGATCATCCCCTGGTATCCCTCCGCCGGACTCGGGCTCGTCTTCCTCGTCCTCACCGGGTGGCGCGGGGTTCCCGTGCTCGCCGCCGCGCGGCTGGCGCTCGCGCTGTTCGCGTCGCCGTTGGGGGCGGCGGGATGGCGCACCATGCCCGGCGCCCTGGCGATCGTGGTGGCGTACGCGATGGCCGCCGACGTGATCCGCCGTCGCGTGGCGCTCGACGGCCGCGCGTGGGGGATCGAGGATGCGGCGTGGCTTTCCGGCGCCGTGTTCGGCTCGGCCGCGCTCGCGGGGCTGGCGAGCGCGATGGAGGCGACGCTGGTGTTCGGCCGCGCGTGGACCGAGTTCCTGCGCTACGCCATCGCCTTCGCCGCCGCCGACGCGGCGGGGGCGCTGGTGGTGGTCCCGGTCACGCTGCTCGTGGTCGTGAGCGGGATCCAGCAGATGTTCGCGCCGGATCGCGCGTCGCCGGACGGCGTGAACGGCTCGCCGGCGAGCGCCCTTCCCGCGCGCGCGGAGGCGGCGGCCGACGCTGGCGGGAGGCGCATGCTGGGGGTGCTGCTCGAGGGCGCGCTCCTGCTCGTGGTGCTCGGCGCGCTGTGGCGCGCGGGGTTCACCTGGGCGCCCGTGCATGGCTACCTGTGCTTCGTGCCCCTCACGGTGATCGCGCTGCGGCATGGCGTGCGCGGCGCGGCCATCACCATGGCGCTGTTCGGCCTCGCCTTCGTCTCCCTCACGGCGACCTACACCAACGGCGCGACGCCGGAGGCGGTGCGGCCGATCCAGCTCCTGCT
>DASWVQ010000081.1:0-16096 GCA_036401195.1 Gemmatimonadaceae bacterium
GAACAGTGCGCCGCCTAGGAATCGAACCTAGAACCTACTGATTAAGAGTCAGTTGCTCTGCCAATTGAGCTAGCGGCGCAATCGCGGAACAACGCGGATCGCTTGGCGCGCCAGGAGGGATTCGAACCCCCGACCCACAGCTTAGAAGGCTGTTGCTCTATCCAACTGAGCTACTGGCGCATCTTACAGCAGCGGGCTGAACCTTCGGCCTTCGATACTCCCTCGGCCCGCAAGGTCGGGGCGCCCGGATTTGAACCGGGGACCTCCTGCTCCCAAAGCAGGCGCGATACCAGGCTACGCTACGCCCCGCGTTGAGCCCCTGATTATACACACGTGATTCCGACGCGTCAACGGGGGGAGGGGTGGGGACTAGGGTGTAGGGCCTGGGGCCTGGGGTTGCGGAAGAACCTGCATCTCCAACACCCTAACCCCTAGCCCCGAGTCCCTTCCCCTGCCTCTGCCCCTCCCAGCGCCAGCGCCTCGAGCAGCGCCGCGAACGCCCGCCCGCGGTGGCTGATGCGCGCCTTCTCCTCGCGCGTCATGTCGCCGAAGCTGCGCCCCGACTCGTCGGCGATGAAGTACGGGTCGTAGCCGAAGCCGCCGCTCCCGCTCCGCGTGCTGGCGATCGTCCCGCGCACCTCCCCGCGGAACACGAGCTCGCGCGCGCCATCCACGTACGCCGCCACGCACACGTAGCGCGCGCGCCGGTCGGCCACCCCGGCGAGGGAGCGCTGCAGCAGCGTGTTGTTCGCCTCGTCCAGCGCGGTGCCGGTGAGCCCGGGGCGGCCGCTCCACCGCTTGCTGCGCACCCCCGGCGCCCCGGCGAGCGCCTCCACCTCGAGCCCCGAATCGTCCGCGACGACGCGACGCCCGGTGAGGGCGTGAAAGTGCCGCGCCTTGGCCAGCGCGTTCTCCTCGAACGTGTCGAACGCCTCGAGCCCGTGCTCGTGGTCCCCTTCCTCGATCCCCATCTCCTCGAGGTCGTGCACCTCGAGTCCCGCCGCGGCGAAGAGCGGGCGCAGCTCGCGCAGCTTGCCCGCGCTGCGCGTGGCCAGGAGGATCGGCTCGCGCGCGGCGTCGCTCACCGCGCGAGCGCCGCCCGCTGCAGGGCGTCGAGGTCGCGGATGCCCTGCTCCGCGAGCCCGAGCAGCGCGTCGAGCTCCGTGCGCGAGAAGGTGCCGTGCTCCCCGGTGCCCTGCACCTCGACGAAGCGTCCCTCGCTGCTCATCACCACGTTCATGTCCACCTCGGCGGCGACGTCCTCCACGTACTCGAGGTCGAGGCGCGGCTCGCCGCGCACGGTGCCCACGCTGATCGCCGCGATGCGCCGCTTCACCGGCGACTCCCCGAGGAGGCGCGAGCGCACCATCCAGTCGAAGGCGTCGCAGACGGCGACGCAGGCGCCGGTGATGGCCGCGGTGCGCGTGCCGCCGTCGGCCTGGAGCACGTCGCAATCCACCTTCACGGTGAACTCGCCGAAGGCGTAGCCATCGAGCATCGCGCGCACGCTGCGCCCGATGAGGCGCTGGATCTCCTGCGTGCGCCCCCCCACCTGGCCGCGCTCGCGCGAGCTGCGCGTCTTGGTGGCGCGCGGGAGCATCGCGTATTCGGCGGTGAGCCACCCTTCCCCGCTCCCGCGGCGCCACCCGGGCACCCCCTCCTCCACCGAGGCGGTGCACAGCACGCGGGTGCTGCCGAAGCTCACCAGACAGGAGCCCTCCGCGTACGGCGCCACCTGGCGCTCGAGCGTCACGGGGCGGAGCTGGTCGGGGCGGCGCGTGGCGCGCGGGTCGTTACCGGTCACGGGATCCTGGGGCACGAAGCTTCTGGATGATCGAGGTGGTGGACTGCCCGGGGGTGAGGGGGATGACGACGACCTCCCCTCCCCACCCGGTGACGTCGGCGGCGCCGACGATGGTGTCGACGGTGTAGTCGCCCCCCTTCACGAGGACGTCGGGGCGAAGCGCGCGAATGAGCTCAAGCGGCGTGTCCTCGTGGAAGAGCACGACGGCGTCCACCATCGCCAGCGCGGCGAGGACGTAGCTCCGCTCCGCCTCGCCGCGGACGGGGCGCTCGGGCCCCTTGAGCCGCTTCACGGAGGCGTCGCTGTTGAGCCCCACCACCAGCGCGTCGCCCCGGCGGCGCGCGCCGAGGAGCACGTCCACGTGGCCGGGATGCAGCAGGTCGAAGACGCCGTTGGTGAAGACGAGGCGCCCGGGCACGGTGCGGCGCCACGCGCGCGCCGCGTCCCACGTCATGACCCGGGCGGCGGGGTCGGCGGCGCTGCTCGGCGCGGCGGCGGCGCCTCCCGCGTCGTCGTGCGCGCTCACCACTGCGACTGCGCGCCCTCGACGATGTCGTTGACGATGCGCTCGAGCGCCATGCGTCGCCCCGCCGCCTCCTGCCGCTCCGCGTATTCGCCCTCGGCGCGCAGCCCGGTCTTGCTCCAGATCACGCGGCCGTTGCTCTGGTCGACGATCTCCACGTCGATCGTGAGCTGCAGGCGGCGGCGCGAGGCGGAGACGCGCCCCGGGTCGGCGCTGATGGCGGCGGGCACGTCGAGGTCGTACGCCTTGATGGTGCCGCGGACGAGGGCGTCGGCGCGCTCGGGACCGGCGTCCTGCACGCCCAGACGGCTCCGCAGCTGCGTGCGCAGCACCTCGAAGAGCTCCGCCTGGAGCTCGGGCGCGGCGGTCTCGTTCTCGAAGGGCACGATGGCCATCGACTTGATGTGCGGCGGGAGCCCGCCGCCGGCGAAGCCGTAGGCGCAGGCGCCGGTCGCGAGGAGGAGGGCGGCGAGCAGCAGCGTCGCGACGCGTCGCGGTGGCCGCGCCGGGGTGCGGCGCGCGCCGTCAGCGCGACCAGATCGAGGGATCGAACGTCGTGGGCTCATCGGGGCCGGAGAGGATCAGCGTCAGCTCGCGGCGGGGGGCCTCCCGCCGGTAGACCACGCGGGTGGGGCTCGCGCGGTCCACCCACTCGACGACGCGGCCGCCGGAGACGCGCTCCAGCCGGACCAGGGTGTCGCCCCGGAATGTAACGCGCCACGCGACGGGCTGCCCCAGGTCGGCGCGCAGCAGGTCACCCTCCTGCGCGATCGCGGTGTCGGCCGTCGCCGGGAGCGCCATCCGCCCCAGCGCCGCCCAGAGCATGGGGACGGGGGGGAGCATGTCGCGCAGGCGATCGGGGCCGGGCGCGCGCAGGGTGTCGCCGACGAGGATCGCCCACCCGCCCCCCATGCCGCCGCGCAGGAAGAAGTCGAGGCGCGCGCTGTCGGGGCTGGCCATGCGCGCCACCCCCTGGCCGCGGGCGGCCATCTCCGCGTCGTCCAGTTCCCAGTCGAAGACCAGCCGGCGATGGCCGGCGGGGAGCGCGGGGGTGGGCAGGCGCAGCGTGGCGGGCGCCGGCGCCCCGCCGAGGGGGCGGAGGCGAGGCGCACAGGCGCCGAGCAGCGCGAGCGCCGCCGCGGGTGCGAGGCGGCGGATGGCGCGGGCGAGCGATGGGGAGCCGACGGTGGGAATCACTGCGCGTCCTCGAGCATGCGGCGGAAGTCGTCGGGGAGCCGGATGGGGCGTCCCCCGCGGTCGATGGACACGAGCACGGTGCGGGCCGTGGCGAGGCGCTCGCCCGACTCGGCGCGAGTGATGACGTAGTCGAAGGTCACGCCGCGCGACCGGACCTCGGCCATGGTGGTGGTGACGCGGACCAGGTCGTCGTAGCGCGCGGGGGCGTGGTAGCGGAGGGAGCACTCGGCGATGGCGAGCAGCACCCCCGACGCCTCCAGCTCGGCGTAGCTGACGCCGAGGCCGCGGATGAACTCCGTGCGGCCGACCTCGCACCAGGGGAGGTAGCGGGAGTGGTGCACGACCCCCATCTGGTCGGTCTCGGCGTAGCGGACGCGGAACTCGGCGATGCTGCTTCGTGGCATGGGGCGACGGTTTCGGGACGGGGGGAGGGGGCGAAGATCGGGAGGCCCGGGTGGTTTGTAAAGCGAGCCGGCGAACGCTAACATCAGCACGTGCTTCCCTCCCCCTGCTTCATCATCGCCGACGCACACCTGGGGTTCGGGCCTCCCGCGGCCGAGCGGCGGATGCTCGACTTCCTGCACTGGCTCCCCGGGCACGCGGCGTGCCTGGTGATCAACGGCGACCTGTTCGAGTTCTGGTTCGAGTGGCGGCACGTGGTGCCGCGCCGTGCCGTTCGTACCCTCGCCGCGCTCGCCGAGGTCCGCGAGCGGGGGGTGCCCGTGGTGATGCTGGCGGGGAACCACGACTGCTGGGGGGGCGACGTCCTGCGCGAGGATTACGGCATCGACTTCCGCACGGACGCGCTGACCGGGCCGGTCGCCGGCTGGGCCGCCCGGGTGGAGCATGGCGATGGGGTGCGCGAGGTGGAGGACCGGAAGTACCGCCGGCTCCGCACCGTGCTCCGCCACCCGTGGGCGATCCGCGCCTTCCGCCTGCTGCACCCCGACCTCGGGAGCCGCCTGGCCTACGGCAGCTCGCATGCGAGCCGCAGCTACGGGGCGCACGACGAGGGGGCGGGGATGCGCGAGGTGGCGGCGCGGGTGCTCGGCGCGACGCCCGGCCTGGAGCTGCTGGTGTACGGGCATTCGCACGTTGCGGCGCTGGAGCGCATGCCGGGGGGTGGCGTGTTCGCGAACCCCGGCCCGTGGCTCGACGCTCCCACGTACCTGGACGTGCGCCCCGGCCGCATCGCGCTGAAGCGCTTCGACGGCTCAGCCGAGGGTGCGAATCTCCACGTGCTCGATCGCGTCCCCGAGGAACCGCTGCCCGAGCGCGAGGAACTGCCGCGGATCGTCTGAGGCGACGAAGCGGTGGGTGGGGACGTTGTCCGGGGACGCGAGCAGGCCGGCGGCGGCGAGCACGCGGCGCGTCTCGGCGGCGGTCTCCGCGGCCGAGTCGATGAGGCGGACGCGCGGCCCGAGCACGTCGGCGAGGAGGGGCTTGAGCAGGGGGTAGTGCGTGCAGCCCAGGACCACCGTGTCCACGTGCGCTTCCTCGAGGGGGCGGAGGTACTCGCGGGCGACGAGTCGCGCGGCCTCGCTGCTTCCCCACCCTTCCTCGACGAGGGGGACGAACAGGGGGCAGGGCTGCACGGCGATGCGCGCGTCGGGCGCCAGCTCGCGGATCGCGCGCTCGTAGGCCCCGGAGCGGATCGTGCCGACGGTGCCGATGACGCCGATCTCGCGGCCGGTGGAGGCGTTCACCGCGGCGCGCGCGCCCGGCTCCACGACGCCGATCACGGGACAGGGCATCTCGGCGCGCAGCGCGGCGAGGCCATGGGCGGTGGCGGTGTTGCAGGCGATGACGATCGCCTTCACCCCCTCGTCGCGCAGCCACCCGGCGATCTCGCGCGAGTAGCGCCGCACCGTGTCCGGGCTCTTGGGGCCGTAGGGGACGCGGGCGGTGTCGCCGAAGTAGATGAGGCTCTCGGCGGGGAGCTGGCGCATCAGCTCGTGCGCGACGGTGAGCCCCCCGATCCCGGAGTCGAAGACGCCGATGGGCGCGGTGCTGGGCATCAGAAGCGGATGCGCGCGGCGACGACGGCGCCGCCGTTGCGCGGCCGCGCGGTGACCTGGGCGGGCACGTCCCACAGGTGCGCCGCGACGAAGGCGTCGAGCCCGGAGAAGAGGTGGGTGGCGACGAGGGCGGCGATCCAGTCCTCGACCTGCGCGCGGCGCACGCGCACGAGCGCGGTGTCGCCCTGCGAGGGCTCACGCACGATGCCGGGCTGCCCGGTGACCGGGTCGACGAAGCGGACGATGATCGAGTCGCCACGGAAGCGCCGTGCGTCGGCGAGGTTCGCGGCGGACTCGCGCAGCATGGTGAGGGTGATGGCTTCCGCCGTGACGAACACCATCCCCGCCGTGGGGCGGCCCAGGGCCCACTGCGAGTAGCCGGGGACGATGAGCGAGTAGAGGAACGAACGCGCCGGCGACAGGGGCGGCTTGCGGAAGGCCGTGGTGGTGTCGCGCGCGGTGGCGGGCGGCGTGGCGGGAGCGGGAGCCACCGCGATGCGCGCGCTGTCGGCACGCTGCGCCGCGAGGGGGCTCGCCGAGGCGGCGCCGAGGGCGGCGGTCAAGAGCGCGAAGCAGAACCGGGTGGCGGGCGTTGAATTCATCCGTGGCGGCGCGAAGGCGGTGCTGGGCGACGGCTGTCGGAGCCGGGCCTCGAACGCCGGGGCCGGATCCTTCGGCTGCGCCTCAGGATGACGGCCGGGGCGTGCGTGGCGGGAGTGCATGGGAATCGAACCCACCCGACCCGCGAAGCAGGTCGCACCGGTTTTGAAGACCGGGAAGGCCACCAGACCCTCTCCACTCCCAGGGGCTACGCAAGCACGAGACCGTGATCCCCGGGTGGCAGCACCTCACCGATCTCCACTGCGCCGGGGACCCGTGCAAGATACTCGGCGACGCGGTCGGGGGGGACGGCGACGAGCAGGCCCCCGGAGGTCTGCGGGTCCACGAGCAGGCCGCGGTCCTCCTCGGCGCTGGTGCCCCAGGCAACCTGCGGGGCGAGCCACTCGGCGTTGCGCACCGCGCCCCCGGTGCGGATCCCCTGGCGCCAGCCCTCGCGGGCGCCGGGGAGGATGGGGACCGCGCGCACGTCGATGAGGAGGGTGACCCCGCTCCCGCGGGCGATGTGCGAGGCGTGGCCGAGCAGGCCGAAGCCGGTGACGTCGGTGGCGGCGCGGGCGCCCACGGCGAGGGCGGTCCGCGCCGCGAGGGCGTTGAGCGCCGACATCGTGGAGATCATGAGCGCCTCGTGGGCGGGGTCAATCTCCCGCCGGCGCGCCGCGGTAGCGAGGATGCCGGTGCCGAGGGGCTTGGTGAGCACGAGGCGCTCCCCCGCGCGGGCGCCGGTGTTGGTGAGCAGGTGCCGGGGATCGGCGCGACCGGTGACGGCGAGGCCGTACTTCACCTCCTCGTCGACCACGGTGTGTCCGCCGACCACGACGGCGCCCGCTTCCTGCACCTTCGACTGCCCGCCGGCGAGGATCTCGCCGAGCACCTCGAGGGGGAGGGTGCCCGACGGGAAGCCGACGATGTTGAGCGCGGTGAGGGGCTCGCCTCCCATGGCGAAGACGTCGGAGAGGGCGTTCGCCGCGGCGATCTCGCCGAAGCGGCGGGGATCGTCGACGATGGGGGCGAAGAAGTCCACCGTCTGCACGAGCGCGAGGTCGTCGGACAGCAGGAAGATCCCCGCGTCGTCGTAGGTCTCGCGACCGACGAGAAGACGGGGATCCGCCTGCTGGGGAAGCGCCGCCAGCGCGCGCGTCAGGTCACCCGGACCCAGCTTGGCGGCTCAACCCGCGCAGCGGGCGAAGGCGCTCAAGCGAAAAATATCTTCGCGGGACATGGGGAAAGGGATAAGGGCCCAGGGGCTGGGGACTGGGGACTAGCGGCTGGGGACGGACGCGATGGCGTCGATCTCGACGAGCACGCCGCGCGGAAGGGCGGAGACCTGCACGGTGGAGCGCGCCGGGCGGGCGTCGCCGAGCATGCGGGCGTACACCTCGTTCACGGCGGGGAAATCGTTCATGTCGTGCAGGTAGACCGTGGTCTTGACGACGTCGGTCCACGCGCAGCCGGCCTGCTTCAGGATGGCCTGCAGGTTGGTGAGCACGCGCTCGGCCTGGGCCACCACGTCCCCGGCGATGACCTGCCCGGTCGCGGCATCGAGGGCGATCTGGCCGGCGGTGAAGAGGAGGCCGTTGGCGATGGTGCCCTGCGAGTAGGGGCCGATCGCGGCGGGGGCCGCATCGGTCTTCACGATCTGGATGCTCACGTCGATCTCCGTGGGTTGTCGAGTCGTAGGTGGGACCGGGATCAACCTACCGCGGGGCGGGCGGCGGGCGCCAGCGTGAAGAAGCGCTCGGCGTTGGCGACGACGCGCGCGCCGAGCGCGTCGGGGAGGACGCCCCGCGCCTGGGCGACGCGGGCGAGGGTGAAGCTCACCCACGCCGGCTCGTTGCGCTTCCCGCGGTGGGGGACTGGGGCGAGGTAGGGGGCATCGGACTCCACCAGCAGCCGGTCGTCGGGGACGAGCCGGAGGAGGTCGTCGTCGGCCCACTTGCGGAAGGTGACGACGCCGCTGAAGGAGATGTACCACCCCGCGGCGAGCGCCGCCTCGGCGAGGGCATGCGACCCGGTGAAGCAGTGCAGCACGCCGGTGATGCCCGCCCGCCCCGCCGCCACGACCATGGCGCGGGTGTCGTCCTCGGCCTCGCGGGTGTGCACCACGACCGGCTTCCCGTGCGCCCTCGCCAGCTCGAGCTGCGCCGCGAAGGCTTCGCGCTGGCGGTCCCGCGGGGAGTGATCGTAGTGATAGTCGAGGCCGCACTCGCCCACGGCGACGGCGCCCGCGGCGAGTTCCGCGGCGATGGCGTCGCGGTCGCGCTGCGGATCGAACCCGGCGGCGTCGTGTGGATGGATCCCGGCGGTGAAGTAGACGAAGCCGGGGTGGCGGCTGGCGAGGGCCCGCGCGCGGGCGGCGGCGGCGAGCGACTCGCCGATGCACACGAGGGCGCGGGCCCCGGTGAGCCGGGCGCGCTCGACGGCCGCGTCGCGGTCGTCGTCGAAGGCCGGGTCGGCGAGGTGGGTGTGGCTGTCGATGAACGGCGCCATCACGGAAGAGTATCGGCGCGCCCTGGCGAATTGAACCGGGCCCGGTGGGGCCGGGTCCGCACACCAGGGGACAGCCGACACTGACAAGGTCGCGAAGCAGCGAAGGTCGCCAGGGTCGCCACAACCTTTGCGGCCTTGGCTCCTTCGCGACCTCGTCAGTGCCGGCTGTTGCCGTTGCATCGACCAGTTGAAAGATCATGTCGACCGTTCGCGACATGGTCGTTGCCGCCGGTGCAGGCGCCGCCAGCGCGGTCCCTCGATGCGAAACCGCCGCCCCAGTCGGCCGGGGCGGCGGTTCGGTGGAGCGGCGGGACGAGCCGGCGCGGCCGGTCAGCGCGTGGTGGCGGGCTGGCGGGGCTCGGCGGCGCGGCGCTTCTCGGCCGCGAGGGCACGCGCGGTCCCCTTCTCCGCGTCCTTGCGCGGCCAGCGGGTCTCGATCCAGAGCAGGAGGATCCCGGCCACGTAGATCGAGGAGAAGGTTCCCATGACGATGCCGAAGGTCATCACCATCGCGAAGGGCCGGATCACCTCGCCCCCGAAGATCAGCAGCGCGATCGTGGCGCCGGCCGTGGTCACGTGGGTGAGCACGGAGCGCGGCAGCGTCTCGTTGATCGACCGGTTGAGGATCTCGCGGAAGCCCTCCTTGCGCTGCTTGCGCAGGTTCTCGCGGACACGGTCGAAGATGATGATCGTGTCGTTCATCGAGTAGCCGAGCACCGTGAGGATGGCGGCGACGACGGTGAGCGAGATCTCGACGCGGAACAGGCCGATGAAGGCGAAGGTCGCGAGGATGTCGTGGAGCGAGGAGAGGATCGCCGCCAGGCCGAAGCGCCACTCGAAGCGGAAGGCCAGGTAGACCAGCGTCACGAGGAACGAGATCAGGATGGCGATCACCGCGTTGCGCGTGAGCTCGTCGCCCACCTTGGGACCGACGAACTCGGAGCGCACCACCTTCATGCCGGCGCCGAAGGTCTTCGCGAGCGCGCCTTCCACCTGCTTCGCGGTGGTCTCGCCGCTGGTGTCGCCCTCGCGGGGGGGCGCCTTCACGGTGAAGTCGCGGGAGGAGCCGAACTGCTGGATCTCCGCCCCCTGGAAGCTGGCCTGCTCCACCGCCTGGCGGATCCGGGCGATCTCGGTCGGCTGCTCGAACTGGAGCTGGATCAGCGTGCCGCCGGTGAACTCGGTGCTCCAGTGGGCGCCGCCGTGATAGAGCATCCCGCCGAACCCGATGAGGATCCAGAGGACGGTGCCGATCACCGCCGCCTTCCAGGCGCCGATGAAGTCGTATTTGGTGTCGTGGAGGATGCGCAGCATCAGATGCTCAGCGTCTGGGCGGTGCCGCGGGTGCGGTTCAGCCAGATCATGTAGAAGGTTCGGACGACGAAGATCGACGTGAACATCGAGGCGACGATACCGGCGATCAGGGTGACGGCGAAGCCCTGCACCGCGCCGGTGCCGTACTGGTAGAGCACCGCGCCGGTGAGGATCGTGGTGACGTTCGAGTCCACGATGGCGCTCATGGCGTGCTTGAAGCCCTCGTCGATCGAGGTGCGGATCGTCTTGCCGTGCGCCATTTCCTCGCGGATGCGCTCGAAGATCAGCACGTTCGCGTCGACGGCGATGCCGATCGTGAGCACGAAGCCGGCGATCCCCGGGAGCGTGAGCACCGCGTCGAAGCCCGCGAGGATGGCGAGGGTGTAGAGCACGAAGAGCACGAGCCCGCCCACCGCGAGGACGCCGGAGAAGCGGTAGTACACCACCATCACCAGGATCACGAGGATCACCGCGATCACCGAGGCGGTGAGCCCCTTGGTGATCGAGTCGGCGCCGAGGCTCGGGCCGATGGTGCGCACCTCCGCGACCTTGAGCGGCGTGGGGAGCGCGCCGGCGCGGAGCACCAGGGCGAGGTCCTGCGCGGCCTGGAGGTCACGGCCGCCCATGGTGATCTGCCCGCGGGTGCCGATCGCGCTCTGGATCACCGGGGGGCGACCCATGACGCGCCCGTCGAGGACGATCGCCATGTAGTCCTTGATGTGCCGGCCGGTCTGCTGGCGGAACTTCCGCCCGCCCTCGTTGTCGAGGGTGAACTGGACCAGGGTGCCCTCGATCGGGTCCTGGTTCGGCTTGGCGTCCTTGAGGTACTCGCCGGTGATGATCGGCGTCGCGTCGACCACGTACAGCGTGCGGAAGACCTGGCCCGCCACGCTGGTGGTGTCGGCGCCGAAGTGCACCTCCTTGCCGGGCGGCAACGCCGCCTGGATCTCCGGCATGGCGAGGTAGTTCTCGAGCGCCGTCTGGTTCTGGAGCGACACGAAGTACTCGCCGGGCATCGCGCCCTGCTGGAGGAGCTTCGAGACCGGGCCGCCCCCGCCGATGGTCACCTGGCTGTCCGCCGCGGCCACGGCCTTCGCGCTGTCGCCGCCCGCCTTCGTGGAGTCGGTGGCCCTCGCCGCGTCGGTGGAGCTGAGCAGCCCCTCCAGTCCGCTCTTCGCCGCGGGCGCCGGGGCACCCGGGGCCGCGGCGGGCCCCGCGCCTCCCTTCTGCTTCGCGATCGCGTCGAGCCGCGGAAGCACCTTCTCCAGCGCCTGCGTCTTGTCCACGATCTGGAACTCGAGGAAGGCCTGGTTCTGCACCACGTTCATCGCACGCTCGCGGTCGTCCACCCCCGGGAGCTCCACGACGATGCGGTCGTTGCCGGCCTTGGCGATCACGGGCTCCGACACGCCGAAGCCCTCGATGCGGCTGCGCACGACCTTGAGGGCGCGATCGATCGCCTCGCTCTTGTCGGCGACGACGCCCTTCGACTCGTCGACCTCCAGGGCGAGGTGCATCCCGCCGGAGAGGTCGAGGCCCTTGCGAAGCGGCACCCGCTTCTGGACGGTGTCGTAGAAGGTGCCGTCGGCACGGCGCTGGCGCTGCTTCACGTCACGCGGGAAGAGCGCCCAGACCGAGGCGAGGACCAGCACGCCGATGAGGGCGAGGCGGTACTTGAGGTTGGTCATGCGACTGCGGGAGGGAGGGGTTTTACGCGGAACCTATAATCTTACTTGGGCTTACGCCGTGGGTCAACGCAGAGCGGCCAGGACCGTGCGCGCCTGTTCGGCGTCACGTCCGAGCTGCGCCACGAGGGCGTCCACGGAAGGAAAGGCGATGACGTCGCGCAGCCGGGCCACGAACTCCACGCGGACCGCCGCGCCATAGAAATCCCCGTCGGCGCCGAACAGGTGGGCCTCGAGCGAGACGGCCGTCTCGCCGAAGGTGGGACGCCCCCCGAGGTTCATCATGCCATCCCAGGACCCCGACGGGGCGGCGACCCGGACCGCGTACACCCCGTGCGGCGGGAGGAGCTTGCGGGGCGACGGCAGCTCCACGTTGACCGTGGGATAGCCGAGCAGTCGTCCCCGCCGTGCACCGGAGACTACGCGCCCCGTCGCCGCGTAACGACGCCCGAGGCCGAGGGCGGCGCGATCCAGCGCACCCTCGGCGACGGCCCGGCGGATGGAGCTCGACGAGACCGCGGTCCCGTCGTCCCAGGTCACCGGGGGCACCACGTCCACCGCGAACCCGCGGCTGGCGCCGAGCGTCCGGAGGGTGCCCACGTCGCCGGAGCGGCCCTTCCCGAATCCGTGGTCGTAGCCGATCAGCAGCTCGCGCATGCCGAAGCGCTCGCGGAGCAGCTGGTCCACGAACTCCTCGGCGCTGAGGGCGGCGAGGGCGGGGGTGAAGGGGAGCACCTCGACGCGGTCCACGCCGAGGGCGGCGATCAGCTCCGCGCGCTCGTCGGCGGTGGTGAGGAGGGGGGGCGCGTGCTCGGGGCGGACGACCTCGAGGGGGTGCGGCTCGAAGGTGACGACGACGGGCGCCAGCCGTACCTCGACGGCGCGGTCGAGCAGGCGGCGGATCACGTCCTGGTGCCCGACGTGGACGCCGTCGAAGCTGCCGACGGTGACGATCGCCGCCGGCTGGCCGGCCGGAGTGCGCGCGCTCACCGGCTCACCCCTCGACCAGCACGGTGCGGGGGCACCACCGCTCCCCTTCCCGCTCGGCGATGGCGAGCAGTTCCCCGGAGTCGTCGAGCAGCGCGGCGGGGCCGGGCTCCGCGCCGGGCGCCGCGACGGGGTTGCCGTGGCGCACCCGCGCGGCGGCGCCGGCGTCGAGGTGGACCGGGAGCAGCGCGGGAACGGCGTCGCGCAGGGGTCGCACGGCGCTTTCCGCATCGAGGGCGCCCGCGGGGACGGCGTCGCTCACGTCGAAGGCGCCCGAGCGCAGGCGGCGCAGGGCGACGAGGTGCGCCGCGCTCCCGGTGAGCGCCCCGAGGTCGCGCGCCAGCGCGCGGATGTAGGTGCCCCCGCCGCAGGTGATGCGCACGCGGAGGTCGGGGGGCGCCCAGCCGAGGATCTCCCAGCGGTGCACCTCGACCTGCGCGGGGGCGAGCTCGAGGGGCTCGCCGGCGCGCGCGGCGTCGTAGGCGCGCACCCCCGCGACCTGCTTCGCGGAATAGGCGGGGGGGCGTTGCGCGATGGTGCCGGTGAGCCGCGGGAGGGCGGCCTCGATCGCGTCGAGCCCCGGCACCGGCGCGGAGGCGGTTACGGTGCCGGTCGCATCGTCGGTGTCGGTGGCGGCGCCGAAGCGGACGGTGGCCTCGTACACCTTGGGCTCCCCGCTCGCCCAGCGGGCGAGCCGGGTGGCGCGTCCCGCGAGGAGGACGAGCAGCCCGGTGGCGAAGGGATCGAGGGTCCCGGTGTGGCCGATGCGCCGCGTGCCGAGGGCGCGGCGCGCGAGGGCCACCGCGTCGTGTGAGGTCATCCCCGCCGGCTTGTCGACGAGGAGGAGCCCGTCAACCGTCCGATCCGCTGTCCGGCGCGGCATCGGGAGTCGCCCCAGGTTCGGTGGCCTGGCCCGCCGCATCCCCGCTCCCGGCGCGCTCGTTCTCGGGGAGCTGCGCGAGGAGCGACTCGATGCGCGAGGCGCGGGCGATGCTCTCGTCCAGCTTGAAGGCCACCTGCGGCGCGCTGCGGAGCTGCAGGGCGCGGCCGAGGTGCGAGCGCAGGTAGCTGGCGAGCGAGGAGAGCCCCTCGAGCGTCTGCTGCTTCTGTGCGTCGTCCCCCATCATGCTCACGAAGACCTTCGCGTGCCGCAGGTCGCGCGTGACCTCCACCCCCGTCACCGTGACCATGGCCACGATGCGGGGGTCCTTCGCGCGCGCCGACAGGAAGGTCGCGACCTCGGCGCGGATGGCTTCCGCGACGCGGTCGGACCGCCGGTGTTCCGCCATGTGCCCCTCCCTGGTTGCGTGGAGGGATCAGCCGGTGGGCGCGGAATCCAGCGTCCGCGCCACCTCCTCCGTGCGGTAGACCTCGATGACGTCCCCGACCTTGATGTCGTTGAAGTTCTCGATGCCGATGCCGCACTCGTACCCTTCCTTCACCTCGCGCACGTCGTCCTTGAAGCGCTTGAGCGAGGCGAAGGTGCCGTCGAAGATCTCCACGCCGTCGCGGATGAGGCGGAGGCGCGTGCCCTGCCGCTGGATCGTGCCGCTGCGGACGTAGGAGCCCGCGATGACGCCGACGCGCGGGACCTTGAAGGTCTCGCGGACCACGGCCTCGCCGGTGATGACCTCGCGCTGCTCGGGACGGAGCATGCCTTCCATCGCGGCGCGCACGTCGTTGACCGCCTCGTAGATGATGCGATAGAGGCGGATGTCCACCCCTTCGCGCTCGGCGGCGGCGCGGGCGTTGGTGTCGGGGCGCACGTGGAAGCCGATGATGATGGCCCCCGACGCCCGGGCGAGGAGGATGTCGCTCTCGCTGATCGCGCCCACGCCGCGCTGCACGATCTCCACCGCCACCTCGGCGGTGGAGAGCTGCTGGAGGGCGTCGGCGAGCGCTTCCGCCGGGCCGCCCTGGTCGGCCTTGATGACGATGCGGAGGTTGCGCCGCTCGCCCGCCGCCGACTGCGCCATGAAGTCCTCGAGGGACACGCCGGCGCGGCTGGTGCGGCGGCTCTTGGCCTCGCGGTCGAGTCGCTGGCGGCGCTGCGCGAGCTCGCGCGCGCCCGCGGCGTCTTCCACGACGAGGAGCTGGTCGCCCGCCATGGGGACGCCCTCGAAGCCGAGGATCTGCACCGGGATGGCGGGGGTCGCCGCCTTCACCTGCTTGCCACGCTCGTCGAGGAGCGCGCGGACGCGCCCCGCGAACATGCCGCAGATGAAGTCGTCGCCCACCTTGAGGGTGCCGCCCTGGACGAGCACGGTGGCCACGGGGCCCTTGCCCGGGTCGAGCTGGGCCTCGATGACGCTGCCGGTGGCGCGCTTGTCCGGGTTCGCCTTCAGGTCGAGGATCTCGGCCTGGAGGGCGATCTGCTCGAGCAGCTGCGGAACGCCGGTGCCCTTCTTCGCGGACACTTCCTGCGAGAGCGTCTGCCCGCCGAACTCCTCGAGCACCACGCCGTGCTGCAGCAGCTCCTGCTTCACCTTCCCGGGATTGGCCTGGGCGAGGTCCACCTTGTTGATGGCGACGATGATCGGCACGCCGGCGTTGCGGGCGTGCGAGATCGCCTCGATGGTCTGCGGCATGACGGAGTCGTCGGCCGCGACCACGAGCACCACGATGTCGGTCACCTGCGCGCCGCGGGCGCGCATGGCGGTGAAGGCCTGGTGGCCCGGGGTGTCGAGGAAGGTGATCTTCCGCTCCCCCGGCAGGGTGACGTGGTAAGCGCCGATGTGCTGCGTGATGCCGCCGGACTCGCCGGCCACCACGTTCGCCTTGCGGATGTAGTCGAGGAGCGAGGTCTTGCCGTGGTCGACGTGGCCCATGATGGTGACCACCGGGGGACGCGGGCGGAGGTCCTCGGGACGCTCCTCCACTTCCTCCGACGACTGGTCGGCGACGTACTCCTCCTCGCGCACCGCCTGGTAGCCGAACTCGCCCGCGATCAGCTCGATCTGGTCGAAGTCGAGCCGCTGGTTCACGGTGATCATCAGCCCCAGGTTCTTGAAGGCGAAGCCGACGATCTCCGTGGCGGACACGCGCAGGTTCTGCGCGAGCTCGCTCACGGTGATGAACTCGTTCACGCGGACGGTCTTCTTCTCGCGCTCCGCCTCCGCGCGCCGCTCCTGCATGGCCTCCTCGCGCATCTCGCGACGCATGTCGCCATGCGAACGGCGCGACGGGGCGCCACGCATGGCGGCCATCGTCTTGGTGATGTTCGCATCCACCGCCTCGCGATCCACGCCGCGCTTCCCCTTCTTGCGACGGCCACGGTCACCGCCCGCCGAGGGCGCGGTGGAGGTACCACCGCCGCCGCCACCGCCGCCTCCACCACCCCCGCCGGAGCGGTCGTCGCGGCGGGTGGCCGGGCCACCGCCCGGCGCCGCGGAGGCGACGGGGCGGGGGGCGAAGGGGTTACCGCTGGCGATCGGCCGCGGGCGCGGAGCACCCGGGGTGA
>DASWVQ010000082.1:0-2019 GCA_036401195.1 Gemmatimonadaceae bacterium
CGCGATCGGCATCCACCTCATCCTCGCCACGCAGCGCCCGTCGGTGAACGTGATCACGGGGCTCATCAAGGCGAACTTCCCCTCGCGCATCGCCTTCCGCGTCGCGTCGCAGGTGGACTCGCGCACGATCATCGACGGGGCCGGGGCCGAGATGCTCCTCGGCAACGGCGACATGCTCTTCATCCCCCCGGGGAAGTCGGAGCCGTCGCGACTCCAGGGCGCCTTCCTCTCCAGCGAGGACACCGAGCGCCTCATGGGGTGGTACGACGGGAAGAAGGCCGCGCGCCGCGCCGCCCTCGCCGAGCAGGGGCTCGTGCTCGACGAGGAGCTCGAGGCTGAAGACGACATCATCGCCAAGGTGCGCCAGATGGAGGCGATCGAGGCGGGGAAGGGGGACGACGCGGGCGAGAGTGACGGGGAGCGGGACAAGCTGTTCCGCGAGGCCGCCGAGGTGGTGATCCAGCACCAGCAAGGCTCCACGTCGCTGCTGCAGCGCCGCCTCAAGGTGGGCTACGGCCGCGCGGCGCGCATCATCGACCAGCTCCACAACGCCGGCGTCCTCGGCCCGCCGGACGGCTCCAAGCCCCGCGACGTCCTGGCCGGCCTCGAGGATCTCGATCGGATCTGCGGGGGCAGTTGACGTCATCCCGAGCGAGGCCGCGCAGCGGCCGACGAGGGACCTTGCGTCCCGGTGGAGCGGCCCCTCGTTCGGGACGCCAGGTCCCTCGTCGGCTGCGCCTCCTCGGGATGACGGCGGGGTTGATGCTGCTCGTCGCGGTCGGAGCAGGAGCCCAGGACACCACGCAGCTCCCCGACTCGACCCCTCCACTCCCCGCCGTGGACGGCCTCCGCCTCCACGAAGCCACCCTCACCTACCGCGCCACCCTCCACCTCCCCGACGGCACCACCCGCCCCGCGGGGATCCGCACGGCGCGGCTCACCCCCACGCTGTATGCCGGCGGCGTCGCCTGGGCGCTGTCGGAGCGCGTGGACAGCGTGGCCACCGCCACCAGCGACTCCCTCCTGCTCGCTCGCACCGACCTCCTCCCCCTGCACTGGGAGGGCGTCCGCGGCCCCGCGCGCATCGCCGCCGAGCTCGCGCGCGACACCCTCTACGCCGGCGCCAGCTGGCCCACCGGCCGCCGCTCGATCACCAGCGCCCTCGATGGCCCGGTGCTCACCACGCAGGGGCACGCGGAGCTCGTCGTCTCCCTCCTCCCCCTCCAGCCCGACTGGCGCGCCACCGGGCGCCTCCTGGTCGTGGACCTCGGCGGCGCCCGCATCGTCCCCGTCACCTTCGTGGTGGAAGGGCTCGAGACCATCGAGACCCCGGCGGGCCGCTTCGACTGCTGGGTGGTCACCATGTACGGCGACCGCATCACCGACCGCTTCTGGGTCGCGCGCGACCGCCCCCTAGTGGTGAGGCACACGACGCAGGTCCCCGCGCTCGGCGCGGAGCTCGAGCTCACCCTCCTGCAGTCGCCCTGAGCGTCCCCCGCGCATCGCCTGCGCAACTACCATGAAGCGAAAAGGGCACATGAAGCACATCGCTCCCCGTGGCGCACGGGAAGGTGTGCGCCACGGGGAGCGAAGTTTTTCATGTGCCCTTTTCGCTTCATGGTAGTTGAGCTCCTGATGGGGTAGCGGCGATCTGCTTCGTCCGCTCGACCCGCTTCGTCGGCAGTTCGATCGGGCCGGCGCGAAGGGCCACGCTGCCGCGACGCCAGGTCCCTCGCATGCGCTCGGGACGACGGCGAACCCTCAGGGCCTCTGCGGCCGCGGCAGCGCCGTGGGCGGGAGGAGCCCGTTCAGCCGCATGTAGTTCGCGATCTGGCTGTAATGATCCGCCATGTCGAGCGCGTGGCCGAGCACCATCCCCGCCCGCGTGATCGTGCGCGTGTTCGCCCCGAACTTCATCGACACCTGGTCGCCCAGCTTCGCGTCGTCGAGCTGCGCGAACGCCTGCTCGCAGAAGGCGAACGACGCCTTCAGCTTCGTCACCAGCGTGTCCTTCGGCCA
>DASWVQ010000083.1:0-9417 GCA_036401195.1 Gemmatimonadaceae bacterium
GCCGGCAAAAAGAAGGTGTTCCGCCGCTCGTCCCCCCGCACCAGCGCCGAGGTGACGCGGAGCTGCGTGGGGCTCCACCGGATCGCGTGCGCAGGGCGCACCCGACCGGAGTCGCGGCCGGCCACGGTGTCGCGCTGCGGATCGTTCAGTCGCGGCTGAACGCTGTCGGGCACCCCGCCGCGCATCGTCCACCCGCCGAGCACCCGCGCCAGCGTCCCCGCCCACGCGGGGAGGGGGAGCTCGCGCGGCGCGGCGGCGAGGTCGTAGTCGAGCCCCACGGTCAGGGCGTGGCTGCCGCCGTCCTGGTACTCGGTGCGCGCGGCGCCGGTGGTGTACGTCGCGTGCACGCCGAGGTTGTCCACCAGCGGGGCGAGCACGCCGGCGTGCGAGGGCTCGGTGCGCCGCGCCACGAGGTTGTACGTCGTCACCCCGCTCGAGGGGCGACGCAGCCCCGGCACCCCGCTGCCGCGCAGGTCGGTGCCGGAAAGAAATTCGGGGGTGCTCGCGGTGCCGCTGTGCGAGATGGTGAGCGGCAGCGCGTAGCCGCGCACCGGGAGCATCCGGTCGAGGCGCAGGGTGGAGGTGACGTCGAGCACCCCCTGGTCGGCGAAGGTGGACTGCTCGTTGAGCTGCCGGAACCAGGGATCGCGGCGCGACCAGCTCACGCGCACGTCGCCGAGTCCGGGGGCGACGAGGTTCATCGCGACCTCCCCCGCCGCGCCCATGCGGTTCACCACGTGGGTGAGGCGGATGTCGTCGACCCAGAGCTCCAGCGTGTCACCGGGCACCACCCCGCCCGCGCCGATCCCGTTCGCCCCCCCCCCCACGCGCAGCATCCCCACCGCCATCTCCTGCGCGGCGGCGAGGTTTGGCGGTGTAACGTTGGGCTCGAGCGAGTACACCAGGTAGCCGCCGTCGCACGCCGCCCAGCGGCGCGTGCCGATCCCGCTCGCGGGAAGTCCCGACTGCACGATCAGCGCGGAGTCGGCGGCGGTGCACCCGGGGAAGCCGTCGTCGTTGCGCAGGTAGGCCGCCTGGAGCTGCTCGCGCAGCGCGTAGAAGCGCTCGAGGTCCACCCGCACCTCGGGGTTCCACGCCTCGCGCCCCGGCCCGGAGTTCACCGGCGTGCGGTACAGGTAGAAGTTGTTCTCGTCGCGCCCGATCTTCACGAAGAACTGGAGGTCGCCCTGCGCTCCCCAGCCGCTGTTGCGCCCGCGCGCCCAGATGCGCAGCTCGCGATACCCCATGAAGGTCTGCTGCCCCGCGGGGAAGCGGTAATACGCCTCGGCGCGGCTCCAGAGCGGCAGGTCGGTGGCCTGGAGGCGGAGGGAGCGCTCGTTGATCTGCTGCACCACCGTGCCGATCGGCTGCGCGCGGGTGTCCAGCTCGTCGATGATCCCGGGGGGCGACTCGTAGAGAAGCCCGCCGTTCTCGTCGCGGTCGTTGGTGCCGATCACGCTGGTGATCACCCGCCCCGCGCCCGGTCCGGGGCGCGTGCCGCCCACCCCCGCCACCGCCCCCTCGGCGCGACGCACCCAGGGCGCGCCCACGAGGCGGAGCCGCGCGATGGCCAGCCGCGTGAACTCGTCGTCGCGCTGCGCCGCGCCGCTCACCAGGGTGAGGCGCAGCGCGCGCATGCGCAGGATGTCGGGCGAGCCTACTGAATCGTCCGGCGCCCTGAAGGGGGCGCGGATGAGCACCCAGCGGCGCCCCTCGGTCACCGCGGCGCCGCTCGCGTCGACCGCGCGCACCGTGTCGGGGAGCCCCACCCGCACCCAGCGCTCCGGGTCGCCCAGGTCGATCACCCAGCGGAGGATGCGCTCCCCCTCGGGGCGGGTGAAGTTCATCGCGCCGTCGAGGTCGATGTCTTCTTCGTCCAGCTGCGCGTTGCGCACGGTGCAGTCGGTGCGCGTGTCGCCGAGCACCTGCGCCGAGCGGAGGAGACCGCGGCAGAGGGGCACCTCGCGCGCCACGGTGCGCTGCGCGCCGTCGAGCACCACCAGCGAGGGGACGCGGTCGCCGGGGAGGCCGATGTCGTTCACCGCGGCATTGAAGGCGCGCGAGAAGGGATCGCGCTCGGTGTCGAGCGAGTCGTAGCCGGCGAGCGCCTTCCCGGTGTAGAGGGAGTCGGCGGCGCCGGTGCCGCGCGCCACGGAGAGCGTCTCCGGCACGAAGGCGATCGCGTTCTCGGAGATGTCGCCCACGTCGAGCACGAGGGTGCCGTTGCGCGCGCGCCCCGCGGCGCTGGTGTCGACGAGCGCCCAGAACTCCACCTGCTCCACGCGGCTCAGGTCGCGCCCCGCGGGGGCGAGCACCGTCTGGATGGAACGGAAGCGCGCGCCGGCGGCGGTGGCGGGGGTGGTCCAGCGGAAGTCGCGCGAGGCGCGGTCGTACTGCCCGCCGATGTGCAGCGGGTAGAGGGAGAGCCAGAGGAGCTGCTCGGGGGCGGAGATGCCGCCGGTGAGCGAGATGGCGGGATCGATGTCGGTGATGCGGCGCGTGAGGACGCGGCCGTTCGGGTCGGCGGCGTTGGTCTGCCAGGCGAGGGTCGCGGCGCGGCGGGTGTCGAAGAGCCCGGGGCCAAAGCGCGAGGCGACGGCGCGTCCGGTGAACGGGAGCGACGAGTACTGCCAGTTGAAGTCGGCGAGGCCGATGGCGAGGCCCCCCTCGCCCTCGAAGGACTCGACGTAGGCGGTGGTGGCGTTGCCTGACTGGGGGCGGGAGAGGGCGAGTTCGCCGGTGAGGTCGAGGTAGGGGGCCGACGTCATCCCGAGCTGACCCGCAGTCATCCTGAGCGGAGCGAAGGATCCGGCGCCGGCGGCGGGAGACCCGCCGGGTGCTCGTGCGCCCGGGCCAGATCCTTCGCTGCGCTCAGGATGACTGCCACTGCCCCCCGGCAGACTTCCGAGATACCATCGGTAGTTCCCACTCACCCCCATCATCGTGCTCCCCGCCGCCTCGAGCCCCAGCTGCGGCCTCGTGAACGAGGTCTGCTGCCGCTGCGAGATCGCGGTGAACGCGATCGCCCCGCCGCGCAGCGTGTACTGCGAGGTGAGCCCGAAGATCGTCGTGGGGGTGGCGGCGAAGAGGGGGTTCTCCTCGTAGCGCACGCTCACCGTGCGCGGGCGCCGGAAGAGGGTGTCGGGGCGGGTGAAGGTCACCTCGCCCAGCTCGTAGTCGATCGTGTAGTCCAGGTCGCGCACCAGCAGCCGACCGTCCATCACGAGGCGGTCGGAGCCGCGCCGGAGCTGCACTGCGCCCAGGGTGAGCGAGCCCACCGCGTCGCTCCCCGCCCCCGTCTCGTAGCGCAGCCGCAGCCGGTACACCGACGCGGGGCGCTGCGCGGAGCCGTAGTACAGGTACTCCCCCGGCGTGCGGTAGATCGCGTCGTTGACGGGATTGCCCGGCACGATCAGCCCCGAGTCGCGCGCGGCGAAGGGGCGCAGCGAGGGGAACACCACGTACTGGTCGTTCAGGATCTTCTGCCGCTGCCCACCCGGCCCCGTCGGCGCGCCCAGATTGAAGTTCGGGTCGCTCGGCCGGGGCCAGAGGCGGTTGTCCACGTCGAAGTCGGCGGGGTTCTGCGCCTGCGCCATGCCGAGCATCTGCAGGTAGGTGGCGTCGCTCCCCGCGCGCGGCTTCTCCTGGTCGCCACTCCCCGCGGCGACGCGGAGCCGCACCGTGCCGCGCAGGATCTCGCCACCGCCCACGCGATACGCGGAGCGAATCTCGCGCGCGAAGGCCGGCGTGTTCGGCGCCACCGAGGGATCCCACACCAGGTTCGCCCACTGGTCCTCGGCGCGGCCGGCGAGGTCCGGCGTGCCGCCGGTGCTCGTCCAGGTAGTGTCGCGTCCGTTGATGCGCACGCGATAGGCGACGACGAGCCGCTCGTTCGCCTGGTTGAGGGGGCGCACCAGCGCGATCCAGAGGAGGGAGGGATCGGCGTAGTAGTCCACCCCCTCGCGCAGCACGTCGTACACCTGCCGCCCGCGCGCGGGATCGCTGAGGAGGCGGAAGCGCGGGCCGCTCGGGTCCTGCGGCTGCGTGCCGTACTGGAGCCGGTACACGAAGAGCCGCGAGGGGCGCACCGTGTCGGGCAGCGACGCCGCGGCGCGCATCATCTGCCCGCGGTCGATGATGTCGACGTTGGGATAGCCGGGGAGCTGGCGCGGGTCGACGGTGAAGAAGAAGCGGCGCGCCTCCACCTGGTAGTCCTCCACCTCGCGCTCCGCGCTGCGCTGCGCGCGCTCGCCGATGGTGAACTGCTGGTCGCGCACCACGTTCCCACGCTGCTGCGCGGCGATCGCCGCCACCTGGAAGGCGCCGCGCCCCCCGATCGCCTGCACGCCCAGGTTGCCGCTGGCGATCCCCCCGGTGAGGAAGCGCGACTGCGGGGGGGCGAAGTTCACGTTCCCCAGCTCGATGCGGCGCAGGAACTCCCCTCCCTTCCCTTCATAGGTGAGGGAGAGGTTGTTCGAGGCGTCGAACTCCCGCTGCGAGTCGTAGTCCACGTCGACCCGCACCCGGTCGGCGACGACGCCGGACGACTTGAGGTTGAACTGGAAGCCGATCGCGGGCTGGAGGGTGCCCCGGCAGGCGGCGTAGGGGTTGTAGAGCTGCGCCGAGGCGCAGCGCTCGTTCCGGACCCGCTCGGCCTTGGACTCGATGCGGGCGGTGAGGTCCACGTCGAGCGGGTCGGCGGCGGAGTCCGGGGCGGCGGCCCTCCGGAGGGTGTCGGCCAGGGTGGCCGCGAGGGTGTCCGCCGGGGTGCGGCCCGTGTCCCGGGTCCCCGCCGGGGCGGGCCGCTGCGCGAGGAGCGCGGCGGGGGCCAGGGCGGGGACGGCGAGGGACAGCGCCAGCGCGAGTCGCGCCGGGACGGGGCGGAGGGAACGCACCAAAATCGGGGGGTGGGGTACGACCGGCGTCCGCGTCCGCATCCGGCCTTGTCCCGCGGGGGCGGCGGGGAGAGCTTACGAGCGACGCGAACCTACAACCCGGTGGATGACTTGGAGTTCCGCCTCGGGGTCACGCACCGGTCCGCCACGTGAAGATAATCAGCAAGTATGTCCTGAAGGAGCACGCCGGTCCGCTGATCTTCGCGTTGACCGCGCTGACCTCGCTCCTCCTGCTCAACTATATCGCGAAGCAGTTCGGTGAGCTGGTCGGCAAGGGGATCCCGTGGCAGGCGATCCTCCAGTTCTTCGTGCTGTCGATCCCCTTCACCTTCGCCATGACCGTCCCGATGGCGGTGCTGGTGGCGGTGCTCTTCGCCTTCAGCCGGCTCGCCTCGGAGAACGAGATCGTGGCGCTGCGCGCCAGCGGGGTGGGGAGCGCCACGCTGATGGTCCCGGTGCTGCTGGCCGCGGCGCTGGTGTCGGTGGGGATGATCCTCTTCAACGACCAGGTGCTGCCGCGGGCGAACCACCGCCTCGCCACCCTCCAGGGCGACATCGTGCGCACCAAGCCCACCTTCGCCCTCAAGCCGCAGGTGATGAACCCGGTGCAGGAGGGGCGCATGTACATGCGCGCCAGCCGGATCGCGGAGGGATCGAGCCGCCTCTTCGACGTGGTGCTCTACGACCTGAGCGACCAGACGCGGCGGCGCACCATCTACGCCGACAGCGGGAGCCTGGCGTTCGCGTCGAACGGGATCGACCTGCTCATGACGCTGCACCACGGCTACATGCTGGAGGTGCCGACCGAGCGGCAGGCGCAGCTGAGCCGCCTCTTCTTCGACTCGAACATCCTGCGCTTCCGCGGGATCGGGAACCGCTTCTCGCAGACGAAGGCCGACTCCTCGCAGGGGATCGACATCGTGAGCGACCGCGAGATGACCGTGTGCCAGATGGCGACGCGGGCGCAGGCGGCGGAGGAGCGGCTCCATCGCGTGCGGCACGAGCTGGCGGTGGCGCAGGCGTGGGCGAAGATGCCCCCGGGCTCGACGGGGCCGGCGGAGTCGTCCCCGCCCCCCTTCAGGCCCGGCTTCTCGTGGGGGATGCTCTACTGCGACCTGGTGAAGCGCATCGGGCCGAAGGAGGCGGGGGCGCAGCAGGCGCCCACGTCGCGCCCCGCGATCCCGAAGGGATGGCGCATCCCCGACTGGCAGAAGGGGCTCCCCCCCGACCAGCAGTACGCCGTCCCCGAATCCCTCGCCAGCGGCCCCGGCCCCGCGGGGGCGTCGCGGACGATGCCGCAGCCGGTCCCGCAGCCGGTCCCCGCCCCCGTCGCCGACTCGGCGGCCGTCGTCGTGCCGGGGCCCGCCACCGCGGAGCCCGCGGCCGGGGGGCAGCCGCCGATGGTCAACCCCGTCGCGCAGTCGCGCCTCGACGACGCGCAGGCCACCTACCTGGACGCCCGCCGCGAGCTCAATCGCTACCTGGTGGAGATCCACAAGAAGTTCGCCCTCGCCGTCGCCTGCTTCGTCTTCGCGCTGGTGGGCGCGCCGATCGCCCTGCGCTTCCCGCGCGGCGGGGTGGGGCTGGTGATCGGGGTGAGCCTCGGCATCTTCGGGCTGTACTACGTGGGGCTGATCGGCGGCGAGACCCTCGCCGACCGCGGCATGCTCTCCCCCATGGTGGCGATGTGGGCGGCGAACATGCTGATGGGATCCGTGGGAGTGGTGCTCGTGGCCCGGATGGGGCGCGAGCGGGGCACCGCGCGCGGCGGCGACCTCGGCGACCGGTTCGCCGCCTGGCGTGAACGGCGGCGCGCGCGCCAGATCGCCCGCGCCCGCGGCTGAGGAGCTCCCCGTGCTCAAGTACTTCCTGAAGCCCCTCGACCGGTACGTCCTCGCCGAGTTCTGGAAGATCTTCATCGTCACCGCACTCGGGTTCCCGGTGCTGGTGGTGGTGATCGACCTGGTGGACAACCTCGAGAAGTACCTCTCCAAGGACATCCCCCGCGCGAACATCGCCCTCAGCTACTTCTACTGGCTGCCGGAGTCGATGTTCATGGTGCTCCCGGCGGCGGTGCTCTTCGCCACCGTGTTCTCGGTGGGGGCGCTCACGCGGCACAGCGAGATCACCGCGGCCAAGGCCTCGGGGATCTCCTTCCACCGCATCATCCGGCCGATCATCCTCGGCGCCTTCTTCGCCGCCTGCATCGACGGCGTGCTCGGCGAGACGATGCCGATCACCAACCGCAAGCGCGCCGACCTCCTCGAGGAGGCGCGCTTCCGCCTCGACTCGCTGCGCTTCAACTTCGCCTTCGCCGCCGAGCAGGGGCGGGTGTACAAGGCGGGGATCCTGGACCGGGTGGAAGGCACCATCGAGCAGCTCCAGATCGAGCGCAAGGGAAAGGGGCCCGACTACCCGACGTACATGCTGAGCGCGCGTGGGGCGAAGTTCACGAAGAGCGCCTGGGCGCTCGACTCCGGCGCCCTGCACATCATCCCGGACTCCACGCGCGACGTCACCATCACCTTCGAGAAGGCGGTGGACTGGCGCTTCACCGAGCGCCCCCTCGACCTGATGGCGAAGCCGCGCAGCCCGCAGGAGATGCGCTACAGCGAGCTGACGCGCTTCATCACCGCGCTGGAGCGCTCGGGGGCGAACGCGAACGTGCTCCGCGTGGAGCGCATGCTCAAGATCGCGATCCCCATCACCTGCATCGTGATCGCCCTCTTCGGCGCGCCCCTCGCCACCAGCACGCAGCGCGGCGGGGCGGCGTGGGGGGTGGGGATCTCGCTCGCGGTGACGGTGATCTTCCTCATCCTCGTGCAGCTCACGAAGGCGATCGGATCCAAGGGGGTGATCCCCGCGGAGGTCGCGGCCTGGATCCCGAACGCCCTCTTCGGGGTGATCGGGTTCATCCTGCTGGCGAGGGTCCGCACGTGAGGCGCCGCGCGTGACCGGCACCCCCACGGACATGTTCCCGGTGGTCCAGCGCACCGGGATCCGCTTCTTCCGGCGGGTCACGCGCTACTGGATCGGGCAGTTCCGCTCGGTGGGGCAGCGCGGCTACTTCCTGCGCGACATCTTCCGCGCCTTCGCCGACCCCGCGACCTACCTGCCGGAGACCGTCCGGCAGATGAAGAACATCGGGGTGGACTCGGTGCCCCTCACGGTGATCGTGGCCGCCTTCATCGGCGCGGTCATCGCCCTCCAGACCCGCTACCAGCTCTTCCCCGGGGTGGACCTCTCCCTGGTGGGGCTCGCCGGCCGGCAGATGGTGATCCTCGAGCTGGGGCCGCTGCTCACCGCCCTGGTGCTCACCGGGCGGGTGGGGGCGCGCATGACCGCCGAGATCGGGACGATGCGGGTGACCGAGCAGATCGACGCCCTCGAGACCCTCGCCTACGACCCGGTGGCCTTCCTCGTGGTCCCGCGCATCCTCGCGGCCACGGTGATGCTCCCGGTGCTGGTGGTGCTGGCGAACGCGGTGGGGGTGTACAGCGGGTACCTCATCGGGGTCCACGCCGCCGACATCCCCCCCGCCTCGTACGTGGCCGGGCTGCGGCTGGGCTTCGGCGTCTTCCAGGTGGTGTATTCGTTGCTCAAGGCGACGATGTTCGGGGCGGCGATCGCCCTCGTGTGCGCCTACGAGGGGTACGTGACCGAGGCGGGGGCGGAGGGGGTGGGGCGGTCCACGGCCAAGGCGGTGGTCATCTCCTCGGTGAACATCCTCGTGCTCGACGCGCTGACGGCGGCGGTCCTCGCCCCCTATCTTCAGTCCTGAGATGAAACGACGCGATGAAGTGATGGTGGGGATCCTGCTGACGGTGGCCGTGATCGTGGCCCTCCTCGGCACCCTCTGGCTGGCCCGTGGCGGGCTCTCCAGCGGGTATCCCCTGTACACCCGGTTCTCCTGGGGACAGAACCTCAAGCAGGGGCAGCCGGTGCTCCTGGCCGGGATGAACGTGGGCTACGTGGCCGACGTGAAGCTCCGCCAGGAGGGCTACCTGGACGTGCAGCTCAGCATCGGCGACGACTACGGGATCCCGCGCACCTCGAAGGCCACGGTGAAGCCCGTCGGCATCTTCGGCGACGTGGCCATCGCGCTCACCCCCGAGGGGCCGAGCACGAACTACTTCCAGGCGGGGGACACGGTGCCCGCCGGGCTGCCGGGCGCCGACATCGGCCAGATCATGAGCCGCGTGGACTCGATCGGCCGGTCGGTGCAGCTGCTCACCAGCGCCCTCGAGGCGGAGTTCGTGAAGCAGGGCGGTTTCCGCGACATCCGCCGCACCCTCGCCAACACCGAGGCGCTCACCCGCCAGCTCTCCTCGATCGCCGACCAGCAGAACCGCAACCTGAACGCGACGTTCGCCTCCGTGCGCCGCGCGACCGGCGCGATCGACTCGGCCGCGATCGACTCCACGCTGCGCAACCTGCGCACGACGAGCGCGAACGTGAGCGCGATGACGGCCGAGCTGAACGCCAGCTCCACGCAGCTGCGCGGGATCCTCACCCGCCTCGA
>DASWVQ010000084.1:0-5823 GCA_036401195.1 Gemmatimonadaceae bacterium
TCAGTTGCCGTTCACTTCAGGTACTTCCCGAACCAGTCCTGGACCTGCCCCCACCACAGCTGCTGGTTCTGCGGCTTCGTGATCCAGTGCCCCTCGTCCGGGAAGAGCACCAGCCGGCTCGGCACCCCCTGCCGCTGCAGCGCGGTGAACATCGAGAGCCCCTCGGCATACGGCACCCGGTAGTCCAGCTCCCCGTGGATCACGAGGGTCGGCGTGCGGAAGTTCTTCACGTAGAGGTGCGGCGAGTACTTGCGGTACTGCTCCGCCATCCAGCGGCTCTCCCAGTACGGGCCGCCGTACTCCCATTCCGGGAACCAGAGCTCCTCCGTCGCGCCGTACATGTTCTCGAGGTTGAACGGCCCCGCGTGCGACACCAGCGCCTTGAACCGGTTCGAGTGCCCCGCGATCCAGTTCACCATGTACCCGCCGAACGAGCCGCCGGCCGCGCCGAGGCGCGTGGAATCGATCCACGGATTGCGCCGGAGCGCCGCGTTCAGGCCGTCCATGAGGTCGTGGTACACCAGCCCGCCCCACGCCTTCGAGACGTCGTTCACGAACTGCTGCCCGTAGCCGGTGCTCCCCCGCGGGTTGATGATCACCAGCGCGTAGCCGGGCGCGGCGAACATCTGGTAGTTCCACCGTCCGTGCCACTGGTCGAGCCATGCGCCCTGCGGCCCGCCATGGATGAGGAGGATCGCCGGGTACTTCTTCCCCGGCTGCCAGTTGGGGGGCTTCACCAGGAAGCCCTGCACGCTGTCGCCATTGGCGCCGCGGAACCAGAAATCCTCGGCAGGATTCACCGCGAGCTTCGCCAGCGCCTCGTCGTTCTCGTGCGTCAGCGGCCGCGCGGCGAGCGGCCCCGTCGCGGTGAAGGGGGCGACGTACACCTCCGGGGGCCGGTTCGTCGCGTCGCGCATCCACACGAGCGTCCGCTGGTCGCCGGAGAGCGCGGGCGCCGCATTGTTCCCCTCGGGGGTGAGAAGGTGTGGTCCCGCCGCCAGCGTCCCCTGCGCCGTGAGCGCCACGTGGTAGAACTTGTCGCGCCCGCGGTCCACCGTCTGGATCACCAGCCCGCGCCCATCGGGCGTGAAGAAGAAGGCGTCGGCGTTGCGGTCCCAGCGCGGCAGCAGCTCGTGCGTCGCCCCGCCCTGCCGGTCGCGCAGCATGAGCCGCCACCGGTCCGACTCGAACCCCGCCTGCTTCTGCGACGCATACGCCATCCACCGCCCGTCGGGGGAGTACACCGGGTTCTGGTCGGCGCCGCGGTTCGCCTTCGTCACCACCGTCGCCGCGCCCCCGCTCACCGGCACCGTGTACACGTTCAGGTCGGTGCTCCACGCCTCCTCCCGCCCGGCATCCTTGGCGGTGTAGGCGACCTCGCGCCCGTCGGGGGAGAAGGCGTACCCCTCGCTCCCCCCGAAGGGACCCGGCGGCACGTCGTACGTCGCCCCCGGCGTGAGGTCGCGCACCTCGCCCCCCTCGGGACTCACCACGAAGAGGTGCTGCCGCGTCCCCTCGTCGTACGCGACCCAGTGGCGGTACATGAGGCGGTCCGCGATGTGCGCCTTCACCTTGCTCGCCGCGCGCACGCTGTCCTCCCGCGCGTTGCACGCGTCGGTCCCGCACTGCGGGTACACGCCGGAGACGACGGCGATGCGCGACCCGTCGGGCGCCCACACCGGCCCGCTCGCCCCGCCGTTCAGGGTGGTGAGCTGGCGCCGGTTGCCGCCGTCGGCATCGGCGATCCAGAGCTGGCCCCCGGCGATGTAGGCGACGCGTCGCCCGTCGGGGCTCCAGCGCGCTTCGCTCGCGCTCACGTCGGCGGCGGGCCAGGGACGGGGCGCCCCGGAGGCCGTGGAGACGATCCAGGTGCGGCCGCTGCGCCGGTTCGCCGCCAGGTCGGCGGTGCGCACGGCGTAGAGCACCGACTGCCCGTCTCGGGAGGGCTGCGGATCGCTCACCGACCGCAGGTTCACGAAGTCCTCGAACCGGATGGGATGCTGCTGGGCACGCGCCGAGGGCGCGGCGAGCGCCAGGATCGCCAGCAGGGCGACGGGGCGCGGGAATCGATGGAGTGAGGTGGACATCCCGTGAATGTACGCGCCGGGGCGCCGCGGGGGAGCGCCCTCGCCTCCTCCCCGGGCCCGCCGCGTGACACCCGGCATTCGCTCCGCGGAATGCCAAATCCTCCGCTCTTGCCGCGGTCCGCCGGCGGCCCTAGCGTAGCGCGGATGTCGCCGATCACCGCCCCCGCCCCCGCCAACCCCCACGACCCCTCCACGGGCTACCTCCCATGGAGCTGGCATCGCCCCTGGTCCGCCGAGGACCGTACCCTCCTCGACGAGGGGCTCGCGGGGGAACGCATCATCGCGCGGGTACGGCTCTGGCTCACGGCGGTGATCGCCCTCGTGCCGCTGTACGCGGTGCTCACGGAACCCAATCGCGAGGAGCGCCTCGCGGGCCTCGGCGTCGCCCTCGTCGTCATGCTGGCGGCACTCGCCATCGACGTCCTCGTGCGGCGCGGCCTGTACCTGTCGTGGCTCGGCTTCGCCACCAGCGCCTTCGACGTGACCGCCATCAGCGCCCTGCTCGTCGCCTACCTGGCGCTGGGCAACCCGCACCTCGCGGTCAACAGCTCCGTCGTCTACTCGCTCTACCTGCTCGCCCTCGCGGCCACCTGCCTGCGCTACGACCCGCGCATCTGCATCACCACCGGCGCCCTCGCCACCGGGCAGTACGTGACGGTGGTGCTCGTGGCCATCCTCGCCTTCCCGGTGAACACCGACGGCGCGCTGCTCGCTGCCCACGGCCGGGTCTCGGTGGCCGACCAGGTGGGGCGCGTGATCCTCATCGTCGCCGGGACCGTGCTCGCCACCACCATCGTGCTCCGCACGGTGCGGCTGCGCAGCCTGTCCATCTACGACAGCCTCACGGGGCTGCACAATCGCGGCTTCTTCCAGGACCGCCTCGTGGAGGAACTGCTGCGCGCCACGCGCTACCGGCGTCCCCTCGCCGTGGCCATCCTCGACGTGGACCAGTTCAAGCAGTTCAACGACACCCACGGCCATCCCGCCGGTGACCAGGCGCTGCGGCTCGTCGCCGCCACCCTGCGCAACGCCGTGCGGCGCACCGACGTGGTGGCGCGGTACGGCGGGGAGGAGTTCGTGCTCATCTTCCCCGAGACCAGCGCGGAGGAAGCGCTGCTCAAGCTCGACGAGATCCGGCGCGGCATGCCCCGCCTGCCCATCGAGACCTCACATGGCACCGTGCACGGCGTGAGCGTGAGCGGCGGCATCGCGGCCTGGCCCGAGGACGGCACCTGGCCCGACGAGCTGCTCCACGCCGCCGACGACCGGCTGCTCGAGGCGAAGCGCGGAGGGCGGAACCGGGTCATCGGTCCCGCCCTCGGCGTGGCGATCCCGGGGGCGGGGGGGTACCACCGCCCCTCGAACCCGGCGCTCCGCCCCGTTCAGGGGGCGATCCCGAGGTCCGAGTAGTCCACGTCGGGCATCTCGGCGTACACGGGGTTCGAGAGGTACCGCTCCCCGAAGTCGCACACGATCGACACGACCAGCTTCCCCGCGTTCTCCGGGCGCGCCGCCACCTGGAGCGCGGCCCACGTGTTCGAGCCGCTGGAGATCCCCGCGAAGATCGCCTCCTCGCGCGCGAGCCGCCGCGCCATCGCGATCGCGTCCTCGTTGCGCACGGTGATCACCTCGTCGTACACCGCCGTGTCGAGGTTCCCCGGCACGAACCCCGCCCCGAGCCCCTGCTGCTTGTGCGGGCCCGGCTCCCCCCCGCTGAGCACCGGGCTCTCCGAGGGCTCCACCGCCACGACCTGGATCGACGGCTTCTGCGCCTTCAGGTAGCGCCCCGCGCCCGAGATCGTCCCGCCGGTGCCCACGCCGGCGACGAAGATGTCCACCTCACCCTTCGTGTCCGCCCAGATCTCCGGGCCGGTGGTGCGGTGGTGGATCTCGGGGTTCGCCGGGTTGTCGAACTGCCGCGGCATCCACGCGCGCGCGCCCAGCACCCCCGCAATCTCCTCCGCCTTCGCGATCGCCCCCTTCATCCCCTTCGGCCCCTCGGTCAGCACCACCTTGCACCCCAGGGCCCGCAGCATGTGCCGGCGCTCCACCGTCATCGTCTCCGGCATCGTGAGGATGCAGCGATAGCCATGCACGGCGGCGGCGTAGGCGATGCCGATCCCCGTGTTGCCGCTCGTGGGCTCCACGATCACCATCCCGGGCGAGAGCGCCCCCTTCGCGATCGCGTCGTCCAGCATCGCCGCGCCGATGCGGTCCTTCACGGAGTTGAAGGGGTTGAACCCTTCGTGCTTCACCACCACCCGCGCGAACAGCCCCGCCGCGACCCGGTTGAGCTGGATCAGCGGGGTGTCGCCCATGGTGCGGGTGATGTCGGGAAAGATGGTGCCTCGGGGCATCGCGAGCTCCGGATCGTGGACATGTGCGCGGCGCGCCTCTTGCCTTTTCCAGCGGGCCCGGCCGCCGCGTGCGCCTGCGGCACGCGTGCAAGAAATCTACCGATCTGTGGAGGGATCCTGATGTTCACGAACGTCGCACGGCCTGTGACGATCGCGCTCACGGCGATGCTGGCGATCGCGCCCCTGTCCGCGCTCCGCGCCCAGGGCGTGGTCCGGCAGGTGGGCGACGACGTGAAGCACGTCGCGGAAGACGTCTGGCGCATCTGGAGCTCGCCGGTGCGGGGCTCAGGGCGCGACTGGCTCACCGCCGGCCTGGTGGTCGCCGGCGCCGCGGCGATCTCCCCCCTCGACGACGACGTGGACCGCTGGGCGGTCCGTGACTCGGCATCCGCCGCCTTCGACGCGCTGAAGCCCTTCCGCCGCGGCGGCGTCTTCTTCAAGGGCGCGAGCGTCGTGCCCGCCGCGGCCGCCGTCCTCGTGGCCGGATATGCCACGAACAACCAGGACCTGCGCGACGCGATCTGGGGATGCGGCGCCTCCGCCGTGTCGAACTCGGTGGCGCGCAACCAGGTCCTGTACCGGATCATCCGCCGCACGCGGCCGGACAGCTCCAAGGACAATCCGCCGGTGAGTCCGCCGGCACAGCAGGGCGACCAGTACGACATCGGCCTGGGCCCCGACAGCTGGGGGGAGAAGTCCCTCCCGGGAGGGCACATCGCGAACATCACCGCGTGTGCCTCCTTCCTCGCCGAGCGCTTCCACCTCGGCGTCGCCGAGCCCGCGCTCTACGCGATCGTGGCCGCCGTGGGCGTGGGGCGCATCGCCGACCGCGCGCACTGGACCTCCGACCAGCTCCTCGGCGCGGCCTTCGGCTACGCGATCGGCCGCGAGATCGCCCTTCGGCAGAACAAGCGCCGCGAAGCCGCCCGCCGCGACGCCCGCGCCCCCGCGGCCGCCCCCGCCGCCCCGCGCGGCGCCGGCGACGGCCTCTTCGTCACCCAGGGCCCCCGCGGCCTCGTACACCTGGGATGGCAGAAATCATTCTGACCGAGCCTTGGGCGCGCGACACTGCTGGAAGGACCATGAAGCGAATTTCGTGAATGAAGCGAATCGCGGCGGCGCTCACTTCGGTGCCCCTCATCGGCGGGAGTCTGGGCGAATACGGCCGTGAAGGATTCGATTCATGTCGCGCATTCGCTTCATGCCCGTGCCAGCTGTTGGCGGCGCCCCGTACCTACGCGTAGTACCGCCGGATCTCCGCCGCCACGCCGTCGAGGTCGGGGAAGAGGCGCCGCTCGTCGATCCCCACCAGGTCGAGCTGGTCGCGGAACTTCCCCGCGGCCTCGCCCGGGATCACGTACCGCGTGAGCGCGTCGCGC
>DASWVQ010000085.1:0-6576 GCA_036401195.1 Gemmatimonadaceae bacterium
GGCCTGGTCGCGGGCGACGCGGTGGCGCAGCGGCTCGCGGAGTCGCTCGCCGAGTGGCGCGACCTGATCGTCGTGGATTCCCGGCAGGTCGCGCAGGTCGCCTCCCCGGAGGGCGCGCGCGACCTCGACGCGGCGCTCGACGCCGCGGACCGCCTCGCCGCGGGATGGCTGCTGTGGGGCACGGTCGACGCGCGTGGCGACTCCGCGGTGGTGGTCGCCACCCTGTACGACGTGCGCCGGCGCGCCGCCACCCGCACCGGCAGCGCGGTCACCCTCCGCGCCCCGGAGGCGACGACGCAGGGGTATCGCGCGCTGGTGAGCACCCTGCTGCGTGGCGGCGGCGAGCTTCCGTGGCGCGCCGCGGGCGACCGGCGACGCGAGTCGCTCGCCGCCTGGCGGGCCTACGACGAGGGGCACGCGGCGCTGGCCGGGTGGAATCTCCCCCACGCGATCGCCGCCTTCCGCCGCGCCGTGGCGCGCGACGCGCAGCACGGCCCAGCGAGCCTGTGGCTGGCACAGGCGCTCACCTGGGAGGACAGTCTCGGCACCGTCTCCGAGCGCGCGGCGCTGGCGCGGCGCGCGCTCTCGGCCGCCGCGCGCCTCGAGCCGGGCGATTCGCTGCGCGCCGCGGGCCTGCTCGCCCTCGCGGAACGGCGCGCCGGCGATGCCTGCGCCGTCTTTGCGCGCCTCGTGCGCGCGGACTCCGGGGACTTCGCCGCGTGGTATGGGCTGGGGGATTGCCAGAGCCGCGATCGCGAGGTGGTGCGGAGCGCCCGCACCCGCTCCGGCTACGCGTTTCGCAGCAGCTACGCCGAGGCCGCGAGCGCCTACGGGCGCGCGCTCGCCGTCGCCGCCGGCGTCCCGGAGTTCGCCTACCTCCGGCTGCGCGCGGTGCTCTTCACCGGGACGAATCGCTTCCGGTTCGGCGAGCATGCGGGCACGCGCCAGCGCTTCAACGCCTACCCGGAGCTGGTGGGCGACACCGTCACCTTCACCCCCTGGCCCTCCACGCGCAGCGGCGGGGTGCCGGTGCCGCGCACCGCGGTGGCGGCCACCGAGGTGAACGCGCGCGCGCTGCGACGCGCCTACCTGGGGTGGACGCGGCTCGCGCCGCGCAGCGCGGTGGCGCACGCGGCGCTCGCGGACGCGCTCGAGGCCACCGGCACGCTCGCCGAGACCGACGGCGAGGACGTGAGCGCCATCGGCGAGATCCGCCAGGCACGGCGCTACGAGCGAGACTCGCTCCGCCTCGCGGGGCTCGTCCTGAGCGAGGTCCGCCTGCTCCTCAAGAACGGCGACTTCGCCGCTGCCGCGACGCTCGCCGACAGCGGGGTGCGCGGGTGGCTCGGTGCTCCCGCCCCCATCGCGGACGCGGTGGCGAGCCTCGCCGCGCTCACCGGGCGCGCATCGGTCGCGACGCAGCTGCTGCAGCGCGCGAGCGCGACGCCCGGGCAGCTCGCCACCCTCGCCGACGGCTCCCCGGTGACGGTGCCCGCTCCCCTCGCGCGCGAGCGTGCCGACGCGATCGTGCGGGCCGCCATGGGCACCTGCGACGATGCCCTCCGCGCGATGCCGCGGCGCATCGGCCGCCTGGTGGACGCCACCTTTGCTGGCGAGGCGCGCTCCGTGATGCGCACCGCGATGCTGGCACAGCCCCTGTCCCTCGCCTTCCCCTGCACCCGGGGGGCGGGGCTCGAGGGGTGGGCGCGCTACCCGGACCGGCTCCTCGCCATGCAGGCGGCGGCGGTCGCCGGGCCCCGCGCCCTGCGCGCGCAGTTCGACACGCTGCGCGTGCTGCGCGCGAGCACGCGGGCGGGCGACGTCTCGATCGAGTACGTCTTCTCCGAAGCCTTCCTCCTCGCCTTCACCGGCGACACGGCGGGTGCGCTCGCCTGGCTCGAGCCCTCCCTCGACGGGTTGTCGGTCGCGCCGCCGTCGATGGTGGCCCGCCTCGCCCCCGCCGCGGGTCTCGTGCGCGCCATGGCGCTCGCGGCGCAGCTGTACGAGGCACGGGGCGACCACGCCAGCGCGCGGAAGTGGGCGGGGGCGGTGGTCACCCTCTGGCACGGCGGTGACGCCGCCGTGCAGCCGACCGTCACTGCGATGCGCGCCATCCTGCAGTCGTCCTGAGCGAAGCGAAGGACCTGGCGCCAGCACGCCGAAGCCAGATCCTTCGTTTCGCTCAGGATGACCCCATGTTGCAACGCGCGCGGGACGCCGCCGGAACGGCGGCGCGGTAAGCTGTCCCCTCACTCCACAGGAGAGCTCGATGCCCGGTGTCCGTCGATGGAAGGGCGCGGTCCTCGCCATCGCCCTGGCGGCGATCGCGGCCTGCGCGCGCGACGCGAAGGAGAAGGCGGCCAGAGCGGACTCCATGGCGGCGGCCGATTCGTCCGCGGCCGCGACGAAGGCGCTGGTGGGCCAGCCCGCGCCCCCCGAGATGCCCCAGTCGTACCGCACCATCAGCGACTCGGCCTTCGACGCCTACCTCGCGAAGGTGCGCTGGCTCGGCGCCGTCGAGCGCACCGGGGCCCGCATCTGCAAGGGTAACGTGCACTCCGACAAGTGCCGCCTCGACATCGACGGCGTGCAGGGAGTGAAGGCGCTCGACCCGCGCACCATGGGGCGCAACGGCACGATCGTCGCCCGCATCCGCAACCTCGGCACCGAGGACGAGAGCTACCTCGGCATCCCCGCGGGCGCGACGCGGTACTTCGTGATGCTGCGCGACTCCACCGGGCGCGCCTCGGCGGTGATCCTCGATCCCGCGCACCGCGACGGTGGCCGCCTGCTGCGCGTGGCCAACTGCGACAGCACGAAGGACGCGAAGCACGTGCACGAAGCGGCGAGCCGCGCTGCCTTCCGCTGCTGCGGCAACTGCCCCGCCGCGCCGCCGCAGAAGGGCGGGATGCAGGCGCTGATGTCCACGGACACCACCGCCGCCGCGACGATGCTCACCGCGCCCCCCTGGGTGACCTGCGCCCTCGGCTGCTGCTACGTGGAAGACCCGATCTGACCGCGCACGCGCCGGATGAGGGCGATCGTCTCCGGCGCGGGGTCCACGTCCAGCTCGCGGCGACAGCGCGCGGCGAAGTCTTCGTACGCGCGCACCGCGCCGGCCCGGTCGCCGGCGCGGTCCAGCAGCTGGATCACCCGCCGGATCACCCGCTCGTCGAGCGGGGCGAGCCGGGCGACGGTGCGTGCCCAACGCGTGGCCATCGTGAGCTCCGCGCCGGCCTCGTAGCGCTGCGCCAGCGTCCAGGCGGCGTCGGCGGTCGCGTCGCGCAGGCGCGCGCGCTCCATCTCCACCCACTGCTCGAAGGCCGGGGTGTCGCCGAACCAGCCGTCGAGCAGGTCGCCACGGTACAGCTCCATCGCCTGCGCCAGGCGCCCCCGCTCGATCGCCAGGTCCAGCTCCGCGGCGTCGCACCAGAGCACGTCGCCATTCACCGCGAGCTCCTCGTCGCCCCGCGCGAGGATGGCGTCGTCGCCCAGCACCTGCCGCAGCGCGTAGAGCGCCTTGCGCAGGGCGGCCCGCCCCCCCTCCTGGTCGTGCTCCGGCCAGAAGACGGCGACCAGCCGGTCGCGCCGTTGGAAGCCGCGCGGCCGCGCCAGGGCGAGGTACACGAGGAGTGAGAACCGCTTCGGCTGGCTGAGCAGCGCCTCCGCCCCCGGCCGCCCCTCGATCTCGGTGTGCCCGAGGATGGAGAGGCGGAGGGGAGGGCGGCCCGCGGCGGGGACGAGAGGTTGTGAAGGGAAGGGCTCCATCGGCTCGATCGCGTGGCGGCAGGTCCGGCAGTCCAAGGTAGTGCCCCCGGGGAATTGCGGCGACCCGCTGGCGCCCCTCGGCCAACGATGCCGGGACGGTCGTGGGACGCCGTGGACACAGCCCCGGAACGTTTGCCGCGCATGTTGTCCCCATGCATGCGCGCCTTCGTCCCCTGCTCCCCGCGGTCGCATCGGCGGCGACCGCCACCTTCGACGCCGCGGTGGCGGCCATCGTGGGATCGCCCGCGGCCTGGGCCCGGCGCGACCTGCTGGGGGACTGGCACGCCCCGGAGCGCTACGGCTACATCGTGATGAACGCCGTCGTGACGCGCTCCGGACATCGGCTCCCGCTGCGGGCGGTGTCGCGCGTCTTCACCCTGGGGCGTGGGCGGGAGGAGGGGGAGCGGGTCCTGCGCGAGAGCGAGGCGGCGTTCGAGGGGGCGCTGCGCGCGCGATTCGAGGGGGTGGAGATCACCTTCCGGGCGCTCGATGGGCACGCGCGCCGCGATTCCGCCGACCGGGCGCGGCTCCACGCGCTGCGCAATCCGGCGTTCGCCATGTTCCTGGAGATCGACTGGGGGTGGGGTGGGGGGAGTCAGGGGGCGGCAGACCTTCCGTCACGCTGAATCGCGCCGGATCCGGGGGGATTGCCGGGCGTGGTTCGTTCGTAAGGGTGGCGGGAGGCTGCCGTGTTCCTCTTTCGAGCACGAAAATCCGCGAGGCGGGGTCGCGAATGGGTCGCGAACCACCCCGGGGTCGTGCGGAAGAGGAGAGACTCATGCGCATCACTCACTGGTCGGTGGCCGCGGCCGCGCTCCTGGGGAGCGTCGCGTGCGCGGACCTGGGCACGAATCCCGGCGCGACGACGAGCCGGGACCTCACCGCCGCCTTCACCGCGGCGCCGGTCGCCACGGCAGACCTCAACAGCAGCTACGTCGGCACCGGCGCCATGCAGGCCGGGGGCAGCACCGGCTGGATGGGCGGGGGACGCGAGGGCCGCGGCCCGGGCGCGGGGGGACTGATGGGCGGGGGGCTGGGTGAGGAATTCCTCGGCGGGATCGGCTTCGGTGGGATGGGCGGCCATCGGGGGCCCTTCGGCGCCCCGGCCTGCGCCGGCACCTTCAACGCCGCCACCGGGCGCCTCGAGTGCGCCACCGTCACCCTGCAGAACGGGCTCGCGGTGGTGAAGTCGATCGCCTACGCGAACGCTGCGGGGGCGGTGCAGCAGGCCTTCGATTCCGCCACGACCAATACCGTGAACGTGAAGGTCGCGGTGAGCGGGACGGTCACCCTCACGCCCGACAGCGCGCGCCGCGAGCGCGGGCACGGGCGGGGCGGCATGAACATGGACCGCGACGGCGAACATGGCTTCGGTCGACTGTTCGGCGACACCGCCTCGATCGTGTCGGCGTCCACCAGCGTGAACAACGCGAGTGACCGCACCGTGACCGGATTGGCCAGCGGCAGCACGCAGCGCACGGTGAACGGCACCTCGGCGGGGACCGAGACCACCACCGGCACCTCGAGCCGTGGGGCCTTCACCGTGGTGCGGGTGGCGGGCGATACGACCAAGGGTGTGGTCGTCCCCATCTCCACGACCGCGCCCACCTACCCCACGGCGGGCACGGTGGTGCGCTCCATGAAGGTGACGCTCACCTACGCTGGCGCGGCCGCGCAGGAAGTCTCGCGTCGAGAGGTGGTGACGTACGACGGCACCGCCACCGCGAAGATCACCATCACCGAGAACGGGGTCACGAAGACCTGCATCCGGGCGCTGCCGCGCGGAGTGCTCACCTGCCAGTAGTCGCCGACGGCTAGAGCCGCTCCCCTCCCGGGAGCCACGGGGCAAGGCGCTCGCGCATGATGCGCAACGCCTTGCCCATCTGCGCGTCCACCGTCTTCACGCTCAGCCCCATCGCCTCGGCAATCTCCGCGTATCGCAATCCCTTCACCCGGCTCAGCTCGAACACCTCGCGGCAGCGGGGCGGCAATGCCTCCACCGCGCCCACGATCGCCGCCTCCAGCTCCGCCGACACGAGCTCCGAGGGCGCCAGTGGCTCCTGCGCTTCCTCCTGCGCGGCGACGCGTGCCCCGTCGCGCTCCACGCGCAGGTGTCGCGCGTGGTTCAGCGCCCGGTTGCGCACCGCGCGAAAGGCATAGGAACGCAGCGCCGTGTCCGGAGGAAACTGCTCCCGCCGGCGCCACAGCTCGAACATCACGTCCTGCGCGATCTCCTCCGCCACCGCGAGGTCGCGCAGCATGGCGTTCGCCGCGCCCACCATCCGCGGGTACCAGGCGCGGAAGGCCCGGTCGAAGGCCGCCTCGTCGCCCCGGCGCAGCGCGTCGAGCAGCGCTGGGTCGTCTGGCGCGTTGTCTGGCGCGTCGTCTGGGCGGGGCCCGGGCGGCAGGGGGGGGCGCATCGAGTGCGGCGTGGGTTCCGGGGGAAGCACCGCGGGAGTATGTATAACCTCGGTCCCCTGCCGCGGGAGCGAAATAGGGGTCCCGCCCCGATTCCGTGTTCTCCAGGTATGCGCAGCGACGACCGGCCCACGAACCCTGGTGACGAGAGCCTCCCCCCCGACTGGGAGGCCCTCGCGCGCTTCCTGGCGGGGGAGGGCGACGCCGCCGAGTCCCGCGCCGTCGCGGCCTGGCTCGACGCGCACCCGGCCGACGCCGCGCTCGTGCGCTCGCTGCACGCGGTGGGGGGCGAGGCCGTGGGCGCCGCCGCCGACCCCGCGGACGTGGACGTGGAGGGGGCGCTGGCGCGGGTGAAGGCGCGACGGCACGAAGCCGTGGGGCTGGAGGACG
>DASWVQ010000086.1:0-6488 GCA_036401195.1 Gemmatimonadaceae bacterium
GCGGCTCCTGTCGCGCGGCGGGCTGCTCTTCACCGCGAGCTGCTCCTTCCACCTCACGAAGCCGCTCTTCCTCGAGATGCTGCACGATGCCGCCGCCGACTCGGGCCGCCGCATCGCCCTGCGCGAGGTGCGCGGCCAGCCGCTCGATCATCCCGAGATCCTCACCATCCCGGAGACGGGGTACATCAAGGGCGCATTGCTCGAGGCGATGGACTAGCGGGTGTCGTCACCCGGAGGCGCCGCCGACGGGACCGGCCGCGGCGCGCCGCGCCGGATCCGTCGCGGCGCTCAGGATGACTGGCAGCGCGGACAGAAATACGTGCTGCGCCCGCCCTGCACGGTGCGGGCGATCGCCGTCCCGCAGCGCGGGCAGGGCTCGCCCGCCTTGCCGTACACGTCGAAGCGATCGGGGGCGTCGTCGCCCTCGCGCGCGTAGTAGCGGGTGCCGCTCGCGCGCCGGAGCACGAAGCGGAGCGCGCGCAGCAGCCGCCCCGACTCGGCGCGGGTGATCGCATTCGCGGGGCGGCGGGGATCGACTTTCGCGCGCCAGAGGGACTCGGCGGCGTAGATGTTCCCCACGCCGGCGAGCACGCGCTGGTCGAGCAGCGCCTGCTTGATGGCGAGGCGGCGCGTCGCGAGCGCCGCGTGCAGCTGCGCGGGGGTGAGGGCGTCGTCGGCGGCGTCGGGCCCGATGTCGAGGATGGGCGGCGCGTGCGGCGGATGGACCTCCAGCGTCGCGAGGGCACGCATGTCGACGAGGGCGACGTGGCTGCCATCGTCGAGGTCGAGCACCGCGCGGGTGTGCCGCGGGAGCGCCTCCCGTGCGCCGACGACCTCCCAGTCACCGGTCATGCGGAAGTGCACGTGCACCGTCGCGCCGTCGTCGAGGTGCAGGAGCTGGTGCTTCCCGCGGCGCTCCACGCGGGTGACGCGGTGGCCGGCGACGGCCGTGAGGTCGCCCCGGCGCAGCCGCTTGCGCTGCGCGGGATGCAGCACGCGCAGGGCCGTGATGCGCCGGCCGGTGACTGCCGCGCGCAGCACGCCGGCCGCGCGCTCGACTTCAGGAAGCTCGGGCATCCCGCAAGCTCGCTGGCGCAGCCGCGGGGCTCAAGCGCCGCGGGGGATCGCCGGACGCAACGTTGTGTGATATCGCACCTTGCGCGCCCGGGCTGACGCCCTAGTTTAGCTCCATCCTGTCGCACCGGAGCCCATGGCGTCACGCCCCCAGCGCTCTCTTCGCCGCGAGTACGAGTTGTACCTCGAGGACGAGATCGAGAACTACAAGGAATCGATCTCCCGGAGCGCGCTCCTCTCCATCGGCGACGAAGCCGCCCGCAACCTCGCCTCCGAGCAGCAGTTCGCGCTCACGGAGCTGCTCCTCTGCGAGGAAGTGGACCGCCTCATCGCGCGACGGCTGCGACTTCCCGCGTACAGCACCTGGCGCCGCCGCCGGGTGAAGGTGATGGCCGAGCTGCGCCGCCCCGAACGCTGGGGGCTTCGCCCCGACGACGCCATCGTGCGCGCGGTGCATCCCTCGCCGGAAGGCCACGTGCTCCTCGCCGGCGTGGAGGCCGAGCGGTCGGCGCTGTACCTGGCGGCCAACGGCTGCGAGGTGACGGCGATCGGGTCGGAGGAGGACTCGATCCAGCGGGTCATCGACGCCGCCGAGGAGGTGGGGCTGGGCGAGCGCGTCCACGTCGCGCTGGCCGACCTGAGCACCTGGGTCCCCGCGAGCAAGCTGGTCGCCGTGGTGTGCGCGGCCCACGCCCTCGCCGACCTCTCCCCCAAGGCCCGCGCCCGCGCGATCGAGGCGCTGCAGCGCGCCACCGCCGATGGCGGGGTGCACCTCGTGAAGGCCTCCGACGACGACGTGGCCCGCGTGAACCTCGACGAGCTCATGTCGAAGTACCGCGGGTGGGACGTGTCGGTCGAGCGCTCGGTGGGCGAGCTCGCCGACACCTTCATGGCGCGCAAGATCTCCTGAAGCGACGTGTCGGACCGACACAGGTGAGCGGATCCGCCCTGTGTCGGATTACGACAACCGAGACTTCCATCACTGGCATCGCCTGACTCAACTCGTTGCGTAGCAGCGACTTGAGATGCAAGTGATTGCTGGCATCATCGGTGCTAATGCTGGCGTTCGACTCCGGACTTCAAGCCGGCGTCCGCAGCGCCGGCGGCGACCCGTTCTCGTCGTCGGCGCTGCCCCTTTCTCCCGACGCCAGACCCTTCATATAGATGAGCGCCAAGCAGCCGAGCCGCCGCGAGCGGGCGGTGCCCACCGAGCCGGTGGGGATCGTGATCTCCCAGGGGCGGACGGTCACCCTTCCGCCGGTCTTCTCCGCGTACGAGTACGGCCCCGCTCCGGAGGACGAACCCGCCGAGCTCCTGGCCGCGGCGCACTGAGCCCGCGCCTGGCCGCGCCTGGCCGCGCCTGGAAGAGCCGACGCCGCACGCGTCGGCTCTTTTTTCGTTCCCGCATGGTGGGATCGATGCGCCGGCCCGCGCGACGAACGGTCCAACCGCGCCGGGCGGCCGGGATCTTGCCCGCCGGGCCCGCATGCACGCGAACGACGCGGACGCGGGATGGGCCGTGGAGCGGGAGGCGCTGCTGGGGCGGCGCATCTCGGAGCTGGGGCTCGCCGTGCGCGGGTCACCGCTGGAGCGGCTGGTGCAGCAGCTGCACGCGGAGCTCGACGCGCGCGGCGTGCGCTACCACCCGCCCGTGTACCTGAGCGACGAGTGGGGATGTCCCGATGGGACGCCGCTGATCGGGGTCCCCTTCTACCTGGCCGACGCGCGCCTCGCGCGCATCGAAGCGGAGCATGCCGCGGGGGTGGAAGATGTGCCGGAGTCGATGCGCTACCTCCGCCACGAGGCGGGACACGCGATCAACTACGCGTACCGGCTGCATGCGCGCCCGGACTGGGAGGCGACCTTCGGCGCGTGGGGACGCCCGTACCAGGACCGCTTCCGCGTGGACCCGTTCTCGCGCGCGCACGTGCGCCACATCCTGGGATGGTACGCGCAGAAGCACCCCGACGAGGACTTCGCCGAGACCTTCGCGGTGTGGCTCACCCCGGGCCTCGACTGGCGCGCGGCGTACGCCGGGTGGCCCGCGCTGGCGAAGCTCGAGTGGGTGGATCGGGTGATGCGCGAGGTGGGCGCGCAGGCGCCGGCGGCCCCCGAGCCAGGGGACGACGACCTGCCGGTGGAGGCGATGCACTACACCATCGCGGAGCACTACGACGCACTCGACGAGCGGCTGCCGCTGGAGGAGCTCTCCCTCTTCGACGCCGACCTGCGGACGATCTTCGCGACGGCAGGGGACGCGCCGGCGGGGGAGGCGGCGACGGACTTCCTCGCGCGGCACGAGGGTGAGATCGTGGCGCGGCTGTCCCACTGGACAGGTGAGTCGCCGGCGCTGGCGCGATCACTGATCCGCGGGCTGGCCGATCGTGCAGCGGCGCTGCAGCTGCGCATCGCGGGGCTCGAGGCGGCCACGCTCGTGGAGCTGACCGCGTTCGCGACGACGGTGCTCATGAACCATCGCTACACGCGCGCGCCGGGCCCCGGCGATGCCGCGCGCGCGGCGCGGGAGGGCTGACGGTGCGCATCACGATCCTCTTCACTCCCGACGCGGCGGGACCGCCGGAAGACCCGGTGCTCGCGCAGGTGGAGGGGGCGCTGCGGGAGGCGGGGCACGAGACCACGCGCGTGGTCGCGGGCCCCGACGTGGGGGCGCTCGTGGGGGCGCTGCGTGCGGCCGATCCCGCGCTCGTGTTCAACATGGCGGAATCCTTCGACGGGCGGAGCGCGCTCGAGTCGAGCGTGGCGGGGCTGCTGAACCTGGTCGGCCTGCGGTACACGGGATCGAGTCCGGCGGGGCTGCTGCTCGCCGGGGACAAGGTGCTCTCGAAGAAGGTGCTGGGCTTCCACGGGATCCGGTCGCCGGAGTTCGCGACCACCTTCCGCGGCTCGGTGGAGTGGGCGGGCTCGCTGCGCTTCCCGGTGATCGTGAAGCCGCCGCAGGAGGATGCCTCGATCGGGATCGGGCGCGACGCGGTGGTGCGGGACCTCCAGGGGCTGCTCGAGCGGATGCACGCGCTGCACGGGGAGTTCCGGCAGCCGGTACTCGTGGAGGAGTTCGTGGAGGGGCGGGAGTTCTACGTCGGCGTGCTGGGGAATGCGCACCCGGAGGCGCTCCCGCCGGTGGAGCTGCGCTTCGAGGGTTTTCCCGAGGGGGCGCCGCGCATCGCGTCGTGGGAGGCGAAGTGGGGGGACGGGAGTGACGCGAGCGGCCCCGATGCCCACTCGGGCACGGACAACGGCGGGGCGGCGGGGCACGGCACGGGCCCGGAGGGCGATGCACCGCCGGGAGGCGCTGAGTATGCCGGGACGCGATCGGAGGTGGCGGGGGGGCTCGCGCCGGAATTGGCGGAGCGGCTGCGGACGACCGCGGTGGATTGCTTCGAGGCGCTCCGGCTGCGCGACTACGCGCGGGTGGACCTGCGGGTGAACGCGGCCGGCGAGGTGTACGTGATCGAGGTGAACCCGAACTGCTACCTGGAGCGCTCGGCGGAGTTCGCGATGGCGGCGGGGGCGGCGGGGCTCGGGTACGAGGCGCTGGTCGCGCGGATCGTGGAGCTGGCGACGGCGCGGTACGCGCGGTAGCGCCGGGGGGGGGAAGAGCGACGACGACGACTGACGACGAGCGACTTTCGACGGACGACGGGCGTCGCGGGGGGGGGAAGCAAGAGAGGCCGGCGCTCGCGCGCCGGCCTCTTTACCTGCCGAAGTGCCTTACTTCTTCGCCGCGGACTTGCGGGCGGCCTTCTTGGCGGTCTTGCGACCGGCCTTCTTCGCCGTGCTCTTGCGAGCGGAGCTCTTGCGGGCCGACTTCTTGGCGCCGGACTTCGCCGTGCGCTTCGCGGTCGACTTGCGGGCCGAGCCCTTCTTCGCCGTCTTCTTCGCGGCCTTACGGGCACTCTTCTTAGCAGCCATTGTCGAACTCTCCATGAAATGGAGTGGTGTTCTCTCGACCGGGCCCCCGGTGGACCGGCGAGACGGAGGGGAGCGCCGAGGCGCTCCCACCGCTACCCGGCGCCCATGGACGCCGGATAGATGGGGCTCGCGGGCGACAACAGGGCCCGCGAGAAGGCAGCAACGCCGGGCGCGGAGTGGCGCCTGGCAGGGTGCATCGGTGGGGCGATTGCAGCGGCGCGGAGGGAGGGAATGCGCGCCAGCGGGGAAGAGAGAGCGCCGGTCGCGGGGCGACCGATCGCGCGGGCGCTGTCGCCGCCCGCGGCCAGGTGAATCGAGGTGTGGTTTCCAGCGTGTCGTTTTCGACCCACGCAATTCCTCGTGTGACTTGCTCTCCTATCCGTGCGCGAATATAGGAATGGCGCGATGCGCACGCAATAGTGCGCCGCCACTTTGCCACTTGCAGCTTCCGTTCCGGGTCCACCTGCGGGTGCCCTTCCCCCCCGTTTCCGGTGTGGCGAGGTTTCGATGCGCGCCGTGATCCGGCCGCGCTGCACGCGATCAATTCCACATATCTCCGCGACTCAATTCCTCAGCGAGGACAGCAACGTGAAGGCGCTAGTGAAGGCGACGGCGGGTCCCGGCTTCGAGCTGCGCGACGTGCCCATCCCGACGATCCGCGACGACGAGGTGCTGATCCGCGTGCGGCGCGCGGGCGTCTGCGGCACCGACGTCCACATCTACGAGTGGGACCCCTGGGCGCAGGGGCGGGTGAAGCCGCCGATCGTGGTGGGCCACGAGTTCGCGGGGGAGGTGGTCCAGGTGGGGAAGCTGGTGACCGACGTCCGCGAGGGGGACCGCGTGACCGCCGAGGGGCACATCGTGGACGGCCGCTGCCTCCTCTGCCGCACCGGGAACGCCCACGTCTGCCCGCACACGAAGATCATCGGGGTGGACCGCGACGGGTGCTTCGCCGAGTACATCGCCATGCCGGCGGGGAACGTCTGGCACCTCGACGACGACGTCTCCTTCGACATCGGCGGGATCCACGACCCGATGGGGAACGCCTTCCACACGGCGCTCACCGCCGAGATCCCGGGGGCGACGGTGCTGGTCACCGGCTGCGGCCCGATCGGCTGCTTCGCGATCGGGGTCTGCAAGGCGGCGGGGGCGTCGCACATCGTCGCCTCGGACGTGAACCCGAAGCGGCTCGAGCTGGCGCGCACGATGGGGGCGCACAGCACGGTCACCCCGGACCAGGCGCGCGAGCGCGTGATGCAGGTCACCGACGGCCTCGGCGTGGACGTGGTGCTCGAGATGTCCGGGGTGCCGGCCGCGATCCACCAGGCGTTCGAGCTGGCGCGCGTGGGGGGGCGGGTGCAGATGCTCGGGATCCCGGCGAAGCCGATGGACGTGAACTTCGCGACCGAGGTGATCTTCAAGGGCCTCACGGTCTACGGGGTGGTGGGGCGGCGGATGTACGACACCTGGATCCAGATGACCCG
>DASWVQ010000087.1:0-1963 GCA_036401195.1 Gemmatimonadaceae bacterium
AACTCCGCGCAGCTCGAGTTCATCACGCGCGACAATCCCTTCGACTCGGAAAAGGCGCGGGCGGTGCTCGGCTGGAATCCCGCGGTGGTGCCCGAGGTGGGGGTGCCGGACGCCTTCCAGTGGTGGCGGCGGCATCGGTGAAGCGGGCGTTGGCGCCCTGCTGAGTGCTGACGGCTGCCGACTGCGCACGGTGTTGAGGTGAACGTCAACACCGTAAGCAGTGGGGAGCGTTCAGTGGTCAGCCGTCAGTGACCGCCAACCCCTTCCATCTCCCGTCGGGCTGAATGCACAAAGGGCGCGACCGTGAGGTCGCGCCCTTCGAGTTCGTCGCGAACGCGACAGCTTACTTCTTGGTCGTGTCGGCCTTCGTGGTGTCGGTCTTGGCCGTCGTGTCCATGGTCATGCCGGAGTCCATCGGGGCCGGGGCGGCCGCGGGGGCCGGGGCCATCGCCGGGGCGGCGGCGGTATCGGTGGTCTCGGTCTTCTCGGACGAGCAGGCGGCAACCGCGAGCACGGCGGCGACAAGGGCCAGGCGCTTCATGTAAATCTCCTGATGGGGTCTGTGAGGATCGCGTCGATCCGCGCAACCGTGGGTCCGGTGCTCGGAGCGGACGGAAAGCTACGTCGGCCGGGGGGCGTGTCAAGACTGCACAAACCCTAGGGCGTTCAGGATTTGCCTCCCCTCGGCCAGCCGGGGCCGCCAAGGGGGGTTGCAACCTGCGCGCCGGACCCTCGGGGAGGCGCGGCGGCGGACCGTCGCGGCGGGGGGGCGCCCCGGGCGGCGCCATCTGTTTGCGGCCCGCTCCCTGCGGGATTTCCCCCGGTCGCCCGGCGAGGGAGCCGTGGCGCGGGCCCCCGCCAGCTTCCTGCGCCCCGCGATGGTTCATAGCATTCGGCATGGCCCCCGCCCCTCCCCCCGGACGGGCGGCCGCGCCCCTTCCCTGCTCCCAGGCGGCACTGCGTGTCCACGACGTACCCCGAGACCCTCGGCGCCCTGCGCCGCTCCCCCTTCGGCGCCCCGGAGCACATCCACCGCTCCGTGAAGGACGAGATGCGCCGGAACCTCATCGCCCGCCTGCGCGCGGGCGGGGGGCGGGGCGCGCCCCTGTTCGAGGGGGTGCTCGGGTACGAGGACACCGTCATGCCCGAGGTCGTGAACGCCGTCCTCTCGCGCCACAACTTCATCCTCCTCGGCCTCCGCGGGCAGGCCAAGTCGCGGATCCTGCGCGCCCTCGTCACGCTGCTCGACGACGCCATCCCCATCGTCGCGGGGAGCGAGGTGAACGACGATCCCTTCGCCCCCATCTCGAAGTACGCGCGGCTGCTGATCGAGGAGGCGGGAGAGGACACGCCGATCACCTGGGTCGATCGCTCGCACCGCTACGTGGAGAAGCTCGCGACCCCCGACGTGACCATCGCGGACCTGATCGGCGACGTGGACCCGATCAAGGCGGCGCGCGGCGGGCACCTCCTCTCCGACGAGCTCACGATCCACTACGGCATGCTCCCGCGTGCGAACCGCGGCATCTTCGCGCTGAACGAGCTCCCCGACCTCGCGGGCAAGGTGCAGGTGGGGCTGTTCAACATCATGCAGGAGGGCGACGTGCAGATCAAAGGTTACCCGGTGCGCCTCGCCCTGGACGTGCAGATCTGCTTCACCGCCAATCCCGAGGACTACACCGCACGCGGGAAGATCATCACCCCGCTCAAGGACCGGATCGGGAGCGAGATCGTGACGCACTACCCGGCCACGGTGGCGCTGGGGATGGCGATCACTGCGCAGGAGGCGTGGGTGGCGCGCGACGGCGCCGAGGTGCGCGTGCCCGACTTCGTGGCGGAGGTGATCGAGCGCATCGCCTTCGAGGCGCGGCGCGACCGCCGCGTGGACAAGCGGAGCGGCGTGTCGCAGCGCATGCCGATCACGGTGCTGGAGGACGTGACCTCCAACGCGGAGCAGCGGGCG
>DASWVQ010000088.1:0-2344 GCA_036401195.1 Gemmatimonadaceae bacterium
ATGCGCCTCGTCTCCCTCTGCCCCTCCCTCACCGAGCTGGTCTTCGACCTCGGCCGCGGCGCGGAACTCGTGGGGCGCACCCGGTTCTGCGTCCACCCCGAAGGGCTCGTGGACCAGGTGGAACGCGTGGGCGGCACCAAGAATCCGAAGATCCCCCGCATCCTCGAGCTGGCCCCCGACCTCGTGCTCCTGAACGAGGAGGAGAACCGCCGCGAGGACTGGGAGGCGCTCGAGGGCGCGGGGATCCGCTGCCACGTGAGCTTTCCCCGCGACGTGGCCGGCACGGCCGCGATGGTGCGCGACATCGCCGCGGTGCTCGGGCGCGCCGCCGAGGGGGAGCGCATTGCCGCCGACATCGAGGCCCGCGCCGCCCGCGTCGCGGCCGCCGCCGCGCGGCGCGCGCCGGTGCGCTACGCGTACCTCATCTGGCGCGACCCCTGGATGGCGGTGAGTGACGACACCTTCGTGAGCGCGATGCTGGGATTGGCGGGCGGTGAGAACGTCCTCGCCGGCGCCGCGGAGCGCTATCCGACGGTCACCGCGGAGGCGCTCCGCGACGCCGCGCCCGACCGCGTGTTCCTCTCCAGCGAGCCCTTCCCCTTCACCGCGACGCATGCCGCCGAGCTGGCCGCGGCCACCGGGCTCCCGGTCGAGCGGTTCGTCCTCGCCGACGGGGAGCTCCTCTCCTGGCACGGCTCCCGGACCGCGCGCGGCGTGGATTACGCCGGGGCGCTCCTCGCGCGCGCCTGAACGTCAACGGCTCGTACTGACGACGAAGCGGGTCCAGCGGATCGAGCGGTAACGTCAACCCCGAATAGTTGATGGGTGTTGCCTCTTCCGCTCGATCCGCTCGACCCGCTTCGTCGGCCGTTCATGTGGGCCGCCAAGGGAACGCTCGAGGGAACCCTGTCGAGGCGATGAGGTATGATTCAGGTTGGCCCGGCGACTGCGCCCGGGCCCCTCGCATCGAGCCGCGCATGCGCACCGCCGTCATCAGCTTCCGCCTCCTTCCCCTCGTGATCTCCCTCCTGCGCGACCAGCGCCGGTGGATCGCGTGGGGCGCGCCCGTCCGGCGCACCGCCGAGTTCCACCGGCGGCGCGCGGAGGCGCTGGTGCACGCGCTGGCCGTCCTCGGCCCCACCTTCGTGAAGCTCGCGCAGGTCTTCGCCTCGCGCGCCGACGTGGTCCCCGAGCCCTACCTCTCCGCCCTCGGCACCCTCACCGACCAGGTGCCGCCGATCCCGTGGGCGCAGGTCGAGCGGGTGATCGAGGCCAGCTACGGCGCCCCCGCCGCGGAGATCTTCCAGGAGATCGACCAGGTGCCCCTTGCCGCCGCCTCGCTCGGCCAGGTGCACCGCGCCCGCCATGCGGGAGCGGAGGTCGCGGTCAAGGTGCTGCGCCCGGGGGTGGAGCGGCTGGTAGCCGCCGACATCGCCGCCGCCACGCGCATCCTCCGGGTGGTGCACCGGCTGTGGCCCAATCGCCACGTGGTCGCGCTCCAGGCGGTGATCGGCGAGTTCTCGCTGCGCATCTGGGACGAGATGGACTTCCGGAAGGAGGGGGCGTTCGCCGCCGAGGTGCGCGCCAACTTCGCGGGACATCGCGGGGTGCGCGTGCCCTCGGTGGTGGCCGACCTCACCCGGCAGCACGTGCTCGTCCTCGAGTACATCGAGGGGCGCCGCGTGGATCGCCTCGAGGAATGGGTCGCGCAGGGCCGGGTCCGCCCCACGGCGCTGCTTCGCACGGTGATCGAGGCGTACCTCCAGATGATGCTCGTGGACGGCCTCTTCCACGCCGATCCCCACCCGGGGAACCTGCTGGTCGACGCGGAGGGGCGCCTCGTCATCCTCGACTTCGGGATGGTGGTGCGGGTGCCGCGCGAGCTGCGGCTCGACCTCGTGCGCACCGTCTTCGCCTCCATCCGCCGCGACCCGCCAGCGATCGTGCGCGGCTTCCGCAAGCTGGGGATCATCCTCCCCGAGGCGGACGACGCGTCCATCGAGGCGCTGGTGTCGCAGCTCCTCGCCCTCGCCACGATGCACGCGACCACCGAGGAGCGGATCCAGCACATCCTCGCCGACGAGGTGATGCAGGCGATGTTCGAGGCGCCGGTGCAGCTGCCGAGCGACCTGGTGTACTTCGCGCGCACCGCGTCGCTCATCGAGGGGCTGGGCTTCCGCTACGACACGCACTTCAACGCGGTCGACTTCGCGACGCCGATCGCGCTCCGGCTCCGCGGGCCGATCATGCGCTCCCTCGGTGCGGCCGAGGTCATGCAGGCGATCGACTGGCCCTCGCGGATCGGGTCGTTCCTCGGCGGCGTGGCGCGGGTGATGGACCAGGC
>DASWVQ010000089.1:0-2347 GCA_036401195.1 Gemmatimonadaceae bacterium
CGGGCCTTTCGCGATGCTGGAGCTCCCGGAACAGGACTCGAACCTGTGACCCGCTGATTAACAGTCAGCTGCTCTACCAACTGAGCTATCCGGGAATTGTCCCCGCGGTTACCCGCGAGTCCAGAATTATAACCGGGAAAACGGCTGGGTGGAAGCCCCCCTCCCCGCCGGGACGGGAGGCGCCAACCGCTTACGACGCCCGCACTTGCGTGGCCTTGCCCCGGCTCCCCCCCGCGGGGGTGGCGACCGCCGGCAGCAAGGTGCGCAGCCAGTGCCCGGTGTGCGACCCCGCCACCTGCGCCACCTCTTCCGGGCGACCGGCCGCCACGAGCTGCCCCCCGCCGATCCCGCCATCGGGCCCCAGGTCGATCACCCAGTCCGCCAGCTTGATCACGTCCAGGTTGTGCTCGATGAGGAGCACGGTGTGCCCGTGGTCCACGAGCCGGTCGAACACCGTCGCCAAGCGGCGGATGTCCTCCAGGTGCAGCCCGGTGGTGGGCTCGTCCATCAGGTAGAGCTTCTTCCCCCCCTTCTTTCCGGCCAGCGCGAGCTCGCGCGCCACCTTGAGGCGCTGCGCCTCGCCGCCGGAGAGCGTCGTCGCCGGCTGCCCGAGCCGCAGGTAGCCGAGCCCCACCTGCTGCAGCTGCCAGAGCGCCTGGCCCAGCTTCTCCTCGCGGGGGAAGAAGCGGATCGCCTCGTCGATGGTGAGGTCGAGCACGTCGTAGATGCTCTTGCCGCGCACCAGCACCTCGAGCACCTCGGGCTTGAAGCGCTTCCCCCCGCACTGGTCGCAGGGGACGAACACATCGGCCATGAACACCATCTCCACCTCGAGGTAGCCCGCCCCCTCGCAGTGGTCGCAGCGCCCCCCCGCCATGTTGAAGGAGAAGGTGCCGGCGGTGTAGCCGCGCTGCCGCGCGAGTGGGGCGTCGGCGAAGATGCGGCGGATCTCGTCGAAGGCCTTCACATACGTGACGGGATTCGACCGGGGCGACTTGCCGATGGGGCTCTGGTCGATCGCCACCACGTCCTCGATCGCCTCCCACCCGGTGAGGGTGTCGTAGGCGCCCACCTTCTCCCCCAGGTGCTGCTTCGCCGAATGCTCGCCGTGCAGCTTCTGCTCGAGCGCGCGGAGCAGCACGTCGTGCACGAGGGTGCTCTTCCCCGAGCCGGAGACGCCGGTGACGGCGGTGACGGCGCCGAGGGGGATGCGCACGTCGACCCCCTGGAGGTTGTGCTCGCGCGCGCCGGTGAGGGTGATCCACTGCGGCCCGAGCCGGCGCCGCGACTCGGGCAGGGGAATCTCGCGCGCGCCGGTGAGGTACTGGCCGGTGAGTGGGCTCTCGCTCACCCGCGACATGGGGCCGGCGAAGACGAGCTGTCCCCCCTTCTCCCCGGCGCCGGGCCCCAGCTCCACCATGTAGTCGGCGGCGCGGATCGTCTCCGGGTCGTGCTCGACCACGATTACCGTGTTCCCCGCGTCGCGCAGGCGATGCAGCAGGCGCAGGAGCCGGTCGGTGTCGCGCGGGTGCAGCCCGATCGACGGCTCGTCGAGCACGTAGAGCGTGTCCACGAGCGAGGATCCCAGCGAGTTGGCGAGGCCGATGCGCTGCGCCTCGCCGCCGGACAGCGTACGCGTCGCGCGGTTCATCGTGAGGTAGGTGAGCCCCACGTCGCAGAGGAAGCGGGTGCGGCTCCGCGCCTCCTTCAGCACTGTCTCCGCGATCTTCGCCTCGAAGGGGGAGAGCGGGAGCGCCTCGAGCCAGTCGGCGAGCTGGTTCACCGGGAGGTCGGCCACCTCGCCGATGTTCTTCCCCGCCACGCGCACCATCAGCGACTCGGCCTGCAGCTTGGTGCCGTGGCAGGCGGGGCACTCGTTCGCCGACTGGTACTGCCGGAGGAAGACGCGGATGTACTGCTTGTAGCGCTTCTCCTCGAGGTCCACGAGGAAGGGGAAGATCCCCTTGAATCCCTTCGCCTTGGCGCGCAGGAGCAGCTCGCGCTGCTTCGCCGGGAGCTTGCGCCATGGCGTGTCCATGGCGATCCCCTCCTTCTTCGCGAACTCGGCGAGGGCGCGGCGCTTGTTCTCGTAGCGCGGCATCGTCCACGGATCGATGGCGCCCTCGCGCAAGGTGCGCTCGGGGTAGGGGACGATGAGCGCCTCGTCGTACTCGAGCACCGCGCCGAAGCCGTTGCAGGTGCCGCAGGCGCCGCGCGGGGAGTTGAAGGAGAAGAGCTGCGGGGTGGGCGCCGGCGCGCGGGTGCCGTCGTTGGGGCACTCGAAGCGTTCGGTAAAGCGCAACGCGTCGTGCCGAACGCCCTGAGCCGGGCGAAGGGCCTGTTCCGC